>CAMEXM010000036.1 GCA_945947155.1 Polynucleobacter meluiroseus | reverse complement strand
AAGATCCAGCAACGGGATCAAAACTCGCTAAGCGCGAAGTAAAAACAAATAGTGGCATGGCCTTAAAGTCAACCGAAGATCTCAAGGCGCTTTATTCCAAATTGGACCCGAATAAAGAGACTGTGGTGTATTGCCAAAGCGGCGTTCGCGCCGCAGAGACCGCAGTTGTTCTTCAAAATCTGGGATACAAGAAAGTAAAAATTTATGATTCCTCGTGGCTGGGCTGGGCTAGCCATCTCGCATCACCCGTTGCAGATGAGACTTACCTGAATGTGGGTCTGCTCAATTCCAGAATCGCTGCAATGCAAAGCAAAATCAATGAACTCGAGGCAGAGCTTAAAGCGAGCAAGAAGTAAGAGTGTGCTTGGCTACACCTTCACTCCCAACTCAGGCATTTCCTACAACTAAATAATCCTTTTCTCCTGTTTTTATGCTCTGTATCTCTCTAAGCTGAGTGCTTTATGACAAAGGGAGGCGGCGATGTACGTAATGATTGAGTGTGGCCACAAACGATTGCGTCTATTTAAGATCATGCTGGATATACGCACCGTCGCTGTCATAGGCTTATTCATCGTTCTATATATGGGCTATTGCTTACTGATTAGTCTCTATTGGTAATACAAAAAATAGGGAGAGGATGCTATGGCAGTAGCCGCGGCATACCCCTCGGTCGCTTTTAGGGCTTTGGCTGTCTTGTTCCCGTCACCAGACAGGCATTACTATGGGGGCAATAAACGGCACTTGATTAAGATAAGCCAAGGTAAACGATGGAAGACGACCTAGTATATAAACGCCCCCGCAAAGGCTATCCCGTAGAACCGGTTGCTGCTTCGCCTGATGCTGCAGGGGGCGTGGAAGGCGTTACCAATTCCGTCTTACCCACGCTAGCCCAGCTCCAAGAAAAGCAACGCAGTGAACTCATCGAGATCGCCCAGGTGCGCTATGGCATCAAGGGTAGCCAGATACAAGTTAATTTGACGCCATTGCAGCTTGATTTGAGTATGAGCCAAGGACAAATCTTTAAAGCCTTGCTAGGCGCTCCTGAGAGCGAGCGCGCAGACCAAGTGCTGTATGCCTTAGCCAAAGGGGAGATGGATGCCGATATGGCTAATCAAATCTTGGCGAGTTTGGCGCTGCTCGGAAAGTTTAAGAAAATCAAGATTGAGTCTTAACGATATAGACTCCATCCCATCTTTACCAATGAACTGGATCTTGCCGCATGAATGCTTCTCTTAAATGGCTGCTGGTATTTATAGTGGTAGTCCTACTGGTCTTGATCGTAGTCGACCAGTTCATGTGCAATCGGTGGGTTTACCATGACTTTGCTGTTGGAATAGACCGGCGTTTATCGTGTTTTTGGAAGTAAATCACCCCAATAAACGGCTAATCCAACCGCCAGGTTAACCTTAGAGCCGCCATTAGAGAAAGTGGACGAGCCAAACCCCCGGCACTGGCAGTACTTGGGTTTGGCTGCTTCGTTCCCGACCTGACCAGGTTACCAAGCCACCATGCGAGGAGGCCCGTCCACAATCATTTTAGCCCTTGTTAGAATAGACGCATGACAACATTGGCACTGGCCCGTTCGTGGCGCCCCAAAACCTTCCCCGAACTCTTGGGCCAAGACCACGTTGTTAAGGCATTGACCCACGCCCTGGATCAGGGGCGCCTACACCACGCTTGGCTCTTTACCGGTACGCGCGGTGTGGGTAAAACCACCATCGCCCGCATACTGGCAAAAGCCCTTAATTGCATCGGCCCAGATGGCCAAGGCAAGATGACATCCCAGCCCTGCGGCAAATGCGCTGCTTGCCTCGAAATCGATGCTGGGCGCTACGTTGACTATATTGAAATGGATGGCGCCAGTAACCGCGGCGTCGATGAGATGGCCCAGCTATTAGAGAAGGCATCCTACGCCCCCAGCAATGGCCGTTATAAGGTTTACATGATTGACGAAGTTCACATGCTGAGCAACCATGCCTTTAATGCCATGCTCAAAACCTTAGAAGAGCCGCCCGAGCATGTGAAGTTCATTCTGGCGACCACCGATCCACAAAAAATACCAGTGACCATATTGTCACGTTGCTTGCAGTTCAACCTCAAGCAAATGCCAGTGCCTTTAATCGTGGAGCACTTGCAGACTGTTCTCGCCGCAGAAAAAGTCGAATCCGAAATCGGCGCGCTGCGCGTATTAGCAAAAGCAGCCCAAGGCTCGATGCGCGATGCACTCTCCCTTACCGATCAAGCCATTGCCTATGCTGCTGGAACCGTAACCCAAGAGTCGGTACGCAATATGCTGGGTACGCTGGACGATGCCTATTTAATTCAGGTACTTGATGCACTAGCCAATAAAGACGGCGCAGCCCTCGTAGCAGTCGCGCATGAAATGGGCGAGCGCAGCATGTCCTTCTCATTAGCGCTGCAAGATTTGGCCAGCCTCATACAAAAGATAGCAAGCGCCCAAGTCGTCCCCGAATCCGTTTTAGATGATTGGCCCGAAGCAGCCGAGATCCGCCGCTTAGCCAACGTCTTTAGCAAAGAAGAAGCCCAGCTCTTTTATCAAATCGCCATTACCAGCCGTCCTGATTTATCGCTTGCTCCAGATGAGCAAACCGGTTTTTCAATGGCACTGCTGCGCATGCTGGCCTTTCGGCCAGGCAGTGCAGGATCAGGACCCAGTCAAAGTGCAGGTAGCGTAACTACTGCTGCAGCGCCCACCGCTAACACTAGCAAGTCAGCTTCAGCTGCTCCAGCTGCCGCCAAGCCAGCCGCAGCTAATCCAACTTCAGCTAAGCCTGCAGTCAGTACAACTCCAGCGTCTGCGCCTAAGGTAGTAACTTCGGCAGCAACACCCGCATCTCCCGCAAGCGCATCGAGCAGCGATCGCCCCGATTGGCATAGCTTGATGCGGGCCTTACCGGTGCGCGGTTTAGTACAGCAACTCGCGCACCAGACCGAGTTGCAAGAGTGGGTGGATTCTGCGCAAGGCGTCAAAGCCACGGTGATTACCAGCTTGCCGCAGTTAGCGAGCGTAGATAGCGTTGGCCGTTTAGGTGAAGCGCTGAGCGTGCATTACGGTAAAAAAGTGCAGATTGAGATTGTGGAAGGCGCTGTTGAAAAGACCGTTGCCAAAATCGATGCGCAAGTACAGCAAGAGAAGCGCCAAAATGCCGAAGAGCGGATTGCTGCTGACCCTTTTGTGCAGCAACTCGAGCGCGAGTTTGGTGCCAAGGTGGTGAGTGGCTCCGTTCGACCTGCCTAGAACGAATTAAGCCAAATTAAATCAAATTCAACCAAATTAATTTATACCTATTGATAGAGGGAAAACAAAATGATGAAAGGCAATATTGCTGGCCTCATGAAGCAAGCTCAGCAGATGCAAGAAAACATGAAGCGCGCGCAAGCCGAGCTCGCCAGTATGGAAGTCACTGGCCAAGCAGGTAATGGCCTGATTCAGGTGACGGTATCCGGAAAGTACGAACTCAAGCGCGTGCAAATTGCCGAAGGCGCAATGGAAGACCGCGAGATGCTCGAAGACCTGATGGTAGTAGCCTACGCCGATGCATTCAAGCAAGTGGAAGCTGCCAGTGAAAAACTGATGTCGGGCGCTACCGCAGGCATGCCAATGCCTCCTGGCTTTAAGTTACCGTTTTAATGGCACGAAACGATGTTCCGCAGGATGCGCTGCAACGCTTAGTCGAGGCATTGCGCGTTCTGCCTGGAGTAGGACCGAAGTCCGCACAGCGCATGGCCTTTTATTTACTGCAGCACGATCGCAATGGCGCTGCATTACTCGCCCAGTCTTTGGGTGAAGCAGTTGAAAAAGTAGGGCACTGCAGCCGATGCAATACCTTTTCAGAAACAGCGATTTGCTCTACCTGCGCCGATGGCAGGCGCGACCCCTCGATGCTCTGCATTGTGGAGACGCCAGCCGACCAAGTGATGGTCGAGCAGACACTGAGCTTTAAAGGCAACTACTTTGTACTGATGGGTCGCATCTCACCGCTGGACGGTATGGGCCCTACGGAAATTCATTTTGATCGGCTCTTGGCGCGGATTGAAAACCCCGATACCGGTCTTCCCGTTCGCGAAGTCGTGCTGGCCACGAATTTCACGAGCGAAGGCGAGGCTACTGCCCATTACATTGGTGAAGTTCTTAAATCCAAGGGCATCAAGGTCACCCGCATTGCCAGGGGCATACCAGTAGGTGGAGAACTGGAATACGTTGATTCCGGTACCTTGGCCCGGGCCCTGATGGATCGACGCGCCGTCGGCTAGTCCTCGTATTTATTAAATCAGCTTAGTAAATTTACTTCAGTACATTCACTTCAGTAGATTCATGCAGATTGGTAGTATGGGTGGCATTTCTTTAAATCGCCACATGCCTATGCTAGGGTTGCGGTATTCCCGATCGATTGCCCCCATGTATTTTCTAAACCGCCCCATTTACGCTCAACTGATTCTGTGCTGCTGTATTAGCGCAGGAACGAGTACAGCCTTTGCGCTTGCACCGGTCGATAGTGAGCCGGTCGTAGATAGTACAGTGCCGCTGATGGGCGAGACCGAGCGCTGGAGCATTCATGGGCAAGCGACTTACATGCTGCAGCAACGCAATAACTTTAATTCCCCCTACGCTGGGCAAAATAGCCTCTTAAAAAAATCGGCCAGTCCTGCCGAAGCCTACTCCTTGAGCGCGACGGCATTTATTGGCACGCGGCTGTGGCAAGGCGCAGAGGTGTATTGGAATGGCGAAATGTTTCAAGGTACACCGTTTAATGGGCAACTGACTGGAGTCGGCGGTGCGTACAACGGCGAGTTGCAAAAGGGAGCTTATCCTAATCCTGTTTTTTATACCGCCCGGGCTTTTCTGCGCCAAACCATTGGCCTTGGCGGTGGTCAAGAGCACATCGCGGGTGAGGCCAATCAATTGGCGGGCAATTTAGATAAGAACCGCTTGGTACTGAGCTACGGCAAGATTGCGACGCTGGATTACTTTGATGACAATGCCTACAGCCATGATCCACGTACCGAGTTTCAGAATGCGTCGATCTTTTCGATGGGCGCCTATGGTTATGCCGCGGACACCAAGGGCTATACCTACGGCGCTGTAGTCGAGTGGTATCAAGCCAATTACATTTTGAAGGCGGCCCGTTTGGCTTTACCAACCGTACCGAATACAGCGCAGCTCGATTATTCTTTATCGAAAGACTATAGCAATCAAGTGGAGCTCACGCGCACGCATGCGATTAATGGACGCGATGGCGCGGTACGTGGATTATTCTTTCAGCAGCATGCCTTTATGGGCACGTATCAAAACGCCCTGAGGCTTGCGCAGCAAACCAACACCACGCCGCCCAACATCACCAATGTGCGGCAAGCCTCCACCAATACCTGGGGCTATGGACTTAATTTTGATCAAGCGCTCAGTCAAGACGTTGGCATCTTTGGCCGTTGGAGTTGGAACCCCGGCGCTGCAGAAACCCAGACACTCGACATTAGTAAATCGCTTTCGGGTGGGGTCAGCGTGAAGGGCGCCTCATGGTCTCGGCCTGGCGATACCCTGGGGATTGGTTTTGCTGTGAATGGCATTTCATCGGCGCAAATCAGCTATTTGCAAGACGGCGGCATGACGAGCTTTATTGGCGACGGCAAGCTCAGTTACAAGCCAGAGCAGGTGATAGAGACCTATTACAGCGTCAAGGCCTATAAAGAACTGTTTATTTCCCTAAACTACCAGCGGATCGCCAACCCCGCCTATAACGCGGCGCGCGGCCCAGTCAATATCATCGGCGTTCGGGCCAACCTCAGCCTATAGGTCGTAATTCGGTCTTCGACCCTACTGGTATTGCCGGTCATTTACGGCTGGTTCCGTTGCCGGAGTCTGCCAGCCCCTGCCAAAGTCTCGGTATCATAAGGTATGGCTACCTCTTTTCCTTCCGGCGACTCCGCGTTGCCCCACATTCTGATCTCCAATGACGATGGCTATTTAGCGCCTGGTTTATTAGCTTTAGTCAATGCAATCCGCCCCTTGGGCCGGATTACGGTAATTGCGCCCGAGCAAAATCACAGTGGCGCTTCCAATTCCTTAACGCTGTCGCGTCCCTTGTCGATTCACCGGATTGCCGGCGGCGAGCGCGATGGCTTTGTCTTTATTAATGGCACCCCAACCGATTGCGTGCACATTGCCATGACGGGTTATTTAGACCATCGCCCCGATTTAGTGGTGTCTGGCATCAATCAAGGCGAGAACATGGGTGAAGATGTGCTCTATTCGGGTACGGTTGCCGCAGCAGTGGAGGGCGTGATGTTTGGCGTTCCTGGCATTGCGTTCTCCCAAACCGATCGGGGCTGGAACCGCATTGATGATGCAGCGCGAGCCGCGCACGACATCGTCAAACAAATGCTATCCCACCCGATGCCAAAAAACCCCCAGCAGACTGATGGTGTTGCTACCTTGCTCAACGTCAACATTCCCAATCGACCCTACGAGGAACTTAAACGCTGGCGGGTTACGCGCTTAGGTAATCGCCACCACTCACAACCAGTCGTGGTGCAAAACAATCCGCGTGGCGACAAGATTTATTGGATCGGCGCTGCTGGCGATGCCAAGGATGATTCGGCTGGCACCGACTTTCATGCGATTAATGAGGGCTGCATTTCGATTACGCCGATGCAGCTAGACCTTACTGATCACGCCCGTCAAAAAGCGATGGGTGCAAACGGCTGGAATCGCGATTGAAGTCGGCATCTGCAGATCGGTTTGCTGGACACCGGCAGGCGCTTGCTACCAAGGTAGCTATGGCTGGTGTTAAGCATGCCAAAACCTTAGACGCCATTGCAACCGTGCCACGCCATGCTTTTATGGATGCAGGACTGCATCCGCAGGCGTATGAAGATTCTGCATTACCGATTGGGCATCAGCAAACCATCTCCAAGCCATCGGTCGTAGCGCGCATGATCGAACTTTTGCATAAATCAAAACAGCCCCTGAATAAAGTCCTCGAAATCGGTACTGGTTGCGGATATCAAGCCGCTGTATTGAGCCTGCTGGCCGATGAGGTGTATTCGATTGAACGCATTCGGCCACTGCATGATTTAGCCCGCGATAATTTAAGGCCATTTCGGATTAAAAACCTGCGCTTAATTTACGGCGATGGCATTTTAGGTCTTCCCCAGGCCGCGCCGTTTGACTCGATCATTCTCGCCGCGGCGGGTTTAGGTATTCCGGATGCGTTACTGGATCAGCTGGCGATTGGCGGCCGTTTGGTTGCTCCTGTGGCGCGCAATGCAAAAGAGCAGCAATTGCTCCTGATTGAGCGGGTGAGCTCCCACCGCTATCAGCGCACGGCCCTAGACGAGGTCTTTTTTGTACCTTTACAATCAGGGGTAGTATGAAAAACCCTAGCCCATTCTGGAACGCCCTATTGATGCGCAGCAACGTGCCCGCTCGACTGGTGTTGATGCTTGTAAGCTCCACCGTATTGCTATCGGCTTGCAGCACTACGCGTACAAAGCCCGCAATCGTAATCGACCGTTCGCGCTCGGAATCCACTGCATCCGCCGCAACTACAGCCAGCATTCCAACGCCGCCGGGGTATTACCGCGTGAAGCGGGGCGATACCTTAATTCGGATCGCGCTCGACCAAGGCCAGTCTTATCGCGATATCGTGCGCTGGAATAATCTGACCGATCCCAATTTGATTGAAGTCGATCAGCTATTGCTAGTAAGACCCCCTGCAAACGCAATGACCGTAAAACCGTTGACGTCTGCGGCCGCCACACCTGCTCCGCAAAGAATGGCGGAGCCGGCAGCAGAACCCAAGATTGAGGCAGTTAAGCCCGATGCGCCACCGCCAGGCATTCGTTTGTCCTGGCCAGCCAAAGGCAAGGTGGTGGAAGACTTTGTGGACGGCAAGAACAAAGGCATCGACATTGCCGGTAAGTTAGGTGATCCGATTCAGGCGGCGAGCGATGGCCGGGTTGTTTATGCCGGCAACAGTCTGCGCGGCTACGGCAATTTAGTCATCGTAAAGCACGACAATACCTACCTCACCGCCTATGCCCACAATCGCAACTTGTTAGTCAAAGAGGGTGATACGGTGCGCAAAGGGCAAACCATTGCAGAAATGGGCGATACCGATACCAACTCCGTGCGACTTCACTTTGAACTGCGCGTCAATGGCAAGCCCGTAGATCCGCTGCCGTTCCTGCAGTAACCTAAGGTGGCATGACAACCGTTCTGGTATTTGATATTGAGACCATTCCGGATGTAGCAGGTCTGCGCCGGCTGGAGGATTTCCCGGCGAGCATGGCCGATAGCGACGTAGCGCAACAGGTCATGCAACTGCGTTTAGATAAAACCGGCAGCGATTTTTTACCGCTTTATCTGCAGCGCATTGTGGCGATCTCCTGTGTGATTCGGCGTACCACTAAAGAAGGCTTGCCACAAATTAAGGTCGGCTCCCTTGCCAATCCAGATGATTCTGAGAAGGTATTGATTCAGGCATTTTTCGACTTGATCGAAAAGTATACCCCGCAATTGGTGTCGTGGAATGGCAGTGGCTTTGATTTGCCAGTCTTACACTACCGCGCTTTAATCAATCAAGTGCATGCCCCGCGCTACTGGGAAATGGGCGAGAGCCAAGATAGCGATAGCCGCGAGTTTAAGTGGAACAACTACATTAGCCGCTACCACATGCGGCATTTGGATTTAATGGATTTGCTCGCCAAATTCAATGGCAGGGCCAATGCGCCCTTGGATGCCTTGGCTAAATTGTGCGGCTTTCCGGGCAAGCTCGGCATGGATGGCAGTCAAGTATGGCCAGCTTACCAAGACGGCAAGATTGCCGACATTCGGCGCTATTGCGAAACCGATGTGGTTAATACTTATCTGATGTATTGCCGCTACCAACTGATGCGGGGCGGTGTGACGCAAGCCGAGCATGATGAAGAGTTGGACTTTGTGAAGCGCTATTTGGAGATAGAAGCCAAAGAGCCTCATGGTCAAGCCTGGCAAGAATACCTCGCTGGCTTTGCAGGCGATGCCTAGGCGATCACGCGCACGCGTAGCGCCAGAAAGTCACGCCGTATCGGGTCCCATAGTAGTTGAGGGCTTAGACCTCGATGCGCAGGGCATTGCCCGTTTAGCGCCTAGTGAGGAAGCGGCTGCACGCGGTGAAAGCGGCAAAGTGATTTTTATCCGCGGCGCATTACCAACCGAGCTCGTGCGTTACCAAATTACCCGCGATAAATCACGCTTCTCCAAAGCCAAAGTAATCGACATTCTGAAAGAAGCGGTCTTTCGAGCCAAGCCTGCATGCCAATATTTTGGAGTGTGTGGCGGTTGCACCATGCAGCACTTGGATATTCGGGCGCAAATTGCGATCAAGCAGCGCGTGCTGGAGGATGATCTGCTGCACATCGGGCAGCTCAGACCGCAAGAAGTATTACGACCGATGGCTGGGCCAACCTGGCACTATCGCCACCGCGCTCGTTTTAGCGTGGTCAATCGCTCGATTAAAAAAGGCACGGTGCTAGTGGGTTTTCATGAACACCAAAGTGCGTATGTGGCCGATATGCTTTCGTGTACGATTTTGCCGAAGCACGTATCGGATCTACTCGAGCCCCTGCGCGCGCTCATCATGTCGCTCAGCGATCCGAGCCGAGTACCGCAAATTGAATTGGCTCTTGGCGAGGGCAAGGAGATTGGTAGTCGGGTTACGGCCTTAGCCATTCGGCATTTAGAGCCCCTAACCGAGGCGGACCAAACTGCAATCAAGGCGTTTGCCGATCGGTATGACGTTTGGATATGGTTGCAGCCTAGTGGATTGCAAAGCTTGGCACCTTTTCATCCGCCAACTGGAACACTCTGTTATCGCCTGCCGGAGTTTGGCATTGAGATGCCGTTTAAGCCGGCCGACTTTACGCAGGTCAATCACCTGATGAATCGCTCGCTGGTGAGTCGCGCCTTGCGACTGCTGGAAGTGCAAGCGGGCGACCGGGTACTCGATCTCTTTTGCGGCATTGGCAATTTCAGCTTGCCATTGGCTCGCACAGCGAGTGCCGTATTTGGCATTGAAGGCCTTGCGAGTTTAGTGGAGCGCGCTACTGAAAATGCCCTGCACAATCACCTCAGTCACAAAGCCCACTTCATGCAGAGCGATTTGTTTGAAGTCAGCATCGATACCATTGTTTCGTGGGGCAAAGCGGAGCGCTGGTTAATCGATCCGCCCAGAGAGGGAGCCATTGCAATATGCCAAGCATTGGCCAACATTGTTCAAGCAAGTAAAGCAGGGCAGCATGAGTGGGATGGTTTCTTGCCAGAGCGCATAGTCTACGTATCGTGTAACCCCAAAACCCTAGCGCGGGATGCTGCTATCTTGGTACATCAAGCCGGTTATCAACTGCAATCGGCCGGCATTATCAATATGTTTCCGCACACATCGCACGTGGAGTCGATTGCGGTCTTTGAACTTCAATCACCGGAATAAAAAAGCGCCCCGCAGGGCGCTTAATCACTTGATAACCTCTACTACTTAGTCGCGATCGCCACCCATGATCCCAAAGAGGGCCAAGAGGTTGGTGAAGATGTTGTACACGTTTAAGTAAATCGCAAGTGTCGCCATCACGTAGTTGGTTTCACCGCCATTGACAACCCGCTGAACGTCCACCAAGATGAAAGCTGAGAATATCGCAATTGCTAACACCATCAATGTCAACATCAAGGCAGGCATTTGCAGCCAAATGTTGGCAAGAGAAGCCACGATCAGCAGTATCACGCCAATCATGAGGAACTTACCCATGCTGCCAAAGTCACGCTTGCTAACGGTAGCAATGCTGGCCATGACCGTGAAGATCAGGGCAGTACCACCAAATGCACCCATGATGAGGGTTGCGCCGTTGCTGTAGGTGCCCAGGGTATAGCCAACTAAACGGGACAGCATCACGCCCATAAAGAAGGTGAAGGCCAACAACAGCACTACGCCTAGGCCGCTGTCCTTATTGCGATCAATCGCCCAGAAGAAACCGAAGGCCACAGCCATAAAGACAATAAAGCCCATGAAGGGGCTGCCTTCAAATAGCTTGAATCCCATTGCAACACCGAGCCAAGCGCCGATGACGGTTGGAACCATGGAAAGTGCCAGCAGGGCGTAGGTATTACGCAGTACCTTGTTTCGGACCTGTGCATTTGCAACTGAGCCTGTTTGCCCAAAGCCGAACGAGTTCAAATCACTCATATTGACTCCTTTTATCTAATAACGTGAGTCCACCACGGGACTTTGACAGTAAGTATAGACAAAATTGATTAAATCAAGGGCCCAATCCAATAAGAACAAACAAAATAGGGTTATACCTAGTAAATTCAATGGCTTAGGGTTATGGACATGGGGGTAAATACGGGCTAAGCAATGTATAATTACACTGCGTTGAACAAACGCAGAATACCCGCATCGGCAGCCAATACCCTAAAATTTTGGTCAAAATTGGCTGTTTTTTATTACTATTGAATTAATCACTGGAGTTTTGCATGGCAATGGAGCGCACCCTTTCTATTATTAAACCGGATGCAGTAGCAAAAAATGTAATCGGACAGATTTATTCCCGTTTTGAGCAAGCCGGCCTCAAAGTCATCGCATCCAAAATGGCGCATTTATCGCAGTCAGAAGCCGAGCAGTTTTATGCCGTTCACGCTGCCCGCCCATTTTTTAAAGATCTCGTGAGCTTCATGATTTCTGGGCCAGTGATGATTCAGGTACTGCAGGGTGACAACGCTATTGCGAAGAACCGTGAACTCATGGGTGCAACTGATCCTAAAAAAGCAGATAAAGGCACCATCCGCGCTGACTTTGCAGACAGCATTGATGCCAATGCGGTGCATGGCTCCGATGCGCCAGAAACTGCTGCTGTGGAAATCGGATTCTTTTTCCCAGGCATGAACATCTTTTCGCGTTAATTGATTGACTACCCCGCGCATAAATCTCCTGGATTTTGACGCTGCCGGTATGGCAGCGTATGTCGCGGGTCTAAATGAAAAACCATTTCGGGCCAAGCAGCTCCTGAATTGGGTTCACCAGCGCGGCGTATCCGATATCGCCGCGATGAGTGATCTAGCAAAAACCTTTCGTACTTCCTTAGCCGATTCTGCTGAAATCACAGCCTTGCCAGTCATACGGGATGAGCAGGCGATCGACGGCACACGCAAGTGGCTGATTGATGTGGGTGCCAAAGATGCGGTTGAGATGGTATTCATACCGGAAGATGACCGCGGTACCTTGTGCATTTCATCGCAGGCTGGCTGCGCGGTGAACTGCCGTTTTTGCTCCACGGGCTATCAAGGTTTCTCACGTAATCTGACTGCCGGTGAAATCATCTGCCAACTTTGGTATGCCGAGCACGAACTCAAAAAAGATCCGAACGCGATATTGCGTTTAGAGCAATACCCAACCCCCGGTTATGTGTACAGCGGCCGAGTGGTCTCAAACGTGGTGCTGATGGGCATGGGCGAGCCCTTACTCAATTACGATAACGTGCTGACTGCCTTGCGCTTGATGCTGGATGACAATGCCTATGGCTTGTCACGTCGCCGCGTTACGGTATCCACCTCAGGCGTTGTGCCAATGATGGATCGCTTGTCGCAGGATTGCCCCGTTGCGTTGGCAGTGTCTTTGCATGCCGCAAATGATGCGCTGCGTGATCAGTTGGTGCCACTCAACATTAAATATCCGCTGCGGGAATTGCTGGCAGCGTGTGAGCGTTATTTGGAGTTTGCACCCCGTGATTTTTTAACCTTTGAGTACTGCATGCTCGAAAATGTGAACGACAGCGATGCGCAGGCCAAAGAATTAATTCGTTTACTGAGTGGCATTAAATGCAAGGTCAACCTGATTCCATTTAATCCTTTTCCTGAATCCGGTCTGACGCGTTCATTGCCGCAACGTGTTCAGGCATTTATGCATTTATTGCAAGACGCGGGCATGATTGCCACCGTGCGTAAAACCCGTGGCGATGATATCGCTGCAGCATGCGGTCAACTCGCCGGTGATGTGGTTGATCGGACTCGCGTGCGTGAGCGCGCCCTCTATGAGCAGCCCATCGAATGGGTCAACCGTTAATATTTCCTAACCCAATGACAGCATCTAATAAAACTTTGTTGAATTGCTTACCTTCATTACCACTTGGCCCATCGTCTAGGCGCGCTTCACGCCAATCGGAAGTGGTCTGGGAAAGTGCTCGCATTACCGTTGGTGGTAATGCACCTGTCCGTGTTCAGTCGATGACCAATACCGATACCGAAGATGCCTTGGCAACCGCGATTCAAGTAAAAGAGTTAGCGCGCGCTGGCTCAGAAATGGTGCGCATTACCGTCAATACGCCGGCTGCCGCAGCTGCTGTTCCCTATATTCGGGAGCAGCTCGATAAGATGGGCGTGCACGTTCCACTCATTGGCGACTTTCATTACAACGGCCATACGCTGCTCAAAGAGCACCCCGAGTGCGCTAAGACTTTATCCAAGTACCGCATCAATCCAGGCAATGTGGGTAAAGGTGCGAAGCGCGATCCGCAATTTGCGCAAATGATTGAAGCCGCTTGCGAATACCATAAACCCATTCGGATTGGGGTGAACTGGGGGAGCTTGGATCAAGACTTGCTCGCTAGTATCATGGATGCCAATGCTACTTTACCATCGCCTAAATCAGCGCAAGAAGTCATGATCGAGGCGCTGATCCAGTCCGCCTTGCAATCTGCTGAGAAGGCGGAAGAGCTGGGTATGGACCCCAACCAAATTACGCTCTCGTGCAAAGTCAGTAACGTACAAGATTTAGTGGCGGTCTACCGCGACCTAGCGCGCCGCTGCGATTACCCATTGCATTTGGGCTTAACCGAAGCTGGCATGGGCAGCAAAGGCATTGTGGCCTCGACTGCAGCTTTAGCCATCCTATTGCAAGAAGGCATTGGCGATACCATTCGCGTTTCACTCACGCCCGATCCCGGCGCTCCCCGTGAAAACGAAGTGATTGTGGGCCAAGAGATCTTACAAACCATGGGCCTACGGAATTTCACGCCGATGGTGATTGCCTGCCCTGGTTGTGGTCGCACGACGAGCACGACCTTTCAGGAATTGGCCGCCAACATTCAATCCTACTTACGACAGCAAATGCCTGTATGGAAAAAAACCCATCCGGGCGTAGAAGAAATGAACGTTGCCGTGATGGGTTGCATTGTGAACGGTCCTGGCGAGAGTAAGCACGCCAATATTGGTATCTCATTACCGGGTACGGGCGAAACGCCCGCTGCCCCCGTGTTTGTCGATGGCGTCAAAGTAAAGACGCTCCGCGGCGAATCGATTGCGCAGGACTTTCAGGTGATTGTGGAAGAGTACGTCAAAACCCGTTACGGCAGTGCGCAAGTATGAGTAGTTCGAAGCTGCAAAAAATAAACGGCGTGCGAGGCATGAATGACCTGCTGCCAGCCGATGCGCAGCAGTGGACCCATTTGGAAAATGCCGTGCGCGATCTGACGCGCGCTTATGGATACGAATTACTGAAAACGCCGATTGTCGAATCTACTCCAGTCTTTCAACGCGGCATTGGTGAAGTCACCGACATTGTCGAGAAGGAAATGTATTCCTTTGAAGATCGTTTAAATGGCGAGCAACTCACGCTTCGGCCGGAAGGTACCGCTGCACTCGTGCGCGCGGTGATTGAACATAATTTGCTTTACGACGGCCCTAAGCGCCTTTGGTATACCGGCCCGATGTTTCGGCATGAGCGGCCCCAGCGGGGGCGTTATCGCCAGTTCCACCAATTTGGTATCGAAGCCTTGGGGTTTGCTGGTCCCGATATCGACGCTGAAATCATTTTGATGGGTCAGCGCTTATGGGATGAGCTAGGTTTACGCGGCGTACGCTTGGAAATTAATTCCCTGGGTCAGGCTGATGAGCGGGCTCAGCACCGTACTGCTTTAATCACTTATTTTGAGCAAAACGCATCCGCTTTGGATGCGGATACACAGCGGCGCCTCAAAACCAATCCACTGCGCATCCTGGATTCTAAAAACCCAGACATGCAAGCCCTGATTGAAGGTGCGCCGCGGCTGCTGGATTTTCTCGGCGCTGAATCCTTAGCGCATTTTGAGGCGGTACAAGCTTTACTCAAAGCCAATAACGTACCGTGCAAGATCAATCCGCGCTTGGTGCGCGGTTTGGATTATTACAACTTGACGGTATTTGAGTGGGTAACCGACGCCCTCGGTGCTCAGGGCACGATTGCGGGTGGCGGACGCTATGACCCCTTAATCGAACGCATGGGCGGCAAGTCAGCACCAGCCTGTGGCTGGGCCATGGGCATGGAGCGTGTGCTCGAGCTGATGAAGGTGTCCGAGTCACTGCCAGAGCCCACCAACTTATGCGATGTTTTTGTGTTGCATCAGGGCGGCGAGACTTTGCGTACTGCCCTGATTGCGGCTGAGGAAATGCGCAGCGCTGGTATTGACGTTGTTCTATTTTGCGCACCAGACGGTCAAACAGCCAGTTTTAAGTCCCAAATGAAGAAAGCCGATGCCAGCGGCGCAGCGTATGCGGTCATCATTGGCCCCGATGAGCTTGCCCGCAATGAGGCGCAACTCAAAGATTTGCGTGGGGGTGAGAAGCAGCGCGCCATTCCTTTAGATGGATTGCTCGGCACCGTAATTGATGCCCTAGTAGCGACATCCGAATAGAATGACGCATTAGTATCGTATTTAATAGCCTGGACTGTTATGCCTTTAGACCTCGAAGAACAAGAACAACTCGATAGCTTTAAAGCCTTTTGGGAGAAATACCGCTCCCTCATCATGGGCTTAGTTACCGCTGTTTTATTTGCATTTGCAGCCTACAACGGTTGGCAATGGTGGAAGAATAGCCAAGCAACCGAAGCCGGTAAGCTCTATGAAACCATGATGAGCTCGCTTGAGAAGGGCAATAAAGACCAAAGCATTCTGGCTGCCGAAGACTTGCAAAAGCAATTTGCTGCTACCAGTTACGCTCCTATGGCCAGTTTGATTGCAGCAAAACTGGCCGCCGATGCGGGTGATGCCGCTAAGTCCCAGGCTTTCCTACGCTGGGTTGCCGAAAAGTCAGCCAACGATGGCTATAAAGCCTTGGGCAAATTGCGCCTAGCAACGGCCTTGATGGATGAGGGCAGTGCGAAGTCCCTCGCCGAAGCCGATGCGATTTTGAAAAGCACGCCTACTCCTGGATTTGAGCCCCTCTGGTTAGAGCGCCGTGGCGATTGGTATTTGGTACAAGAAAAAAATACCGATGCGAGAAGCAGTTATTCGCAAGCGTGGAAGTTATTGGAAAAATCCAAAGAGTTCCCACAAGAGGCGCGCACTCTTCTTAAAGTAAAGCTCGATGCCGTTGGGGGCATTGAATGAAACGACTACTCGGCGCTGCGTTTGTTGCCGTATTGGCGGTAAGCCTTGTTGCTTGCACCGGCAAGGCGCGCGTGCGCCAGCCTGCTGAGCTCGTGAACGTGAGTAATCAGTTTGATCTAGCACCGGTATGGTCTGTCAGCATTGGCTCATCGGAGCCCTTTAACTTTCATCCTGCGGTGGTGGGTGATGCCGTCTATGCCGCATCGCGTCGTGGCAGCTTGCTCAAATTTGATTTACAAAGCGGCAAAGCCCTATGGGAAGCGACTGTTCCCGAAAAACTCAGCATTGGTCCTGGCTCGGATGGCAAAGTCACTGCAGTAGTGACGACGGAAGGCGACGTGTTTGCCTACGATGACACCGGCAAGAATATTTGGAAGTTTCACATTGGCGGCGAAGTATTGACTGCCCCGGTTGTAGCCGGTGGTGTGGTGGTGATTCGCGGCTTAGATAATCGCTTTGTGGGTTTGGATGCAGCTACTGGTAAGCGCCGCTGGATTTACCAGCGCCAGCAATCGGCATTGTCCTTGCGTGTGGGTTACGGCATGCTATCGATTGGCAATGAAGTAATTGTGACGGGGTTTGCGGGTGGTCGTTTTGGCATGATTGGAATTGCTAATGGCGGTCTCGTTTGGGAAACACCCATCTCCTTTCCGAAAGGCTTCTCTGAAATCGAGCGCCTCAATGACGTGAGTGCTAAACCCAGTATGGAAGGTGAGCGGATTTGTGCCGTGTCCTATCAGGGTCGCATCGGTTGTGCGCAAGTGCGCACGGGCACACTGATTTGGTTTAAAGATTTTTCTAGTTTTACTGGCACTACACAAAGTACCGAGTTTGTCTTTGCCGCCAATGAAAAATCGCACGTCACCGCATTTCGAAGCAGTGACGGCGTACAGGTATGGGAGAACACCCAACTGACGTGGCGTGATGTAGGCGAGCCACTGGCCATTGGACGCGTCGTCTTGATGGGCGATAAACAAGGATACATACATGCAATGTCGCAGTCGGGCGGTGAGATGCTAGCGCGCGTTCGCCATGACACATCACCGGTGACTGCAGCACCGATCGCAGTAGGCGGCTTGATTCTGGTTCAGTCTCAAGGTGGCAAGTTAACGGCGTACAGCCCTAAATGAAGCCGGTCATCACCATCGTTGGCCGACCGAACGTCGGCAAATCCACTTTATTCAATCGCTTGACGCGTTCGCGCGATGCCTTGGTAGCGGACTTTTCTGGTTTAACGCGTGATCGCCATTACGGTAATAGCCGCATTACCTCGCGTGAGTTCATTTGCGTCGATACCGGCGGCTTTGAGCCGGTTGCGAAAACCGGCATTGTTGCCGAGATGGCCAAACAAACCAAGCAGGCCGTTGCCGAATCCGATTTAATTATTTTCTTGGTAGACGGCCGTTTAGGTATGGCACCACAAGACCGCGTGATTGCCGACTTTTTGCGCAAGACCGGTCGCCCCGTTGTGTTGGCAGTCAACAAAACCGAAGGCATGTCGCATGGCGTAGTGACGGCTGATTTTCATGAGCTCGGATTGGGTGAGCCCTTTGCAATTTCATCGGCACACGGCGATGGCGTTAAAACATTAGTGGATGATGCGCTGGATTCGCTCGGTATACCCGAGCCCGATGACAGTGATGACGCTGATCCCTTAACGCCCCGCGCCATGAAGATTGCGGTGGTGGGCCGCCCTAATGTGGGTAAGTCGACGCTGATCAACAAACTCATTGGCGAAGAGCGGGTGATTGCATTTGATATGCCAGGCACGACACGCGATGCGATTGAGGTGCCGTTTGAGCGCAATGGCAAGCCCTATATCTTGATTGATAC
>CAMEXM010000035.1 GCA_945947155.1 Polynucleobacter meluiroseus | reverse complement strand
CCTGATCGGTAAAGTAAAAACCAAACATCCCGCCCACGCTATCAGTAGAGAATGCGATGCCTGCTGCATCTGCTGCCTGTTTCAGGCCCGCCATCAGCTTGCTAGTTTGGCCGGAAAGGCAATCAAAGAAGCCATCCCGCGAAATGATCTCCAAGGTCTTCATGCCCGCCGCAACCGCAACGGGATTACCAGACAGGGTGCCGGCTTGGTAGACATTACCCAAGGGGGCTAACTTTTGCATGATCTCTTTTTTGCCGCCAAAGGCCGCCATCGGCATGCCGCCGCCCATTACTTTACCCAGACAAGTCAGGTCCGGTGTAACGCCTTGCAAACTTTGCGCCCCGCCGAGTGCCACCCGAAAACCCGTCATGACTTCGTCGTAAATCAAGACACTACCGTGCTGCTGCGTTAACGTACGGATCGCTGCTAAAAACTCCGGCTTGGCTTTAATCAAGTTCATATTGCCCGCGATGGGCTCAATGATCACGGCCGCAATTTGGTCGCCATGCAATTTGAAGGTTTCTTCAATCGCCGCAGTATCGTTGTACGGCAGCACTAAGGTGTGCTTTACCAGGTCTTGTGGAACACCCCCCGATGACGGCGCATTTTGGGTTGAATCCGCAAAAGTGAGTAAGCCCGAGCCAGCCTTCACCAACAGGCTATCGGCATGGCCGTGATAGCAGCCTTCAAACTTAATGATCATGTCACGCCCGGTATAGCCACGCGCCAAACGCAGTGCGCTCATGGTCGCCTCAGTACCACTCGATACCATCCGAATTTGTTCGACGCTGGGCATGATGGCGCAAATGCGCTCGGCCAATTCAATTTCACCGACGGTTGGAGCGCCATAACTAAAGCTTAGGGTAGCCGCCCGCTGAACCGCCTCAACTACTTCTGGATTTGCATGTCCGGCAATCATTGGGCCCCAAGACATGATCAAGTCCACATAGCGCTTATCCTCAATATCCCAAAAGTGCGGGCCCAGTGCTTTCTTAATAAAGCGGGGGACGCCGCCCACCTGACGAAACGCCCGAACAGGGGAGTTCACGCCGCCTGGAATGGTTTTTTGTGCACGCTCGAATATGGTTTCGTTTAAGCCCATGTGATTCTCATCCGCTTTATTGGTTAATGTGTATTTTGCTTTAGAACTTAAATTGCCATCATTTCAAAATCGTCTTTGCGTGCGCCACACTCAGGGCATGTCCAATTCATGGGCACATCTTGCCACAGCATTCCGGGCGCAATCCCTTCATCTGGCAAACCAGCAGCTTCGTCATACACCCAACCGCAAATCAGGCACATATAGGTTTTGAATTCCATGGCTTTTTATCTTTCTATCTTCTTTTTATGGCGATAGTCACATCATCGTTTCTAATTCTAAATCGGCTTACCGACAGACTCCAAGCGCTCGGCTTTGGAGCGCATCTCAAAGCGGAATAAACGGCATTCGAGCGGGCCATTAAAGAGCGGGGTACGGCGTGACTCTTTGATCCGCAACTGCCCTGGAAGCGCCATGTCTGCTGTCAAGATAAAGACATGCCAGCCGCCAAACGCATCTTTGAGGTGTTGACCAAATTGCTGCATAAACTCTAAAAATGCAGGATCAATTTCTTCTTCGGCCTGCAAGCGCTTGAGTGATTCACGGCTAGAACGCTTAGCACTCTGCCGTCCGGTTTCAATGTTGTGACTGTACGGATCCACGTCGTCCTCGCCATAGCCTTCATCGTCATAGCGATTCTGCGCTGGATCCCGATCATCACCCCGACCACCTTTCATGCCCAAGCGCTGTCCATAGGGTGGATTGAGTAAAGCGAGGCCTGGCAAGGCAGCAGCGTCTGGACCTGCTGCACTACTTGCAATGGCAGGGGGTTTAGCCGCTAAGGCATCGACCTGACGCACCAAAGGCAATCCCGGTAACTGGGCGCGCTGCCAATTGGATTTAGTCATGGAGACCAGTTTTTCATTAATGTCGCTACCACTGATGCCCAATGACTGGGCATCGGGGAAGGCTTTACGCCGTTCTAGTATTTCTGCCAGCACGGCATCTTTCAGGGCTTGCCACTTTTTCTGCTCCGCACCAACTGCGTATGGCTTCAAACGGGAAAAGCCAAAGCCGTGTACGGAAGTGACAAGAGGCCGATACGCGAGGCGCGTCGGCGCTGATTCTTTACCTGCCTCATCATAGAGACCCGCCCGAATCGCTCCAGACGGGATGCCCAGCAAGATCTGTGCTGCCTCGATTAAAAAGGTACCACTACCGCACATCGGATCAAACAAGGGCTGCTTGGGCTGCCAGCCAGTCAAAGCAAGAATACCCGCAGCGAGGTTTTCTTTTAAAGGCGCATCGCCCTTTTCATCACGCCAGCCGCGTTTGAATAAAGCCTCGCCCGAAGTGTCCAAATAGATCGATACATGGGTCGCAGTGAGGTGCGCCTGTACACGCACATCCGGAAAGGCGGTATCAATCGAGGGGCGATCACCCGAGACTTCACGCAAGCGATCTACAATCGCGTCTTTGATTTTGAGGGTCGCAAAATTTAAACTCTTGAGTGGCGAGCGATGCGCCGTAACATCGACCCGCAGGGTTTGTGTATGACTAAACCACTCTTCCCACGCTAGGCCATGGGCTAAGCGATACAAATCCTCTTCCTGCCGGTAAGTCGACTCCGCCATTTGCAAGAGTACGCGACTGGCAATTCGTGAATGCAGATTGAGCGCCATAGCGGCCGATAAAGGCCCAGCTAAACCAACACCACCCGTGGGACTGGTTGGTGTTGGATCAATTACCCAAGCACCTTGGGCTTTGACTTCAGGGCGCTCGGCAATCTGCCGTAACTCAGCAGCTAAGACTGTTTCCAATCCGCCGGGACACACTACAAAAAATCGCATGAAGAAAGCCTAAAAAAATAAGGGGGGGTGAAGGCAGATTTGCTTAAGGCTTAATCACGACGATGGCGGTGATGATGACGAACAAGGCTACTGGCACTTCATTAAACCAACGGAACCAAACATGGCTGCGCTTATTAATGCCTTTGCGGAACTTCTTCAGTAAGGTGTAGCACGAATGGTGGTATCCCAAAATGATCAGCACAAAAAGCAGTTTAGGATGCATCCAGCCCGCGCCGCGACCAATGCCAAAGTGAAGCCAAAGTACCACGCCCAACACCACCGCGGGCACCATCAAAATGGTCATAAACCGAAAGAGGCGATCGGCCATGCCCAAAAGGCGGGCATTGACTTCCGGATTAGTCTCTTGCGCCATATTGACAAAAATGCGCGGCAAATAAAAGAGTCCAGCAAACCAGGAAGCGACTAAAACGATGTGGAATGTTTTCGTCCAAAGATACGCGTCACCCATTTTTATCCCCTTTGTTGGTTTACTAAAGCAGCATTGCCTTAGTTCAATGCTAACTACTATACCTATTTAATTAGGTTCGAATTTCCCCATGGCCCATCACGATGTACTTCAGTGAAGTCAAACCATCTAAACCAACAGGGCCACGCGCATGGAGCTTGTCATTGGAGATACCAATCTCTGCACCCAGGCCGTACTCAAAACCGTCCGCAAAGCGGGTGCTGGTATTGACCATCACACTGGCGCTATCGACCTCACGCAAGAAGCGATCTGCTGTCGCTGTATTGGTCGTGATGATGGCATCGGTATGCTTACTACCATAGCGTTCAATGTGGTCCATCGCTTCATCCAGCGAGCCCACAGTCTTAATCGATAAAATCGGCGCAAGGTATTCGGTTGTCCAATCGTCTTCTGTCGCATCCACTAAATTCTGCAAGCCGGCTGCCTCTAAGGTCTTGCGCGTAGATACATCGACCCGCAGCTCAACCCCTTTGTCTTGGTAAATTTTGCATAAGCGCGGCAATACCGCAGTAGCAATGGCCTCATGCACCAGCAAGGTCTCCATCGCATTGCAAGGTGCATAGCGCTGCGTTTTTGCGTTGTCGCAAACAGTGACGGCTAAATCGAGATCCGCATCGCGGTCGATAAACGTATGGCAAATGCCATCGAGGTGCTTGATCATCGGCACACGGGCATCCGCCATTAGGCGCGCAATTAAGCTCTTGCCACCCCGCGGAACGATCACATCAATGTACTCGGTCATGGTGATCATCTCGCCCACGGCAGCGCGGTCCGTGGTCGTCACTACTTGCACTGCATTCGCGGGCAAATTAGCGCTAGCTAAACCCTGCTGAATTAAACCTGCCAAGAGGGTATTGGAATCAATCGCTTCGGAGCCACCGCGCAAAATGACGGCATTGCCGGACTTAAGGCACAAGGCCGCCGCATCAATGGTGACGTTGGGACGGGATTCGTAAATGATGCCGATCACACCCAAGGGAACGCGCATTTGCCCCAGCTCGATGCCAGAGGCTTGGCGTTTAAGGGGGCTAATTTTGCCAATTGGATCTTCTAAGGTAGCAATTTGCTCTAAACCCAAGGCCATCGAGTCAACTGTTTTGGCTGTCATGGTCAGGCGATCGATAAACGCGGCATCGTGACCGCTTTTTTTGGCATGCTCCACATCCACTGCATTGGTCTCTAGGATGCGTGATGCCTGCTCACGGACCAAACGCGCTATGTGCGTAAGGGCTTGATTTTTTTGCTCGGTACTGGCACGCGCCATTGCCCGCGAGGCCTGCCTCGCCTCCTTGCCTACTGCCTGCATCATCTCGGTAATTGAAGTGCTCATGCTTACTCTAAAAAATGGTTATCTGCCGTATCAATACTGCATTCTACTTTTGCTTACTTATAACTTCTTACCGTACTAACGCAGAAGGCTACCGACCAAACGTAATCCGTCCCACGGGTCGGCCGGCAACTCGGCTGCCGATAAACCCTTGGCCTGCCGATCTAAACCGGCCGCGACCTGCATTGCGCGCCGCAACTTTAGAGGGTTCACGCGGCGCAAGGCTCCGGGATACAACTTTTCCTTGTTTCCCCAGATGCGGTTCGCACGCATCAACTGCTGCACCGACTCACCACGCTGACTTGCGGCTTGTAGCTTTGATAGTATCCGAAGCTCTTCGGTTACGCTCCACAAAATTAAGGGCAAAGGCTCGCCTTCCCCTTTGAGGCCATCGAGCATGCGATTTAAACGAGCTAAATCCCCTGCCAAGATCGATTCGGTTAACTGAAAAACATCGTAGCGTGCCACCTTGAGAATCGATTCGCGGATTTGCGCTTCTGTCAAAACGCCCTGCGGATAGAGCAAACCCAATTTCTGGATTTCTTGGTGAGCGGCAATCAGATTGCCCTCCACTTGGTTGGCGATAAACTCCAGCGCTTCTTGACCGGCCGAACCGGGCTCTACCGCCTGGCCCTGTTTTTTCAGGCGCTGCGCTATCCACATCGGCAAATGACTGCGATCAATCGAGTCAATTTGCACAGCGATCGAGGCATCCTCTAGCGCACTAAACCAGGCCGACGTTTTGGTTTTGCTATCCAACCTTGGCAACACAATGCAGACGATGGTATCGGGACCATCGTGACCAGCTGCTTGAGATTGGATTTGCGCAGCAAATTGCTTCAGCGCTTCTGCGCCATCGCGGCCTGGCTTACCCGACGGTATGCGCAGCTCGAGCCAACGCTTATCGCCAAACAAGGACATGGTTTGGCCAGCAGAGAGCAAGGCGGACCAATCAAAGTAACGCTCGTGCATCAATACTTCGCGCTCGGTATAGCCGAGCTTTCGAGCGACAGAACGCAATTGGTCCATGGCCTCCATCATCAGCAGGGGCTCATCCCCGCTGAAGACGTAAACCGGGGAGAGGGCTAGGCTAGACTTGAGTCCACTGATGTGCGCTTGCAGCGCATCGTTTGTCATCATTGGAAGACTGGCATTCTCACGGTTTGCCCATCACAGGCTTAGCGCCGCTAGGCGCAGGCATTCTGGGTTTGGCAGCAGCCGATATGCGACGCAGGATCTGTAGTGATAAATCCATGCGCATGGCATTCGTAAACTGCTGCTGCTGCACATCGGTTGCAAGTACCGTTGATACAGAAAAGTCCATATCGCGGGTGACGTAAATTTCCGATTCAGGAACAACATCCACGCCATTTTGATCGGTGGCCTGAAACGCGACACGCGAGTTCAAGCGGTATGCCGAAATCTGACCAGCCGCGTTGTAAGCCAAAATCTCACGGCTGTTAACCTCGCTAATAATATCTAAAATCAAATCGGCATCTTTAGCATTGTTAGCAATCTTAGAATCACTGCCCGTCAAAATCATCATTTCTAAATCGGCTCTGAGTAATGGTGATGGAACGCCAGTAATCGCAATCACCCGATACGGAATCGATACCGAACCACGCAACTTAAAGCCGCAAGCCGAGGTAAGCAAGGCCGGCAACGCAATCATTACACCGAGCCACGTTCTGCGATTCAAGCTCGGCATTGGGCTCTCGCTCTTTGCGCTAGGGCTCACGGTAGAATCGTTTATCTTAGAGTTGATGATGATCCCTCTGTTTCCTTAAACCACAATATTAACTAAGCGGCCCGGTACCACAATCACTTTTTTAGGTGATCCGCCATTAAGGGCCTTCAGTGCAATGTCGCTTTGCAGCGCGGCGACCTCAATTGCCTCTTTACTAGCATCAGCGGCCACTGTAATTGTGCCGCGCAATTTGCCATTGACCTGCAATACCAAATCAATTTCAGTCTTCACCAAAGCAGCTTCATCAACTTCCGGCCATGGGGCATCCAAAATTAGCCCGCCCTGATTGCTGTAGCCCATCTCTATCCAAAGTCGATGCGTTAGATGCGGCACGACGGGGTAGAGTATGCGCAGCAGGATGCCGATGCATTCACGCAAGACTGCTGGACGAATCGCCTGGTCACCGCCCTTACCTTCACCCAACTTGACTGGCTCTAAGGTATTGAGCATTTTCATGGCAGCCGAAACAACCGTGTTGTACTGGCGGCGTTGGTAATCAAAGTTAGCTTGCTTCAAAATGGTATGGACTTCACGGCGCAGGCTCTGCTCAGCCTCATTTAGATCACTGGGCAGTGTGGCATTGGATTGCCCACTGGATCGAATTGCGGCAGCCTGACTCATTGAGTAAGCCCACACCCGGCGCAGAAAGCGCGAAGCACCCTCAACGCCAGCGCCGGACCACTCAAGCTGCTGCTCGGGTGGCGCCGCAAACATCGTAAAGAGCCTCGCCGTGTCGGCGCCATATTGATCAATCAAAGCCTGTGGCTCAACGCCGTTGTTTTTGCTCTTCGACATTTTTTCCACCCCACCAATCGTGATGGAGTTGCCGTTCAATTCAATACCAGAGCCGGACTTGATTTCTGCGCCCGTTGGTCTACCTTTATCGTCGAGGGTCAAATCCACATCCAAAGGATTGAGCCAAGTCTTTTTACCGCTAGCGTCTTCGCTGTAATACGTCTCATTGAGAACCATACCTTGCGTGAGTAAATTAGCAAAAGGCTCATCAAACGTAATTAAATCAAGGTCTCGCATCACTTTCGTCCAAAAGCGGGCATAGAGTAGGTGCAAGATCGCATGTTCGATACCGCCAATGTATTGATCCATTGGCATCCAGTATTGATTGCGCTGATCGACCATGGTCTTCGCATCTGCCCCGGTATAGCGCATGAAGTACCACGAGGAATCGACAAAGGTGTCCATGGTATCGGTCTCGCGCCGTGCTGGCTTACCGCATTTTGGGCATGCCACATTTAAAAAGTCGGCGCGCTTATTGAGGGGATTGCCACTGCCATCGGGAACGCAATCTTCTGGCAACACTACCGGCAAATCTTTTTCGGGAACCGGTACCGCGCCACAACCGGGGTTTGCCTCATCGCCACAATGAATGATCGGAATGGGCGTACCCCAATAGCGCTGCCGTGAGATACCCCAATCGCGCAAGCGATACGTCGTTTTGATTTCTCCAACGCCTTGCGCTGCTAAATCAGTGGCAACCGCAGTCACCGCATCGCTAACCGAGAGGCCATCGTATTTGCCGCTATTGATACACTGCGCCTGTTCTTTTTGGGCATACCAAGCATCCCACTTCGTGGGATTAAACAACGGTGATTCACCGGTGAGTGCAATCACTTGCTTGATCGGCAGCTGGTACTTGAGGGCAAAAGCAAAGTCACGCTCGTCGTGGGCGGGTACACCCATCACAGCGCCATCGCCATAACTCATCAGCACGTAGTTTCCAACCCACAAAGGGACGGGCTCTTTGTTTAAGGGGTGGGTCACGTATAAGCCTGTGAACATCCCTTCTTTTTCTTGCGTAGCAAGATCGGCTTCAATCACGCTGCCGGTTTTGCATTGCTCAATGAAGCGAGCAAGCGCGGGATTTGTACGCGCAGCCTCGGTGGCAAGCGGGTGCTCTGCCGCCACTGCACAAAAGGTCACGCCCATGATGGTGTCAGCACGCGTAGTAAAGACGTACAACTTACCATCCTGAATCAGTTCACCGGCACTATTTTTAATCACATGATCAAACGCAAAGCGAACGCCGCGGCTTTTTCCAATCCAGTTTTGCTGCATGGTCTTGACGCGCTCAGGCCAACCTAAATCATCAAGGCCAGTGAGAAGTTGCTCGGCATAGGCGGTAATGTTCAAGTAGTAACCCGGGATCTCGCGCTTCTCGACTAAAGCGCCTGAACGCCAACCGCGGCCTTCAATCACTTGCTCATTCGCTAATACAGTTTGATCGACTGGATCCCAATTCACCACTTGGGTTTTGCGGTACGCTACGCCCTTTTCCAGCATTTTTAAAAAGAGCCACTGATTCCAGCGGTAATAATCGGGTTTACAGGTGGCAATTTCGCGGGACCAATCGATCGCCAAGCCCATGGCGGCCATTTGCTTTTTCATATACGCAATGTTTTGGTAGGTCCACTCCGCTGGAGGTACTTTATTTTGGATTGCAGCGTTTTCAGCGGGCATACCAAACGCATCCCAACCCATTGGCATCAATACGTTAAAGCCTTGCATGCGCAATTGGCGCGCCATCACATCGTTGATGGTGTAGTTGCGCACGTGGCCCATGTGCAATTTACCCGATGGGTAAGGCAGCATCGAGCAGGCGTAATACTTGGGCTTGGGTTTACCATCCGCATTGATCGCATCTTCGGTAACGCGGTAGATGTCTTTGCTATTCCAATCCGCTTGGGCTTCCGCTTCAATGCTGCGGTAGTCGTATTCCATACTCATCGTGTAAGGCTCTTTTCGCTGTAATCGCTCGGTGTTTTTATATGTCTTATGCCCGCAGACCTAATACGTCTTGCATATCAAAGAGGCCTGACGTTTTATTCTCTAAAAAGCGTGCCGCCCGAATCGAACCCTGGGCATAGGACTGACGGCTCGAGGATTTGTGGCTAATCTCAATGCGCTCACCTTCGCCTGCAAATAGCACCGTGTGATCTCCCACAATATCGCCGCCCCGAATGGTTGCAAAGCCAATCGATCCCGGTTTACGCTCACCGGTATGGCCTTCTCGTGCGTATACCGCAACATCCTTCAAGGATTGACCCAAAGCACCTGCAATCACTTCGCCCATTTTTAAAGCAGTGCCTGATGGTGCATCGACTTTATGGCGGTGGTGCGCTTCAATGATTTCAATGTCGTAACCGGTATCGAGCATCTTCGCAGCCACTTCGAGTAACTTCAACGTGACATTCACGCCCACGCTCATATTGGGAGCAAACACTATCGCAATTTTAGAAGATGCCGTTTTTAGCTGGGCGATTTGCTCTGTACTTAAACCAGTAGTGCCGATGATCATCTTGACACCGTGGGTGGTGCAGGCAGCTAAATGCAGCATCGTGCCCTCGGGCCGCGTGAAATCGATCAAATACTCTGCATCGCGTAACCCGTTCGCCAAATCAGCCGTAATCATCACACCCGTTTTTTTACCCAAGAAGGCGCCGGCGTCGGCGCCTAAAACAGGGCACGATGCATGATCAAGCGCACCTACCAAGGTGGCATCAGGCAATTGCAATACCGCCTCAATTAGCATTCGGCCCATTCGGCCACTCGCTCCTGCGATTGCGATTTTCATAATCTCACTCTTTACTTGGCTAACTTTTTTAATTCCACTTCAGCATTACTGACGGAGCATCAATGCCGCTTACTTGACTGGTGTCACGATAGGACCACTTGGCTTACTCGGTATCAATACCTCGGGCTGTTGCAATGGTGGCGTTACTGGATTCTTGTTTTTACCCGTGACCATATCCCAGAAGGAGCGCTTGTTCTTGGCATAGTTGTCGATTTCTGCAACGAGCTCAACTTCAGTTGGCAATGCATCGCCATTAAACTTCGTCACCTTATCGCCATCGAAAAAAACGGTAACTCGCCGCTCTTTGCTGATTTTTTCACCAAGGCGTTTGAATTCAAACACGTAATCCCAGCGATTGGCATGAAAGTAACTGGCCAACAATGGAGTGCCCAAAATTTGCCGCACCTGCTCCCGACTCATCCTAACTTCTAACTTGGCGTATTGCTCGCTAGAAATAAAGTTGCCCTGGACAATATCCGGCACATAGGGCCGAAAAATGCTGTTCATCATCGTACGCTGGGTGTCATCGACCTTAGTTGAGCAGCCCGTCGCGATCAAGGCAGCCAATACCATGAGTACCAACGTGCAGCAACGCAGCAATCGTTTGCTGGGGCTTAAAACCCGCATTGGGATGCTACTCATCGGTAAAAGGCAGTTTTGCATGGCAAGCCGTATCATTAAGGTATTGATTTTAGCCCTCAATCGATGCCTATGAACCAAAACCCCTCCCCAGCCGATTTACGGGATATTGGCCTTAAAGCCACAGCCCCCCGGATGCAAATCCTGGATTTTTTTCATCAGCATCCAGGCGCCCACTTTAGCGCTGAAGAAATCTTCATGGCCATGGCCAAAGAAGACAAAGACATTGGCTTGGCTACGGTGTATCGGGTGCTCACCCAGTTTGAGCAGGCAGGCCTCCTGCTGCGCAGCCATTTTGAGTCCAGCAAAGGGGATAGTCGGGCGATTTATGAGCTCAATGAGGGTACGCATCATGACCATCTGGTTTGCCTTGACTGCGGGCACGTAGAGGAATTTGTCGATGCTGCGATTGAGCGGCGCCAAAAGGAAATCGCCAAATCCTTGGGTTTTGCCCTCGAGGAGCACTCCCTTGCCATGTACGGGCATTGCCAAAAGAAAAACTGCGCCCACAAGCGTAAATAAGGCATTTGATGCAAAAAAGGGGCTCAAGCCCCTTTTTTACCACCTAAACCTGCTATTTGACCCCTTTTACCTAGGCCGCCATCAGCGCCTCAGCAGCATTAAGCATCTGCACTGAATAACCCCACTCGTTGTCATACCAAGCGAGCACTTTGACCAATTTGCCATCCGCCGAAACCCGAGTTTGGCTGGCATCGTAAATACTGGGACGGGGATCGTGGTTAAAGTCGATGGATACCAGCGGCAAGGTATTAAAGCCCAAAATACCCTTGAGCTCGCCTTCGCTGGCTTTTTTCAGAACCGCGTTGACTTCCTCTACGCTGGTGGCACGCTTGGCCACAAAGGTTAAATCAACCACCGAGACATTAATCACCGGAACCCGCATCGCAAAACCATCAAAACGACCGACCAGTTCCGGCAGTACCAAACCAACCGCTTTAGCAGCGCCCGTTTTGGTTGGAATCATGCTACTCACCGCAGAGCGCGCACGGCGCATGTCTTTGTGATACACGTCCGTCAACACTTGATCGTTGGTAAAGGCATGAATGGTCGTCATCAAACCGGATTCAATACCAATGGCATCAAGCAAAGGTTTGACTAAAGGCGCTAAACAATTGGTGGTGCAACTGGCGTTCGATACCACGACGTCACTGGACTTGAGCACCTTTTCATTGACACCGTAGACGATGGTTGCATCAACGTCTTTTTCGCCAGGAGCCGAGATCAATACTTTTTTTGCTCCTTGCTGAATATGCACCATGGCTTTTTCTTTGGAGGTAAATTTACCTGAGCACTCGAGCACTAAATCCACCTGATGCTCGCCCCACGGGGTCTCTAGCGGATTACGCGTTGAATACATTTTGATGCGATCGCCGTTGACTACCATGTGATCACCATCTACGGTGACCGTGCCGGGAAAGCGCCCATGGGCTGAATCGTATTGCGTGAGGTGGGCGTTGATATCAATATCGCCCATCGCATTGATGGCAACAATTTTGATATCGCGCTTGCGATCTAAGTTTGGCTGGCTCTCGTACAAAGCACGCAGAACCATGCGGCCAATACGGCCATACCCATTAATTGCAATCCGAATCGCCATCGCTATTCCTCTACTCTTTTTCTGTATTAATTACTGACTTTAATTTCTTACTTTGCTTGTGCAATGCACTGCTTCACCGTTGTACTAATCTGATCAACGGTTAAACCAAAATACGCATAGAGCTGATTCGCGGGCGCAGACTCACCAAAGGTATCCACACCATGAACTGCCGCGCAACCATACTTCCACCAGTAATCCGTCACGCCTGCTTCAACCGCAATGCGTGGTAAACCGGCTGGTAATACGCTGGCTTTATATTGCGCATCTTGCTGATCAAAGTAAGTCGTCGATGGCATCGACACCACACGAACACCAATTCCTTCTTTCGCTAAATGTGCTGCGGTTTGTAATGCCAATCCCACCTCAGAACCAGTCGCGATGATGACGGCTTTGGCTGCTTTGCTAGGCTCGTGCACCACATAGCCGCCGCGTGCGATGTTCTCGATTTGTTTTGGCAAACGCGCCACAAATGGGCAATTTTGGCGACTAAAAATGAGTGCGCTTGGGCCGTGCCGACGCTCAAGCGCCGCGCCCCACGCAACCGCGCTCTCGGTTGTGTCACACGGACGCCATACCGCCAAATTGGGTATCAGGCGCAAACTCGATACATGCTCTACCGACTGATGGGTAGGGCCATCTTCGCCCAAGCCAATCGAGTCGTGGGTAAACACAAAAATGCTGCGGAGCTTCATGAGGGCCGCCATGCGCAAGGCATTGCGACTGTAATCCGAAAAGGTCAAGAAGGTACCACCAAATGGGATGTAACCCCCGTGCAAGGCCATGCCATTCATGATGGCGCTCATACCAAATTCGCGCACACCGTAATTAATGTGATTGCCCCACTGATTGGCGCGCACGGGCTTGCATGCACTCCAATTGGTTAAGTTCGAACCGGTTAAGTCGGCCGAGCCGCCCATCATTTCTGGAACAGCAGGTGCCAATGCTTCAATCGCATTCTGACTCGACTTACGCGTTGCAATCGTTTCGGCTTTGGCTTGGCATTGCGCGAGCAGTGCTTGGAGTTTTATTGCAAAGTCTGCTGGCAAATCGCCACGCATGCGACGCACGAGTTCCGCCGCTAACGAAGGGTGCGCTTTTTGATATGCAGCAAAGCACTCGTTCCACGCATTCTGAATGCTTTGACCACGACCACGAAAATCCCAAGCCAAATATAAATCGTCTGGCACTTCAAAAGGTGGGGAAGTCCAGTTCAAGGCCTTGCGCGTAGCGGCGATTTCATCAGCACCCAGAGGTGAGCCGTGTACCTTATCACTGCCCGCCATATTCGGTGAACCTTGGCCAATTGCCGTTTTGCAACAAATTAAGGTGGGTTTATCGCTTTGCTTTGCGCTTGCAATCGCGTTTGCAACAGCGCTAGCATTGTGGCCATCAACCCCCCGAATAACGTTCCAACCATAGGCTTCAAACCGCTTCGGCGTATCTTCGTTAAACCACGCAACGACCTTGCCATCAATTGAGATGCCATTGTCATCCCAAAGCGCAATCAATTTATTGAGCTTCAGCGTGCCAGCCAAGGAACACACCTCATGACTGATACCCTCCATCAAACACCCATCGCCCAAAAAGGCGTAGGTGTAGTGGTTAACAATATGAAAGCCAGGACGATTAAATTCTTCGGCGAGTAATTTTTCAGCTAAGGCCATGCCGACGGCATTCGCGATGCCTTGACCTAGCGGCCCTGTAGTTGTCTCCACGCCAGGCGTAATGCCATACTCAGGATGACCCGGTGTCTTGCTGTGCAACTGTCGGAAGTTTTTCAGCTCACCCATTGGCAAGTCATAGCCAGTGAGGTGCAACAGCGCATAGAGCAACATCGAGCCGTGGCCATTGGAAAGCACAAAACGATCGCGATTAATCCAATGCGGATCGGATGGGTTGTGTTGCAAATGCTGGTCCCACAGTGCTACTGCAATATCGGCCATGCCCATTGGCATACCCGGGTGCCCAGAATTGGCTTGCTGAACGGCGTCCATCGAAAGTGCTCGAATGGCATTGGCCATGCGGGTTTGTATATTTGACATCGTAAAAGTGGTCTCGAAGGAATTAAATTGGCTATATTGCGGTAATGCCTCAATTTTATCTTCCTCCTCCATGGGAAACCCAAAAACCCCACCCTATTCCCGCAGAGTTGCTGCACCACCTTCGGGTACGCCGCATTGGCGAGGGTGAAGTCATTCCCATTTTTGATGGTCAAGGGCAAGTCGCCTCGGCCACCCTCACCTGCTTGGGCAGCAAATCCGGCGTACTGGCGATCGCCAAGGTAAGACAGGACATTCAAAGCGAGCTGCCCTATGGCATCACTCTAGCCCAAGGGCTTGCTGGTGGTGACAAGATGGATTGGATCATCGAAAAAGCGGTTGAAACCGGCGCCAGTCGAATTGCACCCCTGCAGTGCGAACGCTCGGTAACCAAACTGAACCGCAGTAGCGATGCGGAACGCGCTCAAAAGCGCTTAATCCACTGGCGCGCCATTACGCAAGCTGCCTGTGAGCAATCTGAGCGCACGGTGTTACCCCTGGTGGAGCCAATACAGGCAATAGAGGATTACCTTAGCAAAACCTCTAACGATGAATTCAACGGTACTTTAAAACTCCTTTTCGGCACAGGTGATCACCCATCCTTGGCGAAAACCATCGCGCCCCTGCCTGCGCAAAGCTTGATTTTATTGATTGGGCCAGAAGGGGGCTTTACACCAGAAGAAATAGGGCTGGCAATGAAAGCGGGATTTCAGGCGGTATCCTTAGGCAAGCGCATTTTGCGCACCGAGACCGCTGGTATTGCAGCCATCAGCACAATCCACGCCATTTGGGAGCGCTAATCCGATGCTAAACGCGCAATAAAAAAGCCCTGGATCCGATCAGATCAAGGGCTTGTGGCAAAGCGTGGGTGCTTACGCGAAGGAGTAGAACACCCGATACGGTACGCGGCGCTCAGACCAGAAATCAACCGCATCGCGGAATACATCCAATAAAGTCTCACGTGCTTCTTTGTCAAATTTCTGGGTGCATGGTAAACCTTCTAACACTACCACGAAACCCGGCTGTGGTCCTGCCTTATCCACCATGGTGGTTAAGGTATCCAGCAAAGGATCATAATTTTTAGCCTGCTGCTTCGTAAACACATAGGCATTCGCTATTGACTCAAGCACTTCGCTCTTGGTGAGACCATTTGCGCAATTGGCGTAAATAAAGTGCTGGCCAAGTTCGGCAGCTGCCTCCATTAAATCCGTTGTACGGAAAGCCCGAATCGATTGAACGATGTTCGGACGAACGCTGCGGAGCATGGCAGGTGGGCCAGCGTCACGAACGGCTAGTGCAGCGCGCCAGGATGCAGGCACTTTTTTGCTTGAAGCATGATTGGCTGCGAGGGATTGCAGACGCGGCAGTCCGCCCTGGGCGTAGACGTTGGTTGCCGATGGCTCACCATCGGACTGCTCGTTTCGATCCCAACTTTCGGCGCGACTGTGGTCGTCCCACTCAGCGGATGTAATTTCAGGATTATTCATGATGGATGTAAGGTTACCCGTAAGCGACAGTCAAATCAAGCCTAATTACGGTCGTTTTTTTATAAGCTACTGATTTATATAGATAAATATATATGTGAGCGTTTGCTCACATATATAAATTAACCTTAATTTCCCTTGGTTCTAGCCTTGCTGGCTGCCTCTACCACCGCTAATGCGGTGATATTCACGATCCGCCGAACGGTCGCTGCAGGAGTCAGAATGTGCACAGGCTTAGCCACCCCTAACAACAGAGGGCCGATCGCGATGCCATTTCCGGCAGCGGTCTTGAGCAAGTTGTAGGAAATGTTAGCGGCATCGATATTGGGCAGTACCAATAAATTAGCAGCGCCCTCCAATCGCGAAGACGTCACTGCGCCCGCACGAGTCTCTGGATCCAGCGCACAGTCACCGTGCATCTCGCCATCGACCTCGAGCTCTGGAGCTCTCGCCTGCAAAATGGAGAGGACTTGACGCATCTTTACAGCAGAAGGTGCGTCACTGCTACCAAAGTTGGAATGCGACAACAAAGCGACTTTGGGTGTCATGCCTAGCTTACGCATTTCGCTCGCAGCCATCAGGGTAATTTCGGCCAACTGCTCTGCAGTCGGATCCACATTCACATGGGTGTCGACTAAAAACACTTGGCGTCCCGGCAAAATCAAACCACTCATTGCGCCATATACTTTGGCGCCTTTTTCATGACCAATCACTTCATCAATGTATTTGAGGTGGGTCGACACTTTACTGATGGTGCCGCAGATCAAACCATCGACCATGCCCTTTGAAAGCAAGGTAGCCCCAATCAGGGTATTGCGGCGACGCATCTCCAACTTAGCAAAGGAGGCAGTTACGCCCTTGCGCTCCATGATCGCCAAATACGATCTCCAAAAATCCCCAAAACGGGAATCATCTTCCGGATTCACAATATCGATATCGGCACCACAAACCATACGTAAACCAAATTTTTCAATGCGGTGCTCGATCACACTGGGGCGACCAATCAAGGTCGGTTTTGCAATGCCCTCATCGAGCACGATCTGCACGGCACGCAGTACGCGCTCGTCTTCGCCTTCGCAGAAGACGATGCGTTTTTGCGCTTCAGGAACACCTTTGGCGATCGTAAAGAGCGGCTTCATTAAGGTACCCGAGTGGTACACAAATTGCTGCAACTGATTACGGTAGGCATCAAAATCGGCAATGGGGCGCAGGGCCACGCCATCATCCATCGCCGCTTTTGCAACTGCTGGCGCGATTACTGTAATTAAGCGCGGATCAAAAGGCTTCGGAATCAAATACTCCGGACCAAACGCCAGGTTTTCAGTGCTGTAGACGGCTGCAACCACTTCACTTTGTTCCGCCTGAGCCAGCTCAGCAACTGCTTTGACTGCAGCCACTTCCATACCGCGGGTAATGGTTGTTGCTCCCACATCCAATGCGCCACGGAAAATAAATGGAAAACACAACACATTGTTCACTTGGTTGGGGTAATCGGTGCGACCGGTCGCCATCACGGCATCGGGTCTAACTAACTTCACTTCCTCTGGCAAGATTTCTGGTGTGGGGTTTGCCAAGGCAAACACCAAGGGCTTATCGGCCATCTTTTTCACCATCTCGGATTTCAGTACGCCGCCCGCAGAGAGGCCCAAGAAAATATCGGCACCCTCAATTACCTCACTCAAGGTACGCAAAGGGGTGTCTTGTGAGAACGGCTCCTTCTCTGGATCCATCAACTCTTTGCGGCCTTTGTAGACCACGCCCACAATGTCGGTTACCCAAATGTTTTTTCTAGGTACGCCCAAATCCACCAATAAGTCGATGCATGCCAGCGCAGCAGCGCCTGCGCCCGATGTCACGAGTTTGACATTGGCTATGTCCTTTCCAACCACTTTTAAACCATTCATAATGGCCGCCGCAACCACAATGGCTGTGCCATGCTGGTCATCATGAAAGACGGGGATCTTCATACGAGCTTGCAATTTACGCTCGACCACAAAGCAATCCGGTGCTTTAATGTCTTCTAAATTAATGCCGCCAAACGTAGGCTCAAGCGCTGCAATGATTTCGACTAACTTATCGGGGTCGTTTTCATTGACCTCAATATCAAAGACATCAATGCCAGCAAACTTCTTAAATAAGACAGCTTTACCTTCCATCACTGGCTTACTTGCCAGAGGACCGATATTCCCAAGACCGAGTACTGCAGTGCCGTTGGTAATCACGCCAACCAAATTACCGCGCGCGGTGTAACGAAAGGCATTGGTTGGGTCTTTGACGATTTCTTCGCAGGCAGCGGCAACTCCAGGGGTATACGCCAAGGCAAGATCGCGTTGATTGGTGAGCTGCTTGGTTGCCGCAATTTCAATCTTTCCGGGGACTGGAAACTCGTGATAGTGCAGGGCTGCAGCCCGTAAGTCTTTGATTTGTTGTTCTTTACTCTTGTCCGCTTGGCTCATCGATAG
>CAMEXM010000034.1 GCA_945947155.1 Polynucleobacter meluiroseus | reverse complement strand
CTTATCTCTTGTAAATGACCCTGATGTAGCTTGCGCTACCTGACCCAAGAGAGAATCAGTTCAGGGGCAACCGCATTTAAGCGGCTAGTGCGTAACGTTCGTCGTTAGCAGTTATTACATTCCCATTGATTTACGAGATAACGGGTCCTCGGTATGCCCTTGATGCTTTGTAATCCACGTCGAAACCATGTCGACCCCAGATGCATTGCATTAAAGAACCCTTATTTTACGGCCGATTACCAGATAGTGCAGAACTATCGTGGGAAGATGATGTCCAATAGCTCCAGAGGGGAGTGAATTAGGTAGTCGGCGCCCCATTCTTGCGGTGGCTCTGCGCATCCGCAATAGCCATAAGCGGCAGCAACGGTTTTCATACCAGCTGCTTTGCCGGCAAGCACATCGCGAATATCATCGCCCACATAGATTGAAGATTTGGGGTCAACATTAGCCACTCTAGCCGCATGCAAAATCGGCTCTGGATGCGGCTTAGAGAAAGGTGTTGTGTCGCCGGAGACGGTGGAGATTGCGCGTTGCCGTAATCCCATCTGCTCTGTAAGGGGGTGGGTGAAGCGCTCACTCTTATTAGTCACAATACCCCAAGGTAGTTTTGCTAAGTCAAGTTGATCAAGCAGGGAGTCAACGCCATCAAACAAGGTGCTGTGCACCAGCAGCGCGTTCTCATAATAGGTAAAAAATTCATCGCGCAAGAGAATGAATTCAGGGTGATCTGTGCCATAGCCAAATGCCCCCTGAATTAAACCGCGCGCTCCAGCCGATGCCCTTGGCCTGAGTTCTGCATAGGGCTTTGGGCTGAGATTGCGTTTTGTTAGCAGCTGATTTGCCGCTGCCACCAAGTCTGGTGCGGTATCGGCCAGTGTGCCATCGAGATCAAAAAAAACACCATGGTATGGACTACGTAAGGACATTGCTTTTATTCCAAAGGCTTGCGGACGGCAATCATGTAATTGACGTCGGTGTTACCGCTTAAACGATAGACTTGGGTGATGGGGTTGTAGGTCAATCCCTTGGTAGCAATGACTTCTAAATTCGCTTGGCGTATGTAGCGTGCCAGCTCAGACGGCTTAATAAATTTAGCGTACTGATGTGTCCCTTTAGGCAATAAACGCAGGATGTACTCGGCACCAACAATGGCAAATACGTAGGATTTCAGGTTGCGATTGAGCGTGCTAAAGAAGAGTGTGGCGCCTGGTTTAGCTAGGTCGGCACAGGCTTGCACAACGGATGCTGGATGGGGTACGTGCTCGAGCATTTCCATGCAGGTCACCACATCAAATTGGGCCGCCTGTTCTAAGGCCAAGGACTCAGCAGAGATGGAGCGATAGCGAACATTCGCACCCGTCTCGAGGGCGTGCAATTCAGCCACTTTGAGGGCTTTGTCGGATAAATCAATTCCCAGGGTATCGGCCCCCAGGTTCGACATTGATTCGGCTAGAATACCGCCGCCACAGCCAATATCAACGGTCTTTTTGCCTTTGAGGGGCACAAAGGTCTGAATCCATCCGAGGCGCAGTGGATTAATCGCATGCAAGGGCTTGAATTCGCTATTCGGATCCCACCAGCGGTGCGCTAGGGCGCTAAATTTACTGATTTCAGAAGGGTCAACGTTACTGGATGTATTCATACTAAGACTGTAACGGAAATAAAAAAGCCCGGCAGAACCGGGCTTTTTCGAGAATGCTAAAGATTACTTGAGAGCAACTGTACCAACTACTTCGATATCGGTACGGCGGTTCTTAGCGCGGCCTTCAGCAGTAGCGTTTGTAGCTACTGGATTGCTCTTGCCTTTGCTTTCGGTATAAATACGGCCACCGTCAACACCCTTGCTAATCAAATAGGCTTTTACAGACTGCGCACGGCGCTGGCCTAGTGCTTGGTTGTATGCATCTGAACCTACGCCGTCAGTGTTACCAACAGCGATAATGACTTCCAAGCGGATCTTGCTCAGGTCAGCAGCAACTTTGTCTAAAGTCGCTTTGCCTTCTGGCTTCAAGGTTGCTTTGTCGAAGTCATACAGGGTATCAGCTTGCAATGTGATCTTGGTCTGGGTAACTTTTGGCTGAGCAGGCTTAGCAGCAGCAGCTTTCTTTGGCTCTAAAAAACCGTCGCAACCTTTAGCAGCAGTAGCTGGGGTCCAAGCGGCATCACGCCAGCACAATGTACCGTCGCCGTTTCTCCATGGAGTGCCGGTGGCGTTGACCCAGTTGTCAACGGATTGAGCGGAAGTAGCGCCGGCAGCAACAGTAACAACACCAGCGAGTACCAGTTTTAGGGTTTTATTCATTTTTAGTCCTCAAATTCACTTTTTTAATTAAATTCAAACTCGTATGTATGTCGCCCTACAGAACTGCAAAAAGCGCAAAGCGATACTTCCCAATTCGTACAAACTGACAGAATCTTAGCACAGGGGCTGTCTGCCATCAAAATGATATTATTTCGAGATGGAACAAGCCGCTAAAGAAACACTACCAATATCCCTCGAAGACGAAATGCGGCGGTCCTATTTGGACTATGCCATGAGCGTTATTGTCGGCAGAGCCCTACCAGACGTGCGTGATGGCTTAAAACCGGTCCACAGGCGGGTTCTTTTCGCGATGTATGAATTAAACAACGATTGGAACCGTCCTTACAAGAAATCTGCCCGTATAGTTGGCGATGTCATCGGTAAATACCATCCCCATGGGGATTCAGCGGTGTACGACACCATTGTCCGTATGGCCCAAGACTTCTCATTGCGCTACATGTTAGTGGACGGACAGGGTAACTTTGGCTCGGTTGACGGCGACAACGCCGCGGCCATGCGTTATACGGAAATTCGCTTGCGCAAGATCGCCCATGACCTTTTGGCCGATTTAGACAAAGAAACAGTCGATTTTGGGCCGAACTACGACGGCAGCGAAAAAGAACCCCTGATTCTGCCGGCCAAAGTACCCAATTTGCTGATTAATGGCTCTTCCGGGATTGCGGTGGGCATGGCCACCAATATTCCGCCGCACAACTTAGATGAAGTTGTACAGGCTTGTCTGCATGTCCTGCACCATCCTGAATGCACGATTGACGAGCTAATCGAGATTATTCCAGCGCCGGATTTCCCCACTGCCGGAATCATTTATGGCGTGCAAGGGGTGCGCGAAGGCTACCGCACGGGCCGTGGCCGCGTGGTCATGCGAGCCAAGACCCATTTTGAAGATTTGGATAAAGGCTCGCGCCAGTCCATCATCGTCGACGAGTTGCCATACCAGGTAAATAAGAAAAACTTGCTTGAGCGTATTGCTGAGCTGGTGAATGAGAAAAAAATTGAAGGCATTTCTGATTTGCGGGATGAATCCGATAAATCCGGAATGCGCGTTGTCATCGAGCTCAAGCGCGGTGAAGTGCCTGAGGTAGTACTTAACAATCTGTACAAGAGCACGCAGCTGCAAGACAACTTTGGTATGAACATGGTGGCGCTGGTTGATAACCAGCCGCGCCTCTTGAACCTGAAGCAGATGCTGGAGTATTTCTTGCAGCATCGCCGCGAGGTGGTGACGCGCAGGACTATTTTTGAATTACGCAAAGCCCGAGATCGCGGACACGTCTTGGAAGGCTTGGCTGTTGCGCTGGCTAACATTGATGAGTTCATTGCCATTATCAAGGCGGCTGCAAATCCGGTCGTTGCTAAACAGGAGTTAATGGGTAAGTCGTGGGACTCATCCATGGTGCGCGAAATGTTGGCGCGTGCCGAGACCGATACACCAGGTGGGCGCAACGCCTATCGTCCAGAAGGCCTACTGCCTGAATATGGCATGCAGGCTACAGGCCTCTATCGTTTATCCGATAGCCAGGCACAAGAAATTCTGCAGATGCGTTTGCAGCGCTTAACTGGACTTGAGCAAGATAAGATCGTTTCTGAGTACAAAGAAGTCATGACTGAGATTTCAGACTTACTTGATCTCCTCGCTAAGCCAGAGCGCGTGACGCAAGTGATTGAGTCCGAGCTGAAAGAAGTGCAAGCCGATTACGGCAAAGAAGGCGGTGATACGGGTCGACGCTCCTTTATTGAAATGAATGCTACCGAACTCTTCACGGAAGATCTGATCACGCCGCAAGACATGGTAGTGACTTTGTCGCACTCGGGCTACATGAAGAGCCAGCCCCTCAGCGAATACCGCGCACAGAAACGGGGTGGTCGTGGCAAGCAAGCCGCTGCAACGAAGGATGAAGATTGGATCGACACCCTGTTTGTAGCAAACACACACGACACTATTTTGTGTTTCTCTGATCGCGGCCGGATGTACTGGCTCAAAGTCTGGGAAGTTCCACAAGGCAGTCGCACATCGCGCGGCAAGCCGATTGTGAATATGTTCCCGCTGATCGATGGTGAAAAGATCACGGTGATACTCCCAATTAAAGTTTACCAAGACGATCAGTATGTCTTTATGGCAACCAGCCTCGGTACAGTCAAAAAAACCCGCCTCTCGGATTTTTCTAATCCGCGTAAGGCCGGCATCATTGCGGTTGATTTAAACGAGAATGATTTCTTGGTCGGTGCCGCGATTACCGATGGCAAACATGATGTGATGCTGTTTTCAGATGCTGGTAAGGCAGTGCGCTTTGATGAAAACGATGTGCGTCCGATGGGTAGAACTGCACGCGGTGTGCGCGGCATGAATTTAGCTGCTGAGCAAAACGTGATTGCCATGCTGGTTGCTCCTGCAGAGGCATCGGATGGTGCAGTGCCGGCAGAAGATGCTGTGGCTGCTCCAAGTAGCGTACTAACTGCTACCGAGAATGGTTTTGGTAAGCGCACTCCGATTGCGGAATATACCCGCCATGGTCGCGGCACCAAAGGTATGATTGCAATTCAGACCAGCGAGCGTAACGGTAAGGTAGTAGCGGCATCCCTTGTTTCTCCAGAAGATCAAATTATGTTGATAACGACGGGCGGCGTCTTGGTGCGCACTCGGGTGTCTGAGATTCGAGAAATGGGCCGAGCAACCCAAGGCGTTACGTTGATTAGCGTCGACGAGGGTACTCGCTTATCGGGTCTACAGCGGATTGCAGAGAGTGACTCCGATGACGATGCGGATGGGCTTGAAGATGAGGTCGATGCTGCCGGTGGTGAATCCACCCCCGATGCGTAATGTAGTTATTTGATCCCGCACCCCTTAACTCCATTATGATTTTCGACCGCCGCATTTTTAATTTCGCTGCGGGCCCTGCCACTTTGCCGGCTGAAGTCTTACAGCAGGCATCAGAAGAAATGCTGAATTGGCGGGGTATGGGATGCAGTGTGATGGAGATTAGCCATCGCGGTCCTGAATTCATGGCCCTCTATGAGGAAGCCCTGCACGACATGCGCGTGCTTATGAACATACCCGATAACTATGCAATTTTGATGTTGCAAGGCGGCGGCATTGGTCAAAATGCCGCGGTGCCGATGAATCTGATGCCCCTGGCCAAAAACGGACCTAAAGCGGATTTTTTGGTTACTGGGATTTGGTCAGAGAAATCATTCTTAGAAGCACAAAAATACGGACAAGCCCATTTAGCCGCAAGCTCAAAAGACCAGCAATTCACGACCATACCAGCAAGTAATACCTGGCATTTATCGGATGATGCCGCCTACTTACATTACTGCGCAAATGAAACGATTGGTGGCGTCGAGTTTCAAGAGGTGCCCAATGTCGGCGACCGTATTCTAGTGGCCGACATTTCAAGTAATATTTTGTCGCGCAAAATGGACGTGACGCAATGCGGCGTCTGGTTTGCAGGGGCACAGAAAAACATTGGCCCTGCCGGAGTTACCTTCGTGATTGTGCGCAGGGATTTGATGGGCCATCAAATGGCCATTACTCCATCAATTTGGGATTGGGCTAAAGAAGAGGCTACGCAATCAATGCTGAATACGCCCCCAACATTTTCTATTTATATGTCTGGGTTAGTATTTAAATGGCTATTAAAACGGGGTGGAGTTGCGGAGATGGAGCGCATTAACCTTGAAAAATCAACCTTGCTATACAGCTATATTGATCAAAGTGGTCTGTATGAGAATCGGGTAGATCCACGTTACCGTTCGCGAACGAACGTCACCTTTTTCTTAAAAGACGAAACCTTGAATGCGGCATTTTTAGCGCAATCCAGCAGTGCTGGCTTAGCTGCATTGCGTGGCCATAAAGCGGCTGGCGGAATGCGTGCCAGTATTTACAATGCGATGCCACTCGAAGGCGTTCAAACCTTAGTGGAATTTATGCGTGAATTTGAAAGGCGGGCGTAATGACGACCGAAGATCAGCGTTTAGCTCCCTTGCGGGCGCGTATCGATGCTATCGATGCCGAAATACTCGAACTCTTATCAAAGCGCGCAAAAGCAGCGCAAGAGGTCGGTCATGTCAAAGGTGATTTTGTATCGCCAGTCTTCCGTCCAGAGCGCGAGCGTCAGGTCGTCGCGAATTTAAGCAAACTGAATCAAGGCCCTTTGCATAACGATGGCATTGCAGCCATTTGGCGGGAAGTGATGTCAGCTTGCCGCGCTTTAGAGGCTAGGCAAACCATTGCTTATCTCGGGCCCGTCGGCACCTTTTCTGAGCTAGCGGCACACCGTTTTTTTGGCCAATCCATTAGCGGATTACCCTGCGCCAGTTTGGATGAAGTATTCAAATCGGTTGAAAAAGGTGCTGCTCAATTTGGTATTGTGCCCGTCGAAAATTCCAGTGAGGGCGCGGTCTCGCGTACGCTTGATTTATTGCTCGACTCCCCATTGCACATTAGCGGTGAAGTAGTTTTATTGATACACCACCATCTACTGACAAAATCCGGAAGCGTGGATGGCATAACCACGGTGTGCGCGCATGCACAGGCCTTGGCGCAGTGCCAACAGTGGCTTAGCGACCATGCTCCGCAGTTGCAGCGCCAAGCGGTTAGCAGTAATGCAGAAGCAGCCCGTATGGCGGCTGCCGACCCATCCATTGCGGCAATTGCGGGTGATTCAGCGCAAGTGGCATATGGCTTACAAGCAGTAGCCAATCAGATTCAGGATGACCCACACAATCGCACGCGTTTTGTGGTGGTGGGAAATTACCAATGCCAGCCTACCGGTAATGATCAAACTGCACTCGTCCTGTCGGTTGCGAATAAACCAGGCGCAGTCTATTCTTTATTGGCGCCCTTGGCCAAGCATGGCGTTTCGATGACGCGCTTTGAGTCGCGCCCGGCTCGCAAAGGTACCTGGGAATATCACTTTTACATTGATGTCGCTGGCCATGCGGAGGATGCCAATGTAGCTAAGGCATTAATAGAGCTGCAAGATACCGCTGCCTTTTATAAAAAACTGGGTTCCTACCCACGCGCATTAGGTTAATGATGAGTACGCCACTCGGTCTTAAACACATTCAAGCGATTGCGCCCTATGTTGGCGGGCGGCCAATTAGTGAAGTAGCACGCGAATACGGTCTTGATGAGAGCAAGATTGTGAAGCTTGCTTCCAATGAAAACCCACTCGGCATGCCAAAGTCAGCGCAAGAGGCGATGCTGCGTGCGGCAACCGATTTAGGTCGCTACCCGGATTCCAATGGCTTTGAGCTCAAGAAAGTGTTATCTAATCGCTTGGGCGTGCCTGCTGACTGGATTACTTTGGGTAATGGCAGCAATGATATTTTGGAGTTAACAGCTAGAGCCGTTGCACAAGCCGGTGATGAAATCATTTTTTCAAAGCATGCGTTTGCAGTGTATCCGCTCGCAACCCAGGCAGTCGGTGCTGTAGCGGTTGAAGTGGCGCCAACCGCATTCTATGGACACGACCTACCGGCGATGCTGGAGGCGATTAAGCAATCGGGCAATAAAGCCAAGCTCGTGTTTGTGGCTAATCCAAATAATCCAACCGGCAGCTACTTAGAGCCTAAGGAAATTGAATCATTTTTATCTCAAGTGCCAAGTAATGTGGTTGTGGTGTTAGATGAGGCATACAACGAGTATTTGACGCCAGAGCAGCGCTATGATGCGATTGCGTGGATTAAGCGCTATCCCAATATGATTCTCTCGCGCAGTTTTTCCAAGGCCTACGGTTTGGCCGGTCTGCGGATTGGCTATGGGGTAGCCCAGCCCGGATTGACTGATTTACTCAATCGTATTCGGCAACCGTTTAATGTCAATAGCCTTGCTCAGGCAGCAGCAATTGCTGCCTTTCAGGACGATGCCTTTTTACAAGCTGGCTTTGAATTAAATCAAGCCGGATATGCGCAATTAACCGATGCATTCAAGGATCTTGGGCTGCGATTCTTGCCATCCGCCGGCAACTTTGTCCTAGTCAAGGTGGGCGAAGATGGTGGTGCAGGTGCGCGCATCAATTTAGAACTGCTCAAGCGCGGCATCATCGTAAGGCCCGTTGGTAATTATGGCTTACCAGAATGGCTGCGTATCTCGATTGGCCTACCCGAAGAGAATGCTGCCTTCATTCGTGCTTTGCGCGACATTCTAAAGTCGACCTAGTTTTAAGTAAGCACCACGTTCACAATAAGCACACATCAAGCACACACTAAGTACATAATTTATTCATGACTCAATCTAAATCGACCCACTTTGGTCAGGTCACTATTGTGGGTGTTGGCCTTATTGGCGCCTCGCTTGGCCTCGCCTTAAAGCGCGCGGGCGTAGTCGATGCTGTATACGGAGTGGGCCGCAGCAAAGCCAATCTAGACCAGGCCATCGCCATGGGTGCCATTGATGGTGTCCTTACCTTAGAAGAGGCCGCTAAACAATCCCAAGTCATTGTGCTTTGTGTGCCAGTGGCGCAAATGCGTGCCACATTTACTGCCCTAGAGCCTTTTTTAGAGCCGCATACCTTGCTTACGGATGCAGGTAGCACCAAGGGCGATGTGATTCTGGCAGCCAAAGAAGTATTGGGAAAAAAAGCCTGTCAATTAGTGCCAGCCCATCCGATTGCGGGGGGCGCGCAGCATGGCGCTGCAGCAGCCAAAGCCGATTTATTCGATGGCAAGCAAACCATCATTTGCCAACTGCAAGAAAATGCCAAGGTTGATGTCGAACTGATGACGCAGTTTTGGGAATCAACAGGGGCTCGGGTGCGTAAGATCGGCGCCGTTCAGCACGATGCGATTTTTGCGGCAGTGTCACACCTGCCGCACGTGCTGTCGTATGCGCTGATGGTCAGCGTCTTGAATTCAGAAGATGCGCAAGAAAAACTACAGCACGCTGGCGCGGGATTTCGGGATTTCACCCGCATTGCTGCCTCTAGCCCAGAAATGTGGCGTGATATTTGTCTTGCCAATCGGACTGCAATTTTAAAAGAGCTGGATCAGTATTTGTCGGTAGCAGGACACTTGCGAGAACTGATTGCAACTGAAGATGCTGCTGGTTTAGAGAAGGCCTTTACAAAAGCCAGTAAGGCGCGCCAAGAATGGGATGGCTCTAAATGAGTCAGCAGGGCAGCCGAGTAGAGCAAATTGCGATTGGCCCACTGAAGCGGGCACACGGGCAAATAACCCTACCTGGTTCAAAGAGCATTTCCAATCGCTGCTTGTTGCTTGCCGCGCTTGCATCGGGCCAAACTACGCTCAGCAATTTATTGGACGCGGACGATACCCAAATCATGCGGGCGGCACTGCGTCAGCTGGGTTTAACGGTTCAAGACCTGGATGAGACCACCTGCTTGGTTACGGGAAGTGGCGGTCGTCTTCCGATTCGCGAAGCGGATTTGTTTATGGGTAATGCCGGCACTGCTATTCGTCCGCTGACCGCCGCACTGGTGATGCAGCAAGGCAACTACCACCTTTCGGGTGTCGCGCGGATGCATGAAAGACCCATTCGGGATTTAGTCGATGGTTTACGTCAAATTGGTGCCGTGATTAGTTACCTTGGTGAAGAGGGCTATCCGCCAATTCAGATCCATGCATCAGCCATATCGATACCGGAAGCCGTTCGCATTCGAGGTGATGTGTCGAGTCAATTTTTGACGGCCCTGCTCATGGCCTTGCCTTTGCTGGCAAAAAAGGCAATTCGGATTGAAGTCATTGGGGAGTTAATTTCACGGCCTTATATTGAAATCACACTCAAGCTGATGCAACGTTTTGGTGTTCATGTTGATAGCCCTGACGCACAAACCTTTGTGATTCCAGCACAGCCTGCATTGCAAAACGGTGAGTCTGTCTATCGCAGCCCTAAAAACTTATTGGTAGAGGGCGATGCTTCTTCTGCCTCTTATTTTTTAGCGGCGGGAGCAATTGGGATGGGTCCCGTTCGCGTTTTGGGTGTTGGGCGTGACAGCATTCAGGGTGATGTTGCTTTTGCTGATGCCTTAGCGCAAATGGGCGCGGCCATTACCAAAGGCGATGATTGGATTGAAGCAGCTGCCCCAGCCGCCGGTCAATTGCATGGTATTACCATCGATTGCACGGCCATTCCCGATGCAGCAATGACATTGGCAATCGTTGCGCTGTTTGCAACAGGCGAGACCCGGTTAAATGGGATTGCCAGTTGGCGTATCAAAGAGACGGACCGGATTGCGGCAATGGCAACGGAGCTGCAAAAAGTAGGCGCCAGCATCGATGCTGGCTCAGACTATTTGGTGATACGCCCACCCCTTGCCTGGCAAAGCCCAGCCGATGGCATTGATACCTACGATGATCACCGCATGGCAATGTGTTTTTCTTTGACCGCGTTTGGACCTAATCCTATTTTGATTAATGACCCCAATTGCGTTGCAAAAACCTTCCCACGCTATTTTGCTGAGTTTGCTCAGATTGCTCAGACTGCTGCTTGTTAATGCATGAGTGATTCCAGTAAGCCGCCCGTTATTGCGATTGATGGCCCCACCGCCTCTGGTAAGGGTACGGTTGCAGCCTTAGTTGCAAACGCATTGGGATTTCACTATCTGGATAGCGGCGCCCTCTACCGCCTAGTTTCTTTGGCAAGTGAGCGGGAGGGGATTTCCACTGAAAATGCCTCTTTTTTAAGCAAAATAGCCGCCTCAATGCTGGTTTCGTTTCAAAACGGACAGATTATGCTGGGCAATGAGGACGTTTCTGACCTCATTCGGACCGAAAAGATCGGGCGGAGGGCCTCTAAATTGGCGGTGCATCCTGAGGTTCGGCAGGCATTGGTGCGCTTGCAGCACGATTTTCGCCAGAATCCAGGCCTAGTAGCCGATGGTAGAGACATGGCGAGCGTGCTTTTCCCCGACGCAAGGCTTAAGGTGTTCCTCACTGCCAGTGTTGCCGCTCGCGCAGAACGGCGATATAAGCAATTGATCGCTAAGGGATTTTCTGCTAACATGTCCGACTTATTGCTCGATTTAACGGCACGCGATGCACGGGACAGTAGTCGTGGAAGCGCACCATTAATAGTGGCAGAAGGAGCAATAGTGCTGGATACGTCGGATTTATCGATTGATCAAGCGGTATCGCAGGTAATGCGCTGGTATGAAGCAAGCAGTAAAAGTAGTGCGTAGTTGCTGTATTGGTGTTCGTGAAACGCTACAACGCAAATTTCTAATCAAGCGTGTTTCGTCGAACGTTTTTAATCTAACCCGTCAGGCCTTCTGACGGCACAAAGTGAATATACATGTCTGAATCTTTTGCAGAATTATTTGAAGAATCCCTAACCCGATCGAATATGAAGACCGGCCAAGTTATCTCGGCTGAAGTCCTTCGCATTGATCATAATTTCGTGGTGGTGAACGCCGGCTTGAAGTCCGAAGCGTTTATCCCAGTTGAAGAATTCCATAACGACGCCGGTGAGATTGAAGTCAATCCAGGCGATTTCGTTTCGGTTGCCATTGATGCCCTTGAAAACGGCTACGGTGACACCATCCTCTCCCGTGACAAAGCGAAGCGCTTGGCATCGTGGATGAACCTGGAAAAAGCCCTTGAGCAAGCCGAGATTGTGACTGGTACGGTTACTGGCAAAGTCAAAGGTGGCTTAACGGTTATGGTGAATGGTATCCGCGCATTCTTGCCCGGCTCACTGGTTGACACCCGCCCAATTAAAGACACCAGCCCATACGAAGGCAAGACCATGGAGTTCAAGGTCATCAAGCTCGATCGTAAGCGCAACAACGTAGTTCTTTCCCGTCGTGCTGTAGTAGAAGCCAGCCAAGGCGAAGAGCGTGCGAAGTTAATGGTGAACCTCAAAGAGGGCAGCATTGTTCAGGGCCTGGTTAAAAACATTACAGACTACGGCGCGTTCGTTGACCTCGGCGGCATCGATGGCCTCTTGCACATCACGGACTTGGCATGGCGTCGTGTGCGTCACCCTAGCGAGATGTTGACAGTTGGTCAAGAAGTGACAGCGAAGATTTTAAAGTTTGATCAAGAGAAGAATCGCGTATCCCTTGGTGTAAAGCAGCTTGGTGACGACCCATGGGTTGGCATCGCACGTCGCTACCCACCCAATACCCGTTTATTCGGCAAAGTAACCAACCTGACTGACTACGGTGCTTTCGTTGAAATCGAGAGCGGCATTGAAGGCTTGGTGCACGTATCCGAGATGGACTGGACCAACAAGAACGTTGCTCCAAGCAAAGCAGTCGCACTAGGCACTGAAGTTGAAGTGATGGTGTTGGATATTGATGAAGATAAGCGTCGCATTAGCCTTGGTATCAAGCAGTGCAAAGCAAATCCATGGGAAGAGTTCTCACGTGGACAGCAGAAGGGCGATAAGCTCACGGGCGCAATCAAGTCGATTACTGACTTTGGCGTTTTCATTGGCTTGCCTGGCGGAATTGATGGCCTCGTTCACCTCTCTGACCTCTCATGGAATGAGCCAGGTGAAGAAGCGGTTAAGAAATACAAGAAGGGCGATGAAATCGAAGCCACCGTATTGGCCATTGATGTTGAGAAAGAGCGTATCTCGCTTGGCATTAAGCAATTGTCTGGTGACCCATTCAACAACTACACTTCCACTAGCGACAAGGGCAGCCTCGTCACTGGCACTGTGAAGAGTGTTGATGCGAAGGGCGCAACCATTCATTTGGCTGACGAGGTAGAGGCATACCTACGCGCTTCTGAAATCTCAACCGATCGCGTTGAAGATGCACGCAATGTCTTGAAAGAAGGCGATACCGTGACAGCCATGATCATTAACATTGATCGTAAGTCACGCAACATCAACCTATCGATTAAAGCCAAAGACAGTGCTGATCAACATGACGCAATGAGCAAGCTTCAAGGTGATGCGCAGTCGGGCACCACCAATTTGGGCGCTTTACTCAAAGCGAAGATGGATAATCAGGGCTAAATCACTATCGCCACGCCTCGTTTGAGGGGTGGCGATTTTACTGATAGACCATGACAGAACACGATCAACAAGCGATCACCCGCTCTGAGTTAGTGGAGAGCTTAGCGGAGCAGTTTCCGCAGCTATTGCCACGGGATGTTGAGTTGGCGGTTAAAACGTTGCTTGACACAATGACGCAGGCACTTGCCGAAGGCAAGCGCATTGAGTTACGCGGTGTTGGAAGTTTTGTATTGCATCACCGACCAGCTCGAACTGGCCGTAACCCGAAATCGGGTGAAAAAGTCATGATTCCAGAAAAGCGAGTACCGCATTTCAAGCCGGGTAAAGAATTGCGCGAGCGGGTTGACTATAAGCCCCTCAATCAAGCGCACAACCAGATTCAGTCTGGCAAGAAGGAAGGCTAATTTGCCTCGCTTGCGAGCAAAAGTCTGTGGGTCAATGCCGACCTGAGTTTGATACCAAACTGCCTTACGTAAACGAACCTAATGATTCAAATTGAAACCGCGTGGCTACTGTTGTTCCCCGTTATTTTTGGACTGGGATGGCTTGCCTCACGTTGGGATCTGCGTCTTGAGAGTCGAATGGACGAGCGTGAGCGCATGTTGCAGCAGCGCTCCACTTTTAAGGGGCTCAGTCTTTTATTAAACGAGCAGCCGGATCAGGCGATTGAGGCGCTAGTTAAGGTAGCCCAGCTCGACCCTGAAACGGTTGACCTTCATTTTTCATTGGGAAATTTGTTTCGTCGCCGTGGCGAGACCGAGCGCGCGATCCGCATTCATCAGCATTTAGCCGGTCGTACTGACCTCAAGCCCCGCGATCGTGACCATGCAGCCTATGAATTAGGGCGTGACTTTTTGCGCGCCGGCTTACTCGATCGTGCAGAAGCGTCCTTAAACCAAGTAGGCGATGGCAAATACAGCGTTCCAGCCAAAGAAAGTCTCTTGGAAATGTACCAAGTCGAGCGTGATTGGAAAAAAGCGATTGTGGCGGCCACTGAGCTGGAGGCCTTGCAGGGCAAGAATCACCAAACGGAGATTGCCCAGTTTTATTGTGAATTGGCTCAAGAGGCTTTGCGACGCAAAGATATGATGGACTCTGAGTTGTCGATTGACCGCGCCCTGCAGGCGGTTCCAGCGCAGGCCAGAGCATTAATTTTGCAAGGCGATTATTTGGTTGCGATGGATCGTCCAGGCCAAGCAATTGAGGTGTGGAGCAAGGTGGCAGAAAAACACCCTGCCTATATGCACTTGGTTGCCGATCGCTGGATGGCAGCCCATGCTGCAGTCGATAAAACCAATGCCGGACTGGATCACCTGATTGCGCTGTTAACCACTCAATCGGCTGGTGAGCTTTTGGATATTGTGCACAAGCATGTAATGTTAATTCGTGGGCCTGCGGCAACGGAGGTGATTTTGGTTGGGGTGATGCAACATACTCCCAGCCTGACAGCACTCTCGAGGTTGGCTGAAACGCGTCTGGCTTTAGCGGAGGTCAATGGCAGTCCTGAGCGCATTGCTGACTTACAGGCGACCTTAGGCCTCTTAAAGCAACGTACAACTGCTTTAGCACGGTATACCTGCGGCAACTGCGGTTTCAGAGCAAGGCGCTTTTACTGGCAATGTCCAGGCTGTAATCATTGGGAGGCATACTCCCCAAGACGCAGTGAAGGGGCCGCCGCAAGTGGCCCGTCCATGTAACTCATTTTTTTAAGAACGGTTGATACTCTATGAAAGTCACGATCATTGGCAGCGGCTACGTCGGTTTAGTCACTGGCGCCTGTTTGGCTGAGCAAGGTAACAATGTGTTTTGCTTGGATTTGGATCCAAAGAAAATCGCTATTCTGAATTCTGGTGGCGTACCCATTTATGAACCGGGCCTCAAAGAAATGATTGAGCGTAACCGCGCAGCAGGGCGTTTGCAATTCTCTACCGATATTGCAGCATCGGTAGCGCATGGTGATATTCAATTTATCGCAGTAGGCACGCCGCCGGATGAGGATGGCTCAGCTGACCTGCAGTATGTCGTTGCTGCAGCTCGCAATATTGGGCGTCACATGACCACGCCTAAGGTGGTGGTGGATAAATCAACGGTCCCCGTAGGTACAGCAGAAAAAGTGACAGCAGCCATTACAGAGGAATTGGTTAAGCGCAGCCTCGCAGCTGAACTTTGCTCGGTAGTTTCGAACCCTGAGTTTTTGAAAGAGGGCGCTGCGGTGGAGGATTTCATGCGACCTGACCGCATTGTGATTGGTACCGACAGCAATCCGGCTGGATTGCGGGCAAGAGAGCAGATGCGGAAACTGTACGCGCCATTTAATCGCCACCACGAGCGAACCTATTACATGGATGTAAAAAGCGCGGAGCTGACAAAGTACGCGGCAAACGCGATGTTGGCGACCCGCATTTCATTTATGAATGAGTTAGCGAATCTTGCGGATGTAGTCGGCGCTGACATTGAAGCGGTTAGGCAGGGCATTGGCTCTGACTCTCGGATTGGGTATGGTTTTTTGTACTCTGGGACGGGCTATGGCGGATCATGCTTTCCAAAAGATGTTTCGGCGCTGAGCAAAACGGCACTAGAGCACGGACGCGACTTAAAAATATTGCAAGCAGTAGAGGCGGTGAATGAGGCGCAAAAAACGATTTTGGTTGAAAAGATGGAGAAGCGCTTTGGTTCGGATTTATCCAAGCGCAAGTTTGCTATTTGGGGCTTGGCATTTAAGCCCAACACAGACGATATGCGCGAAGCCCCTAGCCGCGTGATCATTGCAGCGCTAGTGAAGCGCGGCGCTACTGTAGTAGCCTATGATCCCGTTGCTATGCCAGAGGCAGCCCATTGTTTTGATGTCGATTTTGCAAATAATCCGGAGGGACGCAAGCGTGTCTCGATGGTCGATCAGCCGATGGATGCCTTGGATGGCTGTGATGCTCTGGTCATCGTTACCGAGTGGAAAGCCTTCCGCAGCCCTGATTTTGATTTACTCAAGCAAAAACTCAAATCTCCCATCATTTTCGATGGCCGAAACCTCTATGAGCCCCAAGCTATGCAAGAATTGGGTTTTGAATACCAAGGCATTGGCCGTCACAACGAATTACGATCATGACCGTAGAAAAAGCGAACCGTGCACAATTTGCTAAGACTAACTTATTGGTGGTCGGCGACGTTATGCTTGATCGCTATTGGTTCGGCGATTCGGATCGGATTTCGCCAGAGGCGCCGGTTCCAATTGTTCAAGTATCCAAAGTGGATGAACGCTTGGGTGGCGCCGCTAACGTGGCGCGCAACGTCGCCGCACTCGGTGCCAATACAACCATCCTTGGCGTTGTGGGCGAGGATGAAGCAGGTAATCGCATTGGTGAACTGCTTAGGCAGAGCGGTGTCAATAGCCAATTAGAAGTCGATCCCCAGGTTCCAACCACAGTGAAGTTAAGAGTGATTGCGCGCCAACAGCAATTGATCCGCTTGGATTTTGAAGAGACACCCAGCCACACTGCATTGGAGCAAAAGTTAGCGCGATTTGAAAAGGCCTTGGGTACTGCCGATGTGCTTGTGTTGTCGGATTACGGCAAGGGAGCATTGAGTCAGGTTGCCACCATGATTGACTGCGCGCGGGCGCAAAACAAAGTCATTTTGGTTGACCCCAAAGGCGAAGACTACGAAAAATACCGTGGCGCTACCCTGCTCACCCCCAATCGCAGTGAGCTGCGTCAAGTGGTGGGCCGATGGGTAAACGAGGATGATCTGACGCAGCGCGCGCAAGAGCTAAGGCGTTCACTTGGAATTCAGGCTTTACTCCTTACCCGCTCTGAAGAGGGAATGAGTTTGTTCACCGACCAAGGCGTTTCTCATGTACGTGCACAGGCACGAGAAGTATTTGATGTTTCTGGCGCAGGCGATACCGTGATTGCGACTTTAGCAGTTGCTCTTGCGGCGCAATGGCCGCTTGAGCGGGCCATGGCATTAGCTAATCGCGCCGGTGGTATTGTGGTGGGCAAGCTAGGTACCGCAACCGTAACTTCGGAGGAATTGCAGTGACAATTATTGTGACGGGCGCCGCTGGATTTATTGGCGCTAATTTAGTGCAGGCCCTCAATGCTAGAGGTGAAAAAAACATCATTGCGGTAGATGATTTACGCCCCGCGGATAAATACCGTAACTTGGCTGACCTCGACATCATTGATTATTTAGATAAAGATGAGTTCCTTGAGGCTTTTGCCAGTGGACGACTCGGTAAGGTCAAGGCAGTTTTTCATGAAGGAGCGTGCTCCGATACGATGGAAACCGATGGTATTTTCATGATGGCGAATAACTATCGCTACTCCATGGATTTACTGGATATTTGTACCGAAGAGAGCGTTCCATTTTTATATGCATCTTCAGCAGCAACTTATGGTGGGTCCGACACATTTGTCGAAAGCCGAGAGCATGAAAAGCCGTTGAATATCTACGGCTACTCGAAGTTTTTATTTGATCAGGTCATGCGTAAGCGCTTTGCTGAGAAAGCAAATACAGCTCAGGTAGTTGGGTTTCGTTACTTTAATGTGTATGGCCCACGCGAGTCGCACAAAGGGCGGATGGCATCGGTTGCGTTTCACCAATTCCATCAGTTTAAAAACCACGGTGTGGTTAAGCTCTTTGGTGAGTATGGTGGCTATGCTGCAGGCGAGCAGAGCCGTGATTTTGTTTCCGTTGAGGATGTTGTCAAAGTCAATCTCTTTTTCTATGACCATCCTGAAAAGAGCGGCATCTTTAACTTGGGTAGCGGTAAAGCCCAGCCCTTTAATGATGTTGCGCATGCTGTCGTCAACTCCATGCGGCGCATTGTAGGGCAAGCGCCAGCCAGCTTATCTGAATTGGTTCAGCAAGGCTTGATTGAATACATTCCGTTTCCCGATGCGTTGCGTGGCAAATACCAATGCTTTACACAAGCAGATCAAACCCAACTCAGAGCAACGGGCTATGCTGCCCCATTTTTGAATGTAGAGCAGGGCGTTGGGCGCTATGTTGATTGGCTTTCTACTAACGCTGATTTTCTGGGCCAGCCGAGCGCCTGAATTGACACGAGCGTAATCTAGACTTGCACCAGCTCGGAGCACTTACTGATTTCAGTGTAGTCA
>CAMEXM010000033.1 GCA_945947155.1 Polynucleobacter meluiroseus | reverse complement strand
CGTCGCCCGCTCAGCGTGGCTTGATTTGCTCAGTAAATTGGAACCGGAATCCGAGCTTAGTAAGGCAGTCCAGCACCTTCTGCAATCGAAAACGGGTTCACCTTAAAAAAAGAGGGGCTGATTTTCTACTGTGTAGGCTGCCGGCGCTTTATTGAGCGCAAACGACTCAATTGCATATGCACTGGGTTCTTCAAACAGTTTGCGTAATAAGGCATTGTTCAAAGCATGGCCTGATTTTTTTGCAACATACGATCCTACAATCGGATGCCCTGCTAAATACAAATCACCAATTGCATCGAGGATTTTATGGCGCACAAACTCATCCTCGTAGCGCAATTCTTCATTGTTGAGTATGCGGTGCTCATCTAAAACAATCGCATTATCTAGACTACCTCCGCGGGCAAGGCCAATTTCACGCAAGGCCTCAACCTCGTGTGCGAAACCAAATGTACGTGCTCGGCCGATCTCACTGCGGTATGCATGCTCTGCAAAGTCGACCACAAAATGCTGGCCTGTTTTATCCACAGCAGGGTGCTTAAAGTCGATCGTGAAATCTAACTTGAATCCGAAAAAAGGATCTAGGCGGGCTAACTTATCACCATCCCGCACTTCAACGGATTTTTTGATCACCATGAATTGACGGGGAGCATCTTGCTCTGCTATGCCGGCAGACTCAAGCAAAAATAGAAAGGATGCGGCACTGCCATCCATAATCGGAATCTCTTCGCAATCCACCTCAATCAAGACATTATCTAACCCTAATCCAGCACAGGCCGACAGCAGATGTTCGACTGTAGAAACACGTACCCCGTCTTTTTGTAAGACCGATGCGAGGCGCGTATCGCCAACCAGCATAGCATCTGCCGCAATCACGACTGGCTCAGGTAAATCAATGCGAACAAACTGGATTCCCGAATTCACGGGCGCAGGCTTAATCGATAAGCTTGCTTTACGACCGGAGTGCAAGCCAATGCCAACCGTTTTTATCGGACTGGCAATGGTGCGTTGCTTAAGCATGATCGCGTATGTAAATTCGGGTAATCGATGAAACGCGTATTGGAATTACAGCTGCTTTAATACCGATGCAGCATCGCTCACCTCAAACTTACCTGGCTCCTCGAGGGACAGGGACTTCACTACACCGTTCTCTACCACCATGGCGTAACGCTGGGAACGAATTCCGAGTCCACGCTTGGTTAAGTCAAATTCCATACCTAATTTGCTAGTGAACTCTGCACTGCCGTCACCCAGCATGCGTACTTTTTTACCCACATTGAGGTCACGTCCCCATGCACCCATTACAAATGGATCATTCACTGCGACGCACCAAATTTCATCAACGCCCTTTGCTTTGATGGCATCAAACTGAGCAACATAACCTGGCACGTGTTGTGCGGAACAAGTTGGTGTGAAAGCGCCAGGCAAAGCAAAAATCACAATTTTTTTACCAGCAACTAACTTATCTATCTCAAACGCATTCGGGCCAATTGCGCAGCCTTCAGTCTCTTCATTCAGAAACTCATACAAGGTGGCGTTCGGTAGTTTTTGTCCAACTGCAATCATAAAATCTCCAATTCAATAGTTATCAATGGGTGAGCCAACGCAAGCGCAGGATTCGTCGTCCGGAGGGGCGCTGCGCTGGCATCTCTCATAACACTATTGTATTGAGCAATTCATCAGTCGGCCTGTTTACGCAGAAAAGCCGGAATTTCATAGAAATCTGCCCCTTTATCCAACATGGTTTTGGCCTGTGGCGAACTATCCGCCCCTAGGCTTGGCGCGCTGCTCGGCTCTGACCGGGGCCGAAATACCCGCGGTAAATCATATTTACTGTAGTCAACCCCAGTCGGCTGAGCCGAGGCCGCACCAAACGCATTACTACTGCTGGAAGCCGCCCCTGCGCCAGGGCCCACCGCCGAAATGCTTGAATCCATACCTGCCATACTCATTGCAGCCGACGGGCTAGTTGGAGCAAAACTATTCAGATCAGCCATCGTAGGCATTGCATCGTGTGTACCCGTTGCCTTGCGCCAAATTACTTCAGGCTGACTTTTTTGAATCGCCTGGGGATGATTGAGGCCAGTCGCTACCACCGTAACGCGCAAGGCATCACCCAAGCTATCGTCGTACACCGTGCCAAAGATAACTGTGGCATCGTCCGCAGCATAACCACGAATAGCTGCCATGACTTCACGCGTTTCGGACAACTTAAGGGAGCGGCTAGCAGTAATATTCACTAAAACACCGCGTGCGCCCGATAGATCAACACCTTCCAATAATGGCGATGCTACGGCTGCTTCGGCAGCCAAACGAGCACGATCCATTCCAGAAACAGTAGCAGTACCCATCATGGCTTTGCCCTGTTCGCCCATGACCGTCTTCACATCCTCAAAGTCGACGTTAATCAATCCCTGAACATTGATGATTTCAGCAATACCTGAAACCGCGTTATGCAAAACATCGTCTGCACAAGCAAAGGCTTTATCAAACTCGGCATCTTCACCCATGACTTCAAATAACTTCTCATTCAGAACGACGATGAGGGAATCGACATACGCCTCTAATTCATGCGCTCCGTCTTCCGCGACTTTTAAGCGTTTTACACCTTCAAAATCAAATGGCTTGCTAATGACGCCTACGGTCAAAATCCCCATTTCTTTAGCAACTTGGGCCACGATAGGCGCTGCCCCAGTACCCGTTCCACCGCCCATACCAGCAGTAATGAACACCATATGTGCACCCTGCAATGAATCGGCAATACGAGTTCGGGCTTCTTCTGCCGATGCTGCACCAATTTCTGGTTTTGCACCTGCGCCAAGACCACTAGATCCCAATTGCAAATTAATCGATGCTGCAGAGCGTTGTAATGCCCCTGCGTCCGTGTTCATGCAAATAAACTCCACCCCGTCCACACCGCGACGAATCATATGCTGAACAGCGTTACCGCCAGCACCCCCGACTCCAACCACTTTAATAATGGTCTTACCGGCCATGTCTTGATCTACCATTTCGAATTCCATAAACCCTCCTGAGTTACTTAGTTACATTAACGACGACGAAAAAAAACTTAAAAATTACCTGTAAACCATTCTTTCATTCGCAAAAAAGCGCCTTGAAAAGAGCCTGATTGCGATACCCGGCGACCACGCATCAACTGCGCCTGACCTTCCATCAAGAGGCCAATGCCCGTTGAAAAGCGTGGACTTCGTAATACTTCGTGAAGATGACCGCGGTATTCCGGTGTTCCAATCCGCGCGGGCTTCAAAAAGACATGCTCTGCTAACTCAACCATGCCGGGCATCAAAGAGGTACCTCCCGTTAAAACAATGCCCGACGAAACCATGCCCTCATACCCCGAGTCGCGCACAACGCCTAAGACCAAGGTAAATAATTCTTCGACGCGTGGTTCAATAACCGCAGCGAGAGCCTGCTTCGAAATAGGCCGTGGCTCACGATCGCCTACCCCAGGTACATCGATCATGGCAGCGGAATCGGCCATATCTTGGCGGGCAATTCCATAATGAATTTTGAGGTCTTCTGCTTCCACAGTGGGAGTGCGCAATGCCATTGCAATGTCATTGGTAATTTGATCGCCCGCAATCGGGATCACTGCGGTGTGGCGAATTGATCCTTGACTATAAATAGCAATATCAGTTGTGCCGCCACCGATGTCTATCAAGACTACGCCGAGCTCTTTTTCGTCCTCAGTAAGCACGGCAAGACTAGAGGCGAGGGGCTGCAAAATCAAATCGTTTACCTCTAAACCGCACCGTCGAACGCACTTCACAATATTTTGAGCTGCACTCACGGCTCCAGTAACGATGTGGACCTTTACCTCTAAACGTAGCCCACTCATACCAATTGGCTCACGAACATCTTCCTGCCCATCGATGATGAATTCCTGAATCAAAATGTGCAGAATTTGCTGATCCGTCGGAATATTGATGGCTTTAGCTGTCTCTAGAACGCGCTCTACATCGGTGGAGCCAACCTCTTTATCCCGAATGGCAACCATGCCACTCGAGTTGAAACTAAAAATATGATTCCCTGCAATGCCAGTAAACACCTGAACAATGCGACGATCTGCCATGACCTCAGCTTCCTCGAGTGCTTTCTGAATCGATTGCACTGTGGCCTCAATATTGACTACAACGCCCTTCTTCAGGCCCTTGGACGCAGTTTGTCCCACGCCAACCACATTAAATTTCCCATCCGCTTCGAGCTCAGCAACCAAAGCAACTACTTTTGATGTGCCAATATCAAGACCGACCAAAAGGTCTCGGTTATCCTTACTCATCAAATTTCCTCATTCTTAAATTCACCGTTGTGCTCCACTCTTTTTCGTATCTGGCTCGGTATTTTTGTTACCAGCACTCGCAAGGTGTACTGCAAATCCATTGCTGTAACGCAAATCAATGACATCTACACGTCCCGTTAGTCGCTCTTGTGCTTTTGGCCAATACTCAATAAGGCGAGCAACACGCTCCTCGGTTAAGGCTTTGCCTTGAGCCTCTTCATCGCGGCCAAATTCGATACGGATGCCATTGGATAACTTAACGCTCCAGGAATACCGATCCGATAAGTTGACGCTAACCACATCGACATTCCAAGGTGCAAACCAGCGGCTGGCTTTTTGATAGAGTTGCATTACTTCTTTACTGGAGTCAGCTGGCCCCGATACTTCGATGAGATTGGAGGGATCATCTACCTGAGCGAGACTGGCGCTGAATATTTCGCCAAAGCCATTCATTAACTTATGCTCACTGCGGCTGCCCCATATACCAAATGGTTTTTGCTCCTCAATGCTGACGGCTAGGCCATTCGGCCATACCCGCCGAACACTAGCGTGGCGCACCCATGGCAGCGCTTCAAATGCTTCTTTAATGTTCTCGAGGCGCACTGTGAAAAAATTGCCTTGGACCTGTTCAAGCACTTGATTTTTTACTTGGGATAAATTAACGTGCTTGACGATCTGCCCTGGTAAGGGCTCGATTTGCATTTGGCGTAAGGCAAAAACAGGGCGCTGGCTCAGCCACAATAATCCTGCCACCGTTGCCATCAGAAAAAAGAGGCGCATTAACCAACGACTAAGCTCGGCCATTCGTGCGGGACTGTTAAGCAAGGGCGTAGATATACCCAAGACAAAATTAAATGAGCGCTGAGCTAAATTACTCATTTTTTTGGATCCATCGTTTGACTTAGAAGCCACAACACTAAATCGGCATAATTAACACCCGCTGCTTTTGCTGCCATCGGCACCAAGGAATGTGAAGTCATACCAGGGGACGTATTCATCTCTAACAAATAGGGCTTACCATCGCGGCCATCCAGCATCACATCCGCACGACCCCAGGTGCGGCAGCCTAATGTACGGTAGGCATTCAGCGCTAGGGCTTGAACCTTTTGATTAATCGCCTCATCCAAACCGGTGGGGCAACAGTATTGGGTATCGTTTGACAAGTATTTATTGTGGAAATCGTAATTGGCGTCAGGCGGAATAATCCGAATCACTGGGAGTGCTTCAGCACTGTGACCCTCACCCACCAATGGGCAAGTCAGTTCATCACCAATAATGCAGGTCTCTGCAATCACTTTCGAATCTATGGCGGCTGCTTTTGCGTAAGCCCCTGGTAGCGCATCTACGGTTTTGACTTTGGTCAAGCCCAATGACGAACCTTCATGGGCTGGCTTCACGATTAAAGGTAAACCTAAGTGCTTTACTACTGCAGTCCAATTGCTTTGAGGTGTGAGTTCTTCGAAGTCAGGCGTTGATAGGCCGTTACTGAGCCAGATTTGTTTGGTTGCAATTTTATCGATGGATAGTGCAGAGGCGAGAACCCCGCTGCCGGTATATGGAATTTCCAGCAAGTCGAGCAATCCCTGAATCGTGCCATCCTCGCCATAGCGACCATGCAGCGCAATAAAGATGCGATCAAATTGTTCATCCGTAATCTCAGTAGGATTGCGCGTACCCGGATCAAAGGCATGGGCATCAACCCCTTTTTCTAGTAAGGCGCTTAAAACGCCATTGCCCGACAGAAGCGAAATCTCCCGTTCACCTGATTTCCCGCCTAGCAATACCCCGACCTTACCCAGGTCACTTGGCTTTAGCTTAGCAAGATCAGCCTTGACACGATCTCCCCAGGGCATCGTGTGATTAAGCATGTTGCGCTCCCGACAGGACAGCAGGCAAAGTAAATATGGATCCGGCACCCATCGTAATCACAACATCGCCATCACGCAGCATAGTAGTAATCGCCGCAGGCATATCCGCTACTTTGGCAACATAAGTAGAGTCGGCATACTGAAGTAATACTGACTTGGCTTGAGTATCAGTACTGCAGGTTGCCTTAAAGAGGCTCTCCCCATCAGCACCTTTGATACGGGGCTCTCCAGCAGGATATACATCCGTCAAAACCAAGGCATCGAAACCGCGCAAAACATCCACAAAATCACCAAAGCAATCACGAGTTCTGGTATAGCGATGCGGCTGAAATGCTAAAACCAATCGACGACCCGGATAGGCCCCGCGTGCTGCCGCCAATGTGGCTGCCATTTCAACAGGGTGGTGTCCATAATCATCGATTAAGGTGAAGCTTCCGCCCTTTGCTAACGCAATATCACCGTAGCGTTGGAAGCGCCTACCAACGCCACTAAATTCTGACAGGGCCTTCACAATGGCTTCATCGCGTATACCCAATTCAGTCGCTATACCAATTGCGGCAAGGGCGTTACGTACGTTGTGCAATCCTGGAAGATTGAGCTCAACTTCCAGGGGTCCAGGTTTGGCGCCATGGCGTCGAATCGTACGGCGCTCCACCGTAAAGCGCATCCGCGTTCCATCGGCCTGAATGTGGTGCGCGCGTATATCCGCATCATCGGCAGTACCGTATTTCAGAATGGGTTGCGATACGAAGGGAATCAAATCCCTCACGTTGGCATCGTCTGCGCACACAATCGCAATTCCATAAAAGGGCATGCGCTGCGTAAACTGAACAAACGCCTGTTTGAGGCGCGCCATATCATGCTGATAGGTATCCATGTGATCAGCGTCAATGTTGGTAATGACTTCCATAGCTGGGAATAGCTGTAGGAATGAAGCATCAGACTCATCTGCCTCCACCACAATAAAATCGCCTTGTCCAAGGCGCGCATTGGCATTGGCTGAATTGAGTTTTCCGCCAATTACAAATGTAGGATCGAGTCCGCCTTCAGCCAATACCGAGGCAACTAAACTGGTAGTAGTGGTTTTTCCATGCGTTCCTGCAATTGCAATGCCCTGCTTTAAGCGCATGAGCTCACCTAGCATCACAGCCCGCTGAATGATCGGAATGTTCGCAGCCCGCGCAGCCAATACTTCGGGATTGTTGCCGGCTACCGCAGTTGAAATTACCACAGCCTCAGCAGTACCAACGTGGCTAGCCTTGTGGCCAATCTGGATATCGGCGCCTAGTCCACGCAAGCGTTTTGTTGTCGCACTTTCGGCTAAATCAGAACCTGAAACTTGGTATCCCAAGTTGAGCAACACTTCGGCAATGCCGCTCATGCCAGCACCACCAATACCGACAAAATGAATCTGCTGAACAATGTGCTTCATTGCATTACTCCTGCAGATTCTGCGCATATGGCTGCCACGCGCTCGGTTGCCTGCATCTTTGCTAGAGCGCGGGCACGCTCTGCCATTGCCATTAACTCCGGGCGGCGTACATTTTGTAACCAAATAGACAATGCGCTTGGATTGAGATCAGTCTGTGGCCATAACTTAGCTGCATCTGCTGTTGATAAAAACTGGGCATTAGCAGTTTGGTGATCGTCAATTGCAAATGGAAATGGCACGAAGCAGGCAGCAACGCCGCAGGCAGCAATCTCCGATACGGTCATCGCACCTGACCGACACACGACGAGATCGGCTGCAGCATACGCTGCTGCCATATCCCCAATAAATGCATGAACATCTGCAGCAACACCACAATCAGCGTAGCGTTGCTTCAGTTCGGCGACGTGTTTTTCACCCGCTTGGTGCAGTACAAGCGGCCTTTCCTCAGCAGGGATCAGCGCAAGCGCTGCTGGTATCGTTTCATTTAGGGCGGCAGCACCTAAACTGCCACCAACCACTAGCAATGTCAGCGGACCAGTACGCGCTCCGTAACGCTCAGCAGGCGGGGCTATTGACTCAAACTCACTGCGAATTGGATTACCAACCCACTCTCCTTCAGGCAGGGTATTGGGAAACCCCGTCAGGGTTTTAGTAGCCACCTTAGATAGATAGCGATTGGCACTACCAGCAACCGAGTTCGCCTCATGCAAAACCAGCGGGCGCTTCAGTAAGGCACTCATTAATCCACCAGGAAAGGTGATATAGCCGCCCATACCCAGCACGACACTTGGCTTGAGCCTGCGAATAATCTGCCAGCTTTGCAGACATGCTCTTGCCAGAGTAAAGGGGAGCAATAACTTGGTCAGTAGGCCTTTGCCACGCAGGCCGCCAAAGTTGACAGCCTCAAACGGAAACCCTCGACTCGGTACTAAACGGTATTCCATACCAGTGGTATTACCAAGCCAAGCCACCTGCCAGCCGCGCGTATGCAAAAGCTCGGCGACTGCCAATCCAGGGAAGATATGCCCGCCAGTGCCGCCAGCCATGACTAAGATCGAAGGCTTATTCATAACTTGCCTCCCCGCATTAAGACGCGGTTTTCATAATCAATCTTGAGCAATACAGCAAGCGCAACGGCATTCATCAATATTCCAGAGCCGCCATAGCTAATTAAGGGCAGTGTTAAGCCTTTCGTCGGCAGCAGACCTAAATTCACTGCCATATTGATAAATGCCTGCCATCCAATCCAGATACCAACGCCTTTTGCCACCAAGCCAGCAAAACTACGATCCAGTTGCAATGCGGTTCGACCAATCAGAAAAGCGCGACGCACAATCCAGTAGAACAAAAAGATAATGACAAGCACGCCCGCGAAACCGAGTTCCTCTCCAATCACTGCCAAAATGAAATCGGTATGTGCTTCGGGCAAATAATGCAATTTTTCGACACTACCGCCAAGGCCGGTACCAAACCACTCTCCCCGCCCAAACGCCATGAGCGAATGGGTTAGTTGATAGCCTTTATTGGCAGCATGATCCGCCGCCCAAGGATCTAAGAATGCAAAAATGCGTTCGCGGCGAAATGGCGAGAGGGCGATGATGATGGCGGCGCTCGAAATTCCTGCCACCACCAATCCCCCAAACAATTTCACATTAATTCCGCCCAAGAAAAGAATGCCAAAGGCAATTAAGGCTATCACTACAAAAGCGCCCATATCAGGCTGCCATAGCAATAATGCGCCAATGATCATGACGGCGATGCCCATTGGCACCAATCCCTTCACAAACGAGTGGAGATACTCTTGGCGCTGAACGGTATAGCTGGCCGCAAAAATGACAACAGCAAACTTCATCAGTTCCGATGGCTGGAAATTCATAAACCCAAACGAGATCCAGCGCTTCGCTCCGTTAACTCCTTTACCAATTCCAGGTATCAGGACTGCAATTAACAGCAGGATGGTAATTCCGAATAGAATCGGCGCAAGCTTATCCCATGCTTTCACTGGGATGCGAAAAACACACAAGCCAACCACTGTCGCAATCGTGAGTGAAATCAAATGTCGTATCAAAAAGTGATTGCTACTGTAGTTTTTATATTTTGGACCGTCTGCTAAGGTAATCGATGCGGAATACACCATCACCAAACCAATGAGTGCCAATGAAACAACCGCCCATACTAGTAGCTGGTCATACTCCATCATGCGCGAGCGCGTTTGCTCTACCCCAGTAACCGCGTCACGTAAACCACTACGAAAGCCAGTAATACCCCCGCGAGAGTAGTTCCAAAAGCGATTTAAGTTCATGCGCTTACTCCAGACGAGTAATCTGACTCAAGACTAGAGTCAGAAAACTGCATGCCTAGCTCTTCCACCTCAGAAACAAATACAGCAGCACGGTGAATGTAGTCCTTGAACTGATCAAAGCTGGCGCATGCCGGAGAAAGCAAAACTACATCACCCGAAACTGCTCGTTTTGACGCAACCTTCACGGCGACTGCAATGGTTTCGCAATGCTCTACTGCAACCCCAGTTCCTTGGATTGCGTCCTGAATGCGCGACGCATCCTTACCAATCAATAGAACGCCTTTTGCAAAACGCTGCACTGGATCAAATAAGGGCGAGAAGTCTTGGCCTTTGCCATCGCCGCCCGCAATTAACCAAATCTTTTTAGTGCCCGCCGCATCGCCAAGACCGCTTAATGCGGCAACTGTAGCGCCCACATTGGTTCCTTTGCTGTCATCGACATACTCCACATCCCGAATGACGGCAACACTTTGAACACGGTGGGGTTCGCCGCGGTACTCGCGCAGACCATGCAGTAATTTATTCAGCGGCAGACCCACCGCACGAGCCAATGCCAAAGCAGCAAGCGCATTTAAGGCGTTGTGTTTACCGCGGATACGCAATGCATCCGCCGGAATTAAGCGCTTCAAGCGAATCGGCTCAAGCTCTACTGTGGCTGATTTACGTCGCCGCTTAGGCCTCTTTAACTCGGCATCCTCATCCACTTCGGCCCAAACCAACCAATCAATTCCGCCAGCCTGAGGATCGCGTTCAATCCCGAATGATCCAGGCTCATCCGGCCGGCTTGAGCCAAAGCGAATGATCTGCCGATCTTCCAGTTGGCCACTAAGCAAGCGATTTAACTCAACTTCATCACGATTGACAATGCAGATACTGGTTGGCCCAAAAATGGCGGCCTTTGCAGTTGCATAGGCCTGCATATTTCCATGCCAGTCCAAATGATCCTGGCTTAAATTCAAAACTGTTGCAGCGCTCGGATTAAGGCTGTAGGTAAAGCGCAATTGAAAACTGGATAGCTCGAGCACCCACAACTCGGGAAGATCACGTAAACCATCGGCAGAATCAAGGCAGGCCATTAGCTTATCCAGAGCTGCGGGACTAATATTGCCAGCCACTGCGACCGTTTTTTCGGCGCGCTCACACAACTGACCAACTAGCGCGGTTGTTGTTGTTTTGCCATTCGTACCGGTAATCGCAACGATTTTTGGCACATAGATCGAGCCCCCAGAATCGGACGACTCAGTAATGGATTCGCGTTCCAGCGCTGCAATACCACGGGCAAAGAACTCGATTTCACTCCACACCGGAATACCTTGTTCCTGCGCAATTGCCAAAATGGATTGTGCTGGCTCTGCAATCGGCGATAGTCCAGGCGATATGCCAATCACATCAATATCCATGAGCATATCCGGACTCCAGGGACCAAAATGCATGTCCTTTAGCCCTACAAACTCCAACTCACTTAAGTATGCGCTCTGCTTTTCATTGAGCTCATGACGCGCACGCGTATCCACTAGGCGAGTGACAGCGCCATGACGTAGGCACCATTTCACCATCGCCACTCCGGATTCACCCAGCCCCAGAATTAAAAAGCGTGTTGGCTCAACTGAGTGTGCTTCCGCTCTACTCAGATCAGGGCGTACAAAAGGATTTTTTATATTGCGCATCGTCTACTGATTACCGTAATTTCAAGCTTGATAAACCAACCAACACCAACAAAATGGTGATAATCCAAAAACGAACAACAACTTGGGTTTCGCGCCAGCCACCTAGTTCAAAATGGTGGTGCAGTGGCGCCATCCGAAAAATGCGGCGTCCCTCGCCATAGCGTTTTTTGGTGTACTTGAACCAAACCACCTGCATCATCACGGAAACCGTTTCGGCGACAAAAATACCGCCCATCACAAATAAAACAATCTCTTGGCGCACAATGACCGCAATGGTTCCAAGAGCACCGCCTAGGGCCAAGGCGCCAACATCGCCCATAAAGACCTGCGCAGGATGGGTGTTGTACCAAAGGAAGGCAAGACCTGCTCCACCCATGGCTCCGCAGAAAATCATCAGCTCACCTGCGCCAGGAATAAATGGAAACAATAAATACTTAGCGTAAATTGCATTACCCATCACATAGGCAAACGCCCCCAGTGCAGCTCCAACCAAAATCACGGGCATGATGACAAGGCCATCAAGGCCATCCGTTAAATTGACTGCGTTGCTGCTGCCGACGATCACTAAGTAACTCAAGATGATGAAACCCATGACTCCCAGTGGGTAGCTGACCTCTTTAATAAATGGGAGATAGAGGTTTGATTTTGCCGGCAGGTCCAATGAAAAACCGCTCTGAACCCAGTCAATAAATAATTGCAGCACTTTTAAGTTATTGACCTCAGACACAGAGAAGGCTAAATAAATTGCAGCAAACAATCCAATCACGGTTTGCCAGAAGAACTTTTCACGCGACGCCATTCCTTTGGGGTCTTTGCGGGCAACTTTACGGTAATCATCTACCCAACCAATCAAGCCAAACCCAAAGGTAACCAGCATCACAATCCATATAAATCGATTAGTAAGGTCAGCCCACAAAACACACGAGGTAAATATGCCAATCAGAATAAGTACGCCGCCCATGGTTGGGGTTCCTGATTTGACTAAATGCGTTTGTGGTCCATCAGTACGGACTGCCTGGCCCATTTTTAACTCCGTCAGCCTCCGTATAACCCAAGGACCGGAAATAAGCCCAATCAACAACGCAGTTAATGTCGCCATCACTGCGCGGAAGGTAATGTAATTAAATACCCGGAAAAAACTATAGTCGTCTTGCAACCACTGCGCCAAGATTAAGAGCATGCTTTAACCTCCGTCAGCGTATCTTTTAACGCCGTTACTACTCGCTCCATGCGCATAAAACGCGATCCTTTTACTAGCACTGCATAGGGCTGAGATACCGAAGCGCCCTCAGAAAACAATTCAGCAACGGTTGCTACGCGTGCATTTAAGGCGTCGATGGTTTCGAAATGGATCGCCACACTGCTACTGCCTATGCGCCCATTGAATTCATTAAAACCCCGCACCGAAGACTGCGTTTGCTCACCTAGCGCCCATAAGTGCCCAATGCCGCGCTCTGCCGCATAAGCGCCCACCTCATAATGAAACTCCGGGCCTTTTGATCCCACTTCACCCATGTCGCCAAGGACCAAACACGTCTTTTGGCTAACCTTACTGAGGGCATCAATTGCCGCACGAACTGAGTCAGGATTGGCGTTGTAGCTGTCATCAATCAACACGCAAGCACCAAATTGATTTGTCATCATTCGGCCGCTAACCGCTTGAAATGATTCCAATCCAAGTTGAATGGTGCGTAGATCAATCTTTGCAGCCAAGGCTACCGCAGTAGCGGCAAGTGCGTTACGCACATTGTGCTCACCGAGCACTGAAAGTCGTACGTTAATAGCGCCGTCGCTTGTTTTTATTTCAAGCATACCGTCCGCTAAGAGAATTCCGCTAACTGCTGCAGAACCATTTAGCGCAAAATCAATGCTGTGACGCCCGTTGGCTTTTTTAAGCCAATCGCTACTGAATGGAGTATCTGCTGGAAAAACCGCAACGCCATCTGCTGGCAATGATGCGATTACATCCGCATGCTCGCATGCAACTGCATCAACGGTCTGCATGAATTCTTGATGCTCGCGCTGGGCATTATTAATCAGCGCAATCGATGGCTTGGCAATGTTAGCGAGGTATGCTGTTTCGCCAGGATGATTCATCCCCAGCTCGATCACAGCCAATCGATGGTGCTCACGCAAGCGCAATACCGTCAGTGGTAGTCCAATATCATTATTTAAGTTACCGGGTGTAATCAAAGTTGCTTCCTTGCCCACGGCCGCAGTAAAGATAGCCGCGATCATTTCTTTCACGGTAGTCTTACCATTACTACCCGTCACCACCACCAGCGGTAATGTAAATTGCTGTCGCCACGCTGCAGCAAAATCACCCAAACCAATTCGTGTATCGGCAACGCATACTGCGGGGAGTTCATTTGGGCATGTCTGCTCATCTTCAATCAGGGCGGCACCTGCCCCGGCGGTACTAACCTCGCCCAAAAAATGATGCGCATCAAAGCGCTCGCCTTTTAGCGCAATAAATAGGGATCCACTCTCAATTGCCCTACTATCTGTAGAAATTGAATCAATTGGATGGCTTTGCGCCGCCGCCTCAGAAATATTGATCAATTTACTGGATGGTAAAAATGCATGAATTTGGCCTAGCGTAGTCATCGCCATTAAACGGAGCCCCCACTAGCCAATAAAACATGTTCTTGATCTGAAAAATCTACTTTTCTGCCATTAATCTCTTGGCTTGTTTCATGGCCTTTGCCTGCAATTAATACAACATCATTCGCTTCTGCGTGTCGAACTCCGCTGAGGATCGCTGCAGCCCGATCTAGAATGACCTCCACTGATTTACCATTGCTCATTCCAGCCTGAATATCTGCGCTAATCTTTTCTGGATTCTCGGAGCGTGGGTTATCGCTAGTCAAAATGATATGGTCGGCTAACTCTGCAGCAATCCGGCCCATGAGCGGTCGCTTGCTAGTATCACGATCACCGCCACAACCAAAAATACACCACAACTTTCCTGCACGCTGGGTTGCGATGGGGCGCAATGTATTCAATACCTTTTCCAATGCATCTGGGGTATGGGCGTAGTCAACAATAACCAGTGGGCTGCTGCTGCGCGAATTGCAGAGCACCATTTCCATTCTTCCGCTAACGGGTTTTAAGAGTGCAATGCGCTTACTTGCCTCCAGCATGTCCATGCCACTAGCCAATACGCAAGTCCAAACTGCAAGGCAATTGCTCAGATTAAAGTCCCCTACAACTGGAACACTGACCTCAGTCCTGCCATGATCTTGCCATTCAAATACGCCCTGATAGCCATAATCCTTAAACCGCATGCCACTGGAAAAAATAGCATGCAGACGCTTGCCAAACTTTTCAAACCCGATAAAGGCATTGCGGTCGACGGCATAGCCCCATACCTGCACGCCTGTCTTCGCCAATAATTGCATGGCTAATTCACGACCCAAGGGATCTTCCAAGTTAATGACCGCGTTTTGTAAACCTGGGAACTGAAACAAACGAAACTTGACTGCTGTATATTCCGCCATACTGCCGTGGTAATCCAAGTGATCTTGACTCAAGTTGGAAAACACAGCCGTGGCGAATTGGACACCATTAACGCGTCCTTGTTCTAGTGCGTGTGAAGAGACCTCCATTGCAATTTGCTTTGCATTGGAATCCAAAAGTGCTTTGAGTTCGGTTTGTAAGCGCGCAGCATTTGGCGTGGTATAGCCAGTTGCCTCTAAGTGTCCAGGATAGCCAATGCCCAAAGTACCAATCACAGCCGCCCGCGACTTAGGGCGATCTAAAGCGTGAGAGAGCCATTGCGTGATGCTAGTTTTGCCATTTGTTCCGGTCACCCCAAATACCATCATTTGACCGCTCGGATTACCATACCATTCGGAACAAATTGGCCCGGCATGGGCCGATAAATTTTCTAAGGCAAGACAGCGCGAATCATTCAAAGCCGAACTGCCTTCTAAATCCGTTGGATCATAAATAACCGTAGCAGCCCCGGCATCCAAAGCATCGGCAATATAGGGACGGCCGTCCTGTGTGGCGGCGCCATGCCCTACCTTATAAGCTAGGAAGATATCGCCAGCTTTGATTTGCCGTGTATCACTCACGATGTGTGCAGCTGGCAAAGCCAATTGCCGTAGGTGATCCATGGCTTGTTCTGGCTTAATCAAAGTAACCATCATTGCGTTAATACGACTCGTTGAATTGGCGCGGCTGTACCGGACTTCATCTCATCGTCCCGCTGAACCATATTTTTAACTGCGCTATCTGGCGCAACATTCATTGCGCGCAGCGTTTCAGAGACAATGGTTGAAAAAATAGGCGCCGCAACTTGGCCGCCAAAGTATCCATTTGTAGTTGGCTCATCGACCATCACTGCCACCACAATGCGTGGGGCACTCATTGGCGCAATGCCTGTGAAATAAGCGATGTATTTATTGCTTGCATACCCCTTGCCTGCAACCTTATGGGCTGTACCTGTTTTTCCGCCAACACGATAACCTTCGGCATGGGCTTTAAGCGCTGTCCCGCCAGGCTCGGTTACCGATTCCAACATGCTACGCATCTCGATTGCGGTTTTTGCTGAAATAACACGTTTACCCGGTTTGTAATCAGGGCTGTGTTCTATCGTGACCGGAACCAAGTCACCATCGCGAGCGAAGATAGTGTATGCACGGGCCATCTGAAAAAGGGATGTTGATATGCCGTAGCCAAATGCAATGCGCGCTTGATCGGTCGGCATCCATTTTTGATAGGGATGCACTCGGCCCGCCACAGCACCAGGAAATCCTACCTTAGGCTCCTGGCCAAATCCAACTGCAGTAAACATGTCCCACATTTCGCTAGCTGGTATATTCATTGCCAACTTTGAAGTACCAATATTGCTTGATTTTTGAATAACCTCTGCCACTGTCAACGTTGGATAGGGGTGTGTGTCGGTAATTGGCTTTGGTCCTACCAAGTACTTGGCACCGATCGCCATTACCGTATTCGGATTCACTTGCCCCTTGTCCATGGCCAGAGCAACCGTGAATGGCTTAATCGTTGAGCCCGGCTCAAACGTATCGGTCATCACACGATTACGTAACTGTTCGCCACTTAATATTTTTCGGTCATTCGGGTTATAGCTTGGCCAATTCGCGAGTGCTAAAATTTCACCTGTCTGCACATTAATGACGACAGCTCCAGCCGCCTTGGCGCGATGCTTTTCAACCGCATCTTTTAATGCGTTGTAAGCAATGTACTGAATCTTGCTGTCAACCGAGAGTTTCAAATCCTTACCGTTTTGCGGCAACTGTAAAACACCCATATCCTCGACGATGCGCCCCAGGCGATCGACCACTACACGTCGCCTACCTGTACTCGCAGCCAAATCATTTTCGCGCGAATACTCCATCCCCTCTTGGCCGTGATCCTCTACATTGGTAAAGCCAACAACGTGAGCCATTGCCTCGCCTTCGGGGTAAAAGCGACGAAACTCATTGTTTAAACCAATGCCCGGAATTTCTAATTTACGTATTTTTTGCGCTACGGCTGGCTCAACTTGGCGCTTTAAGAAAACTTGACTACGTTCGTCTTTTAACTTTTTTCTAACATCTACCTCACGCATTTCAAGCAAGGCTGCAAGCTGCTTAATTTTTTCATCGGATAAATCTTTTGGAATCGTATCGTTATAGGCAATTACTGCCTTTGCCTCAAGGCTAGTTGCAATAACCTGCCCGTTGCGGTCCAATATTTTTCCGCGACTAGCCGACATCTCCAGTTCACGCTGCGTTCCCTTGACTGCCTTTGCTTCATAAAAAGCATTACCAGGTCCCTGAATCCAAAGTGCACGCAGCACCAGCGCAACAAACCCAACGAACAACATAAAAAGCATTAGGCGCGACCGCCACATAGGCAGACGCAAAACTAAATTAGGGGTGGTTGAGAATCCGACTCGCTTCACCGCTCTTCTCGCAGATAAATGGTTCGATTGGGTGCGATGGGACTCATGTTGAGCTGATTGCGAGCCGTATCCCGAATCCGTGCCGATTTCGATAAATTACGTTGCTCGTATTCAAGACGAAGCCATTCTTGATTTAGTTTGCGCTCTTCTATTTGCGCACGCTCAATTGCAGTTACTAATTTACGGCCACGCTGCTGTGCAGATACCAGCGATAGTGCACAGATCAATAACAAAGCGAGTAAGGTCAACGTAGCGCGATTCATTGACTCACCTGTCGTCGGTAGATCAGACCGTCTTCTGCGCTGCGTTTTTGTGCTACCCGCATTACTGCGGAACGTGCTCGTGGGTTTTCGCTGACCTCGGTATTGCTTGGCTTGACCCTAGAGATAAGTTCTAATTGACCCTGCGGTAAATCTTTTGCCCGAATCGGTAAACCGCGTGGCACCTCTACCGCTGAATGCATTTGCATGAACTGCTTTACGATGCGGTCTTCTAGCGAGTGAAAGCTAATGACAACTAAGCGTCCGCCTGGCTTGAGCAACTCCAAGGCCGCTTGAAGCCCCAAGGCCAAATCATCTAATTCTTTATTGATGAAGATGCGCAGCGCTTGAAATGTACGCGTTGCTGGATCTTGTCCTGGCTCTCGTTTTTTGATAACGCCAGCAACCAAGTTTGCCAATTCCATAGTTGTCGTTAATGGCTGTGGTAATTCCCGGCGCGCAATGATTGCTTTAGCAATAGGTAATGCAAAACGCTCTTCGCCATAGGTTTTAATCACGTGCGCAATATCATCCACACTCGCTTGATTCAGCCACTGTGCTGCGGTCAATCCGGTTGTGGTGTCCATGCGCATATCAAGCGGTCCATCGCGGCGAAATGAAAATCCCCGTTCGGCTTCGTCTACCTGTGGCGAGCTGATACCCAAATCGAGCAGTACCCCGGCTA
>CAMEXM010000032.1 GCA_945947155.1 Polynucleobacter meluiroseus | reverse complement strand
GGTTACAGACCACCAGCACCCCAAACCCAAGTACCCCAATTAATCCAAAATCAACCCATGTTGCTGCAATGATTTACTATAGAAATACTCTCTTTGGTAGTGGACCTAAATTGACAGCAGTTCACCCCTAACCAGAGAGCGTTTTGAGGAATGAATGTGGGGAAAATTGTGGTTAATTAATAAAAAGAGGCCTCCAGGGCCCCTTTCTACTTGACAAATTGGCGGAGCGGACGGGACTCGAACCCGCGACCCTCGGCGTGACAGGCCGATATTCTAACCAACTGAACTACCGCTCCATTACTACAAAAAATCTGGCGTCCCCAGGGGGATTCGAACCCCCGTACTCACCGTGAAAGGGTGATGTCCTAGGCCTCTAGACGATGGGGACCATGGACTACCATTGCTGCATGTGCTGCTATTCTAAATGCTGGTGGAGATAAGCGGGATCGAACCGCTGACCTCTTGCATGCCATGCAAGCGCTCTCCCAGCTGAGCTATACCCCCATAATCTCGCGTTGAAACTGCCACAACAACACAAGACATTTAAAACAATCCAAGATTTTAGCCTATTTTTACGTGTTCGCCCTATTTTTCGGTGGCAAGCACCCTTCTTAGGCGCTGCAGGGTTTCGGCCTTACCCAGGATAACCAAGACGGCATCGATTGCTGGGGTTTGGGTGGTAGCAAATAAGGCGTAGCGAACCGGCATAGCCAAGGCTGGCATCTTCAGTTCATGCTTTGCTAAGGCCGTCTTAAATGCGCCAGAAAACCCCTCTTTGCTACCATCGCTGGCGTCAATTGCCAGAATCAAATCAGCCAATGCCGGGCGAATATTAGCTGGAATATTGGCATCGATTTCGTGTTGCGAAAGGGTCGGCGCTGGCAAATAAAACAGCTTGGCGCCATCGGCAATTTTCAGCAAGGTATTGGCGCGGTCCTTGAGAAGCCCCACCACCTGAACAAAGTCAGGGCCCTGATCTGCGTTCGGAATAACTATCCCGCGTTCTAAAGCAAATGGTTTGACTTGCTCTGCCAATTTGGTCGCATCACTGTGCTGGATGTAATGGTGATTAAGCCAAAGTAACTTTTCAGGGTTGTGCTGTGCTGGCGAGCGTCCTAAATGATCCAAATCAAACCAGCCCACAAATTGATCCCGAGTGAAGACTTCGGCATCGCCGTGAGCCCAGCCCAAGCGCGCTAAATAATTCAGAATGGCTTCAGGCAAATACCCTTCGCGCTGGTAATCGCGCACACTCATTGCGCCATTGCGCTTACTCATCTTTTCACCTTCCTCATTGAGGACAGTTGGCAGATGGGCATAAATCGGTGGCGTGCCACCCAAAGCGCGCATGATATTAATTTGACGGGGGGTGTTATTGACATGATCGTCACCCCGAATTACATGGGTGATCTTCATATCAATATCGTCCACTACGACGCAAAAGTTATACGTCGGTGTGCCATCGGGTCTGGCAATAACAAGATCATCGAGTTCGTCATTGCTGATTTCGATTTGGCCTTTAACCGCATCTTGCCAAATGACAGAGCCGCCAATTGGATTTTTAAAGCGAATCACCGGCAATACACCTTCCGGTAAAGGTGGCAAGACTTTGCCAGGCTCTGGTCGCCACAGGCCGTTATAGCGCGGCTTCTCTTTATTAGCCATTTGCTGATCGCGCAAGGCATTGAGTTCCGCTTCACTCATATAGCAAGGGTATGCAAGGCCTGATTTCAGCATCTCGGCAATCACTTCACGGTAGCGATCCATGTGCTGCATTTGATAGATTGGGCCTTCATCGATATCAAGGCCAAGCCATGCCATACCGTCGATGATGACATCCACTGCCTCTTGGGATGAGCGCTCAAGGTCGGTATCTTCAATGCGGAGAATAAAAGCACCGCCATGGTGGCGTGCAAACGCCCATGGATATAGTGCGCTACGGAGATTGCCGAGGTGGATAAAGCCAGTCGGACTAGGAGCAAATCGGGTACGTATAGACATAGTCAGTATTATCTCAGGTCAAGCAAATCAAGGCAAAACCAAGGATACTTTGGACCATGAATGAATTACTTGTCTTTGTATGTGATGGCGCTCCCGTCCGCGGCGAAATTGTGTCGATTAGCACTGCATGGCAGTTGGTATTGGAGCGGCGCGATGACCCTCCGGTTATCCGTCAGATTCTGGGAGATTTTGTCGCCGCTGCGACTTTACTCAGTGCCAGCCTTAAATTTGATGGCACCTTGATTATTCAGGCGCAAAGCAAGGGTCCGATTTCTCTTTTGGTAGTCGAGTGCAGCTCGAACCTCACCATGCGTGCCACGGTTAAGTTATCGGTAGAGTCTTCCGAGATAGACCCGAACGCCACGCTAGCCGATTTGCTGGATGCCGCCAATACTGGCCGCCTTGTAATTACCCTAGACCCAAGCGACCGCCAGCCTGGACAGCCGCCGTATCAAGGCATCGTTGCTCTGCAACAAGACCAAAATGGCATTGCTGTTCCTGTAAAAAATGCAGCCGAAGCCATCATGCTTTATATGCGCCATTCAGAACAATTAGAAACCCGCATCTGGCTCGCTTCCAATGAAAAAACCGTGGGCGGTTTACTACTACAACGTTTACCCAATTCTGGTGGGCATGTGCACCTCGATCCGCAAACGGCAGCGGAAGGCTGGAGTCGCATTCAGGCCTTGGGGGAAACTATTACCAACGACGAGTTACTGCAACTCAGTCCCGAGACCACACTGCGTAGACTCTTTTTAAATGAATCCAGCGAAGCTGGGGTGCGGGCCTTTCCAACACGACCAGTTCAGTTCGCCTGCCGCTGTTCGCGCCAAAAGGTGGCCGATGTCTTGCGCATGCTAGGCGAAGAGGAAGTCAATGGCATTCTCGCTGAACAAGGTGCCGTTGAAACGGGGTGCGAATTTTGCGGCAAGAGCTACCGATTTGATGCGGTGGATTGCATTCAGGTATTCAAAACTGAATTACTTACCGATGCGACCAGGCCGCCATCGGGAGGGCATTAGCTTACTGCGGTTTTTGCGTCTCTTTAGCGAGCGCATCCTGCTTTGCTTGCGCTACTGATTTGTCGCTAGGCAGAATTTGCACAAAGTACTCCCCCTCTTTGAGCATGCCGTGTTCCGCCCGGGCACGTTCTTCAATGGCACGCGTGCCGGATTTCAAATCATTGACATCGCCCGCTAGCTTTGTATTGCGCAGAGCCAATGCCTGATTGAGCTCTTTTTGCTCTTTGAGTTGCTGCTCCATTTCATATACCTTGAACCAGCCACCCTTCCCTAACCAGAGCGGGTATTGGATTGCGATCAGCAAACCAAACATGGAATAAATAATGAGTCGCATGACTTTGGAAAGTCGACTTTTATTTTTTCAGGTTATAAAAAACCGATTTACCGGGATAAGTAGCGACATCACCCAAGTCTTCTTCAATACGCAATAACTGGTTGTACTTAGCGATCCGATCTGAACGCGACAGCGAGCCGGTTTTAATCTGCCCTGCATTGGTACCAACCGCAATATCCGCAATCGTACTGTCTTCGGTTTCGCCAGAGCGATGGGAAATAACAGCAGTGTAATTGGCGCGCTTGGCCATTTCAATTGCGGCAAAGGTTTCAGTTAGCGTGCCGATTTGATTAATCTTGATGAGGATCGAATTAGCAACGCCCTTCTCGATACCTTCTTTTAGGATGCGCGTATTGGTGACAAATAAATCATCACCAACCAACTGAATCTTTTTGCCCAGCTTTTGCGTTAGGTCAGCCCAGCCATCCCAGTCGCTCTCGTGCATACCGTCTTCGATCGAAACAATGGGAAACTGATCGGCTAAATTACCTAAGTAATCCGAAAATTCACTCGAGCTAAGCTGCAGACCTTCACCGGCGAGGTGGTATTTGCCATCTTTATAAAATTCACTCGCAGCGCAATCCAGCGCAAGGAGAACATCCTCGCCCGCGTTGTAGCCGGCTTTTTCGATGGCAAGCAAAATAGTCTCTAGGCACTCTTTATTACTGGTAAAGTTTGGCGCAAAGCCGCCCTCATCACCAACTGATGTTGGCATATTTTTATCGTGCAGAATTTTCTTGAGGGCGTGGAAGATTTCGGCGCCACAACGCAATGCCTCACGGAAGGTTTCAGTACCCACCGGCATAATCATGAATTCTTGAATATCTAAGCTATTGTTTGCATGCGCACCGCCATTGACGATGTTCATCATGGGAACTGGAAGTTGCATGGCACCGGAGCCGCCGAAATAGCGGTACAAAGGCAAACCAGCCTCTTCTGCAGCAGCGCGCGCCACGGCCATGGAGACAGCTAAAGTGGCGTTTGCACCAAGACGCGCTTTGTTATGAGTACCATCGAGTTCATTAATGGTGCGGTCCAGAAAAGCTTGCTCACTGGCATCGAGCCCCATTACCGCTTCAGCAATTTCGGTATTGATGTTTTGAACGGCCTTGAGAACGCCCTTACCTAAATAGCGCTCGGCATCGCCATCGCGCATCTCAATCGCTTCACGTGAGCCGGTAGAGGCGCCCGATGGAACTGCAGCCCGAGCCATCACACCAGACTCAAGAAGCACATCGCACTCTACCGTTGGATTACCGCGTGAATCTAAAATTTCTCTACCAATAATATCGACGATGGCGCTCATGAACTTCTCCTCAAAACTGCTCTTCTAAAAAAGTACCGCTTTTCTTCACAACCGCATCGATTGCAACAAGCGATTCCAATAATTCCTTCATGCGATTTAATGGCACTGCATTTGGCCCATCGGATAGCGCCTTTGCTGGGTCAGGATGAGTCTCCATGAAAAGGCCACTAATACCGACTGCCATTGCAGCGCGCGCCAACACAGGGACAAATTCACGCTGTCCGCCGCTACTGCCGCCCTGCCCGCCTGGCAACTGCACAGAATGGGTTGCATCAAACACGACTGGCGCATGGGTTTGACGCAGGATGGCAAGGCTGCGCATATCCGACACTAAATTGTTGTAACCAAAGGAGGCGCCGCGTTCGCAAACCATAAATTGATCCGGCACATTTACTTCTGCTGCCGCATCACGCGCCTTCTGTATCACATTAAGCATCTCATGCGGAGACAGAAACTGACCCTTCTTAAAATTCACGGGTTTACCGCTTTGCGCGCAAGCCCGAATAAAGTCAGTCTGGCGGCATAAAAAAGCCGGTGTTTGCATCACATCCACCACCGCAGCGACTGAGGCAATTTCGCTAATGTCATGCACGTCCGTCAAAATCGGTACGCCGATCTCCTTGCGGACTTTAGCCAAAATCGCTAAACCCTTTTCCATGCCAAGACCCCGAAAGGAGCTGCCTGAGGTTCGATTGGCTTTGTCAAAAGAGGATTTATAAATAAATGGAATACCAAGTGAGGTTGTGATTTCTTTCAGCGTGCTGGCAATGTCCAATGCCGACTGCTCAGACTCAATCACGCAGGGGCCAGCAATTAAGAAGAAACGTCGATCAAGACCGACATCAAATCCACAGAGTTTCATGCTGCCACCGCTTGGTTTGCATCGTGGTGTACCAACGCCGCTTTAATATAAGCTAAAAAGAGTGGATGTCCATCGCGGGGCGTCGAGGTAAATTCAGGGTGAAACTGCACGCCAAAGAACCAGGGATGCATCGCCTTGGGTAGCTCCATCATCTCGGGCAATGACTCGGTTGGAGTGCGAGCTGAGATAACCAGTCCAGACTCCTCTAAACGAGGGACGTAAATATTATTGACCTCATAACGGTGGCGATGACGTTCGTTTACTTCATCGCCATAAATGGTGTGCGCCAGGGTATTCGCTTTCACTGGGCAGCGCTGCGAACCTAAACGCATCGTGCCGCCCAAATCCGAGTCATCACCCCGTTTTTCAACGCGACCTTCGCGGTCAAGCCATTCTGTAATGAGCGCCACTACCGGGTGCGCTGTTTCAGGATCAAACTCGGTACTGTTGGCCCTAGCAATGTGGGCTACATGGCGAGCAAACTCGATTACTGCCAATTGCATGCCTAAGCAAATGCCGAGGTAAGGAATGCGATTTTCACGTGCATAACGGATAGCAGCAATTTTTCCTTCGGTACCGCGCTTACCAAAACCACCCGGTACAAGAACAGCATCGAGATTGGCGAGGCAATCAACCCCATCTTTTTCTACCTGCTCTGAATCGATGTAGCGAATATTCACACGGGTGTGGTTATGAATACCGGCGTGCCGTAAGGCTTCAATTAAGGATTTATAGGACTCGGTTAAGTCAACATACTTACCAACCATGCCAATCGTGACTTCATGTTGGGGATTTTCCATCTCATAAACCAAATGCGTCCATACAGAGAGATCGGCTGGTTTTGCTTCAATTTGTAGTTCACGGCAGATCAGATCATCCATGCCTTGCTCGTGCAGCATCTGTGGAATTTTGTAAATCGTATCGACATCCCACACGGAGATGACCGACTCTTCCCGTACGTTCGAGAATAAGGAAATCTTTGCTCGCTCATCCTCTGGAATCGGGCGATCGGCGCGGCACAGCAAAACGGTCGGCATGATGCCAATTTCGCGCAACTTTTGCACGGAGTGCTGGGTTGGCTTTGTTTTCAGCTCCCCAGCACTGACCAGGTAGGGAACCAGAGTCAGGTGGACAAAGGCACAGCTGTGGGGCGGCAAGCGCAGACTCATTTGGCGCGCAGCCTCTAAAAACGGCAGGGATTCAATATCACCAACGGTCCCGCCAATTTCGCAAATGGCAATATCCACTTGACCATCATGACTAGCTTTGGCGCCTCGCTCAACAAAGGCCTGAATTTCATTGGTAATGTGCGGAATCACCTGCACTGTCTTGCCAAGGTACTCTCCACGACGCTCCTTACGGATCACTGATTCGTAAATCTGACCGGTTGTAAAGTTATTGCTCTTGCGCATCTTGGCTGATACAAAGCGCTCGTAATGGCCCAGATCCAAATCGGTCTCTGCGCCGTCTTCCGTCACAAAGACTTCGCCGTGCTGAAATGGGCTCATGGTACCCGGATCAACGTTAATGTAAGGATCTAGTTTTAGGAGGGTGACTTTCAGGCCGCGGGATTCGAGAATCGCGGCAAGCGAGGCGGCTGCAATTCCTTTCCCTAGGGAAGAAACTACGCCACCAGTGACAAAAACGTATTTGGTCATCGCGCTTTGGCTCTGTTGGAAATTCTAATTATACCGATACCTTGATCAGAATCCAAAATTTGGGCCCGGCAGTAAAATGACGGTTTAAAGTCAAATCCCCATTTATCTCAAGGGGATAGAGAGTATGCAGTCATGCGCTTTGTATTTGCCCTTTTAATTACCATTCTGTCTCTGTTCTATTTTTTACCCTTTGCGATTGCGTTTTATAAAAAACGAATCAATACTGGCGCCATTTTTGCCCTCAATCTGTTTTTGGGCTGGTCTTTAATTGGGTGGGTGATTGCGCTGGTTTGGGCTCTAAAGGCTGAACATACCCTTTAGGGTCTTTTGGGCATTAAATTAGCTTATCTAGGTCGATTTAATAGCGTTTTTTACAAATTTTATTGTCCATAAACGAGCCAAAACATTACAATTGATTGGATTGAGGTCAAGCTCCTTGCCGATCTCGCATTGCCATTTGATTGACAACCCCTTATACATAGGAAACGCGATGTTAGAAGCTTACAACGCCCATGTTGCAGAACGCGCAGCATTTGGCATCCCTGCCCTGCCCTTAACCAAAGATCAGACTGCTGAGCTGATTGGTTTGCTAAAAAATCCCCCAAAAGGCAAAGAGGCCGAGTTGGTTGATCTAATAAGCTACCGCGTTCCCGCTGGCGTTGATGAGGCCGCCAAAGTAAAAGCCGAATTTTTAGCTGCAGTTGCCAAGGGGGCCGATAAGTCACCTTTAATTTCCCGCACTAAGGCGACTGAACTACTCGGTACCATGCTGGGCGGCTATAACATTGCCCCACTGGTTGAATTATTAGCCGATGCAGAGTGTGCGGCTGCTGCTGCCGAGGCGCTCAAGAAAACCCTCTTGATGTTTGATTACTTTAATGACGTTCAAGAGATGGCAGAGAAAGGCAACGCCCATGCAAAAGCGGTAATGCAAAGCTGGGCCGATGCACAATGGTTTACAAGCCGCCCCGCCGTTCCAGAGAGCATGACCTTGACCGTGTTTAAAGTTACCGGTGAGACCAACACCGACGACCTTTCTCCTGCACCCGATGCATGGAGCCGCCCTGATATTCCACTGCATGCCACTGTCATGCTGAAAAATCCCCGCACTGGTATTGAGCCTGATGAAACTGGCGTGCGCGGGCCCATGAAGCAAATTGAGCTGCTGCAGAAAAAAGGCCATCAAATTGCATACGTCGGCGATGTGGTTGGTACGGGATCCTCACGCAAGTCTGCAACTAACTCGGTTCTCTGGTGGACCGGTCAAGATATTCCCTTCGTTCCCAACAAACGTTTTGGCGGCGTTTGCCTTGGCACCAAGATTGCCCCTATCTTCTTTAACACCATGGAAGATGCTGGCGCATTGCCAATTGAACTGGATGTCGACCAAATGAATATGGGCGATGTGATTGAGTTGCGCCCTTACGAAGGTAAGGCGTTTAAAAACGGTACCGAGATTGCTGCATTTTCACTCAAGTCGCCCGTGATTTTGGATGAAGTGCGTGCCGGTGGCCGCATTCCGCTGATCGTCGGTCGTGGACTGACTGCCAAAGCGCGCGCTGCGTTAGGCCTGCCCGCATCGACAGAGTTCCGTCTACCCATCAGCCCGCCAGACAATAAAAAAGGCTTTAGCTTGGCCCAAAAGATGGTGGGCCGTGCTTGTGGCTTGCCAGAAGGTCAAGGGGTTCGGCCTGGCACCTACTGCGAACCGCACATGACTACTGTTGGCTCACAAGACACCACCGGTCCAATGACCCGCGATGAGCTCAAGGATTTGGCTTGCCTTGGCTTTTCAACCGACCTGATGATGCAGTCCTTCTGCCATACCTCGGCCTACCCCAAGCCAGTTGATATTCGTACTCATCATGAATTACCGTCCTTCATGACCAATCGCGGTGGTGTTTCCTTGCGTCCGGGTGATGGCGTAATTCATAGCTGGCTTAATCGCCTTTTGCTTCCTGATACCTGCGGTACTGGCGGCGACAGCCATACCCGCTTCCCCATTGGCATTTCCTTCCCAGCCGGCTCGGGCTTAGTTGCATTTGCTGCGGCGACTGGCGTCATGCCACTCGATATGCCTGAATCAGTCCTCATTCGATTCAAAGGCAATATGCAGCCTGGCATCACCCTGCGTGACTTAGTTAACGCCATCCCTTTGTATGCCATCAAGCGCGGTTTACTAACTGTTGCAAAACAAGGCAAGAAGAATATTTTCTCTGGCCGCATTTTAGAGATCGAAGGCTTGCCTGACCTCAAAGTAGAACAAGCATTTGAATTGTCGGATGCTTCTGCAGAACGTTCTGCTGGTGGCTGTACAGTGCACCTGAATAAAGAGCCGATTATTGAGTACATGCGCTCAAATATCACTTTGATGAAGTGGATGATTGCCAATGGCTACGAGGATGCGCGCACCTTAGGTCGTCGTATTAAGGCTATGGAAGCCTGGATTGCCAATCCGCAGTTGCTCAAAGCGGATGCCAACGCAGACTATGCCGAGATTATTGAAATCGATATCAACGAAATCAAAGAACCAATTTTGGCTTGTCCAAATGATCCAGACGATGTGAAATTCCTCTCTGAAGTATCGGGAACCAAAATCGATGAAGTCTTTATTGGCTCCTGCATGACCAATATTGGTCACTTCCGCGCCGCCGGCAAAGTGCTTGAGGGTAAAACGGACATCCCAACCCGCCTCTGGATTGCACCACCAACCAAGATGGATGCCATGGTTTTGACCGAAGAAGGTTATTACGGCATTCTCGGACGCACGGGTGCCCGTATGGAAGCGCCAGGCTGCTCCCTGTGCATGGGCAATCAAGCATCGATGCGCAAAGGTGCTACCGCCGTTTCAACCTCAACTCGCAACTTTCCTAATCGCTTAGGCATTGATACCAATGTTTTCTTGGCCTCTGCTGAACTCTCTGCAGTAGCGGCGTTACTTGGGCGCATTCCGACAATGCAAGAGTACCTTGATCAGTTAGGTTCGCTCAATGCGAAAGCCAGCGAGGTATACCGTTATATGAACTTTGACAAGATTAAGTCTTTTAGTGATGTAGCAGATACCGTCACGGTATAGGCAAAGCAATTCACAACAGTAGCTAGCAGTTCGTTACTTGAAATAAGGGGATCATGGATCCCCTTAATTTTTTTACCCAAGGCGAATTGACTCGCCTGACTTTAAATATTGAGCGCGTTTTCTTGTTTAGCATTGGCATGCCGCAAGCCAGAAGCCCAGGATGCTGTCTCTAGGCCGGTTTTTTCTTTAATCAGTTTGGCGCGCTTGGCAATGTCAGTCCACTCTACGCACAAGGGTGGCCCTTTAAAAGCCATTGCCACTACATTGCAGTCGTGTGATTCGGGAAAAAGCAATACACGGTCGCCAAAGGCTTCGCAGATATGGTTTAGGTTGATATCAAAGCTTTTATGCCGAGAAAATAGATTGACCGTTAAGACGCCAGGCGACTTCAGCAGGTCATAACAGCCAGTATAAAAGTCAAGCGAGCTAGCCGAGGGACCGTCGCAAATGGCATCGTACAGGTCAACTTGGAGTGCGTCAAAGTGATTATGAAATCGCTCATCATGAACAAATGCGTGCGCATCGATTTGCATGGTTTTGAGACGCCGATCGTCGCCCGGTAAAAAAAACATACTGCGTGCCGCAACGATGACTGCAGGATTGATTTCCACTACGGTGTTTTTGACAGCAGGGCAATACAGATGGGTAAATTTAGTCAGCGCGCCAGTGCCTAGGCCCAGCTGGGCAACCTGCATTCCGGGATTGCTCTGCAGAAACAAAAGCCAAGCCATCATCTGCTGGTTGTATTCCAGGTAAATGGCATTGGGGTCACGTATGCGCATCGCCCCTTGAATTAACTCCGTGCCAAAATGCAAATAGCGTATGCCGCCGGATTCAGAAAAGGTCACCGGCTCCATCAGCATGACATCAATGCTTTCATTACCCTACCCAACGACGGGCGTTACGGAATAGGCGCATCCATGGACTTGCCCCATCGGGGGTTTGCAGCCAATCACTTGGTGCCCAACTCATCTGTGCCGTGCGGAACACGCGCTCAGGATGGGGCATCATCACAGTAAACCGCCCATCTTGCGTTGTAACACCAGTTAAGCCGCCGGGTGAGCCATTGGGGTTCATTGGGTAGGTCTCGGTTGGATTGCCGCAGTGATCCACAAAACGCAAGGCAGCCAAGCCGCTTGCTTGCAATTTTCCTAAATCGCCTTGCAGACCAAAGTTGGCAAAGCCTTCGCCATGCGCAATGGCAATGGGAATCCGACTGCCTTCCATGCCTTGGAGCAGAATGGATGGCGACTTGACAACTTCTGCCATCACGAGCCGAGCTTCGTATTGCTCGGATTGATTGCGAGTGAACTTGGGCCATGCATCGGCACCTGGAATGATCCCAGCAAGGTTACTCATCATCTGGCAACCGTTGCAGACGCCCAAAGCAAAGCTATCCGAGCGATTAAAGAAGGTGGAAAATTGTTCACGTAATTGCGCATTAAACAAAATGGTTTTAGCCCAGCCTTCGCCTGCACCGAGTACATCGCCGTAACTAAATCCGCCACAGGCAACGAGACCCCGGAAGCTCTCTAAGCGCACCTTACCGGCGATGAGGTCTGACATATGAACATCGTACGCATCAAACCCAGCCCAATCCATGGCATAGGCCATTTCGACATGGGAGTTAACACCCTGCTCGCGCAAAATCGCCATTTTGGGGCGAGCGCCTTTATTCACAAATGGGGCAGAGACATCCTCCGCCGCATCAAATGTTAGCGTTGGCACAAGGCCTGGATCATCGATGTCTTCGAGTAAGGCATATTCACTATCGGCACAGGACGGGTTATCGCGCAGACGAGCGATTTGCCAACTGGTGGTTTGCCATACCTTGTGCAAGACTTCTCGCGGCTCTGCATAGATGCTTTTGGCATCACGCCAAATCTCAATTCGGCCCGTCGTATTGGGTTTCCCAATCACATGGCTGCAGGCACTTAATCCGTGGTTACGCAATACTGCAAATACGGCATCCCGATCAGCACGCCGCACCTGAATGACTGCACCCAGCTCTTCGTTAAAGAGCGCTCGAATCGTCTGCTCATGACGGCGACCAGACACTTGCTGCACCCAATTTTTTGCATCCCCATAATCGGGTTCTTGAGTTAAGTCGACTGCAATCATATCCACATTAATAGAAATGCCGCAGTGGGAAGCAAAGGCCATTTCAGCAATGGTTGCGAGCAGTCCGCCATCCGAACGGTCATGGTAGGCCAAGAGCTGACCCGCAGCGCGTAATGCCATGATTACACTTGCCATTGCCTTGAGGTCATTCGGATTATCCAGATCCGGCGCTGTTTTGCCGGATTGATTGAGAACTTGGGCCAGTATGCTGCCGGCCATGCGATTTTTACTGCGACCCAAGTCAATTAGAATAAGTTCGGTGTCAAGTGGCTGCCCATGATCTTCGCGTTGCAAAAGCGGTGTGCTAGTTTTGCGTGCATCCCTTACCTGTGCAAATGCCGAGATGACCAATGAGACAGGTGAAATCACCTTTTTGGTATCGTTCCCATCAGGCCACTCCGTAGCCATCGATAAGGAGTCCTTACCTACCGGAATGGATATGCCGAGTGCTGGACACAGTTCCATGCCGACTGCTTTGACCGAGTCAAAAAGCTTGGCATCTTCGCCCGGCTTGCCACAAGCGGCCATCCAGTTTGCCGATAACTTCACGGTATCAAGTCCATCAATATCAGCTGCCAACAAATTGGTAATGGCTTCGCCGACCGCCATGCGGGCCGCTGCGGGCGCATCGATGACGGCGATGGGGGTACGCTCACCCATCGACATGGCTTCGCCGCGATAACCAACATAATCCATTAGTGTCACGGCGCAATCGGCAACCGGAACTTGCCATGGACCAACCAGTTGGTCGCGCGCATTGAGGCCGCCAACCGTCCGATCACCAATAGTAATCAAAAATAATTTACTCGCTACGGTCGGCTGTTGCAAAACCCATGCAATGCACTCTTCCAGCTTGGCATCGCTGACATCAAGCTCAGCAAATTGCTGTTCAAGGTGCGTAACGTCGCGGTGCATTTTAGGGGGCTTACCAAGCAATACGTCCATCGGCATATCAATTGGAAATGCAGAATCAGAAGCGCCATTTACCTTGGAATCGCTTAAGCGTAACTGCCGCTCGGTCGTTGCATGTCCTACGACTGAAATGGGACAACGCTCACGCGCGCACAAAGCGGTAAGTAAGTCTAAGTCGCCAGCATCAATGGCCAAGACATAGCGCTCTTGTGATTCGTTGCACCAAATCTCTGCGGGACTCATGCCGCTCTCTTCCAGCAGGATGCTACGCAACTGAAAGTCGGCGCCCAGTCCAGCGCCATCGGCTAGTTCTGGAAAGGCATTTGATAAACCGCCAGCACCCACGTCGTGAATTGAAATAATGGGGTTCGCTTCACCCATAGCGCGGCAGGCATTAATCACTTCTTGCGCACGGCGTTCGATCTCCGGGTTGCCGCGCTGCACTGAATTGAAATCCAAATCAGCGGCATTGCTGCCCGTTGCCATGGAACTAGCTGTGCCACCGCCCATCCCAATGCGCATACCGGGGCCACCCAACTGAACCAGCAAATGCCCTGCTTTAATTTCTTTTTTAGCAGTATGGATTGCATCAATATTGCCAATGCCACCGGCAATCATGATGGGCTTGTGATAACCGTGGCGCACGCCATTGATGGTTTGTTCAAATACTCGGAAATAGCCACCCAGAATCGGCCGTCCGAATTCATTATTGAAAGCGGCTCCGCCCAGCGGTCCTTCGATCATGATTTGCAGTGGCGCAGCAATCCGGTCGGGCTTGCCATAGTGCGGCATCTCCCACGGCATATTACTCGTAGGTATATTTAGGTTTGATACCGAAAAACCGGTGAGGCCGGCTTTGGGTCTGCCACCAATGCCCGTTGCACCCTCATCACGGATTTCGCCGCCGGCGCCGGTCGACGCTCCAGGAAAGGGAGCGATTGCAGTAGGATGGTTGTGCGTCTCCACCTTCATCAAGGTATGGGTTAGCCGTTGCTCTTTTTGGTAGCGCTGATCAGCGCCTTGTGGGGCCCAGGTTTGTGCTTCGCAACCCTCCATTACGGCCGAGTTATCCGAATACGCAACGATGGTTCCCTTCGGTTGCAGGCGATGGGTATTGCGTATCATCCCAAATAAGGAGATATCCTGCTCTTTGCCATCAATTGTCCATGAGGCATTGAAGATTTTGTGGCGGCAATGTTCGCTATTGGCTTGGGCAAACATAATGAGCTCAACATCGCTGGGATCGCGGCCAAGGCGTTTAAAGTTTTCTGCAAGGTAAGTAATTTCGTCTTCCGATAGCGCAAGACCCAACTCGACATTGGCTTTTTCTAGCGCAGCTTCACCCTCAGCCATTACCGGTATCCGCAGCAGCGGACGATCTTCTAGGGTTTGGTAGAGCGGCGTTACCGCATCAACCGAATCCACTACGGTTTCAGTCATGCGGTCATGCAAGGCAAGCAATACCGTTTTCTGCTGTTGTGTACTTAAGATGCTTTGAGCAACCCAAGTGTATTGGATGCCACGCTCAATGCGCAGCAACTGTAGACCGCATTGATGGGCTATATCGGTTGCTTTACTGGCCCATGGCGAGACCGTACCAAAACGGGGAATCGCTATAGCCTGCGATGGCTGCGGGGACTTACCAAGACCGGCCAACCAACCTGCTTTAGGTTCTGCTAGAACAAAAGGGGTGCCGTAACTTAAAAGACCTTCTAAAACCAATAGCTGGGGAGCACTCAGCTCAATATCGGACCATACGAAATGAAGGTATTGCGCCTGTATGGCCGAAACAAGAATGCCCTGCTCTGCAAGCGAAGCCAAAAGCCGCTGTTGGCGGAAGGCTGACAGGGCATCGGCCCCAGGCAAACAACGGAAAAAAGACATGCCGTAATTATAAGGTTTGGACTAAAAAACCCCGTATTTTTACTCGGCTAGCAAGACCCCGCCTTGAAGGTGCAGTTGGCGAGCGCAACGCCCCGCCAAAACCGCATCGTGCGTCACCAAAATCAGGGTCGACCCATTGGCCTGGTTTAGGTCAAATAAGAGGTCTATGACCCTGCCACCACTGGCCTGATCTAAGCTGCCAGTCGGTTCATCCGCAAACAAAATAGCTGGCTTACCAACAAACGCACGGGCTAAGGCAACACGCTGCTGTTCGCCGCCCGATAATGTTTTCTGGAAGTGATTGAGCCGCGCGCTTAAGCCCACCTTATCCAGCCAATAGCAGGCTTGTTCTCGAGCTTCGTGCAGAGATACACCGCGCAGTTCCAAGGGCAACATCACGTTCTCTAGCGCGCTGAGGTGCGGTATCAGCTGAAACGACTGAAACACAAAACCAACTTGTTTACCGCGTAATTGGGCCCGACCGTCTTCATTGAGCTGGGCAAGATTTTCACCCACAAGCTCAACTAGACCGCTGCTAGGAGTATCTAAGCCAGCAAGTATGCTGAGTAAGGTGCTTTTTCCTGATCCGGATGCACCCACAATCGCAACGCTTTCTCCGGCGCAGACGCTAAATGAAATGTCATGCAAAATAGTAAGTGGTCCGTCGCTGGTCTGGACCGCCTTGCCTAGCTGCTGAGCATGCAGCACGACCGATTGATTGCTCATAAGGAATATCGCTTGAAATTTTGCATTGCTACCATCTTACTCGGGCTGACATTAATCGGCCCAGCCCAAGCACAAGACCCTACTAAACCTACCCTATTGGTAACGGGCGATAGCCTGTCGGCGGAGTATGGCATTGCACGTGGTAGTGGCTGGGTCTCGTTATTAGCAAGCCGCCTGAGCAAGGATGGAAGTCAGTGGGAGATCATGAATGCCAGCATCAGTGGCGAAACGACTTCCGGAGGTCTAACGCGCCTCCCCAAATTATTGGCTCAGAAGAAGCCCAAGTTGGTGATTATTGAATTAGGTGCAAACGACGCACTACGTGGACTTTCGCTGGTCGAAACGGAAAAGAACCTACGTACCATGGTGGAGTTGAGTAAAAAATCAGGGGCCGAAGTGCTGCTGATTGGTATGCGCATCCCGCCAAACTATGGCCAGGAATATACCCAGCAGTTCGCTCAGCTTTTTGTCCGCATTGCAAAGAGTCAGCAAGTGGCGCTACTGCCCTTTTTCTTGGAGGGCGTCGCGCAGCGCAATGACTTATTTCAGGCAGACCGGATTCATCCGAACGAGGCAGCGCAGAGCATTCTGTTTCAGAATGTTTGGACTGCCCTCACCCCGTTTTATGGGCAACTGATGCCCAAAAAGAATTAACCGCCCGAACTACCCGAGTTAGATTGCTTTAGGGGGTTAATGACTTTGACGTTGGCCTCATTTCGCCAATACGACATGAACCCAACAAACTCCGCTTGTGCAGCCAAAGCCTGAATTTGTTGCGATTGCGCTTGCCGAACTTTGGTATCGACTGCGGGAGGTTGACGTACTTGATCGATGCGATACAAAGTAGTGCCTGATCCGGCGTTCGCAATCGAGACAACCATAGGCAACTTCCTGGGATCGACTGCCATAACGGCATCCAGCGCAGGGCCAATTAAACTTCCTGGCTTGTTGCGCGAGACCCAAATGGGGGAACCAAATCCAGTAGCGCTCGATGGATTTTTTTCAGCAGCAATAAAGCGCTCTGCTGCAGCAGCGCTAGCCAGCTTTTCGGCACTACGCACCGTAACCTGGCGTTTGACTTCACTGGCTACCGCACTGTACGGCAATACTTCCGCTGGAAGTAACTCGGTAACGCGCGCCGATACAAAGACGCCAGGGGCAATTTGTACTGATTCGGTATTGCGTTTATTTTTTAAGGCGTCGTCTCCAAAAAGCGCTTGAATAACTTTTTGGTTATTTAGCGGATGGTCGGCTGGAAGTCCTGCCTTACCGCCGCGGGAGACCCCTTTGGCCGACTGAATACTCAGCTTTAACTTGTCCGCGGCTGGCTTAAGGCTGTCCGACTGATCGTAGGTTAGATTGGCGAACTGATCGGCTTTTTCACCAAAGGCCTTGGCATCTTCCTTAGGGTCGGCACGTAACACTAAAAATTCGATGTCAATGCGCTCGGGGGTTTCAAATAAGCGCGCATTGGCTTTATAAAAATCCTGTAGTTCGGCTTCGGTGGGATTTGCTTTTGAAACAAATTCAGCTGCCGTAAATTGAATGGATTGGATTTGGCGCTCCGATTCATACAGGGCGGAAATTAAACTGGCTAATTTTGGCGCGGGCAATTCAGTACGCGCTGCAGAAGTAACAAATTGCTGAATCATCAAGTCAAAACGCTGGCCGCCCTCAAACTGCTCAATTGTCATTCCAGCATTGGCTAAAAGCTGACGGTAGCGGGCATTATCGAAGCTGCCATCCGGCTTATAGAGTGCTTTGATCTCAGGAATATTGGCTAAGTTTTTTGTCAGCGCTTGATCGCCAATGCGTAACTGTAGTTTGTTGACTGCAAAAGCCAGGAGGCGTTGCTGCAATAGCTCGTCTAATACTGCTTGGCGAAACGGCAGGCTTTGTGCAATTTGGGAATTAGCTCCAACGCGCTCAGCCTGGCGCTTAGTCGAGTTATCGACCTCTTGGGCGGTAATGGCTTTGCCATTGACCTTGATTAAGTCGGTTTCTTGCTCAAAGAAATCGGTGTAGCCGGATACGCCGAAAAAAACAAAAGAAGGAACAATCAATAACAGCACAAAGAACATCATGAATCGCCGGTGCTGACGTATAGAATCTAACATGTATGGGCTTTACCGATTAATGATCACAGAGTTTATAAAAATGTCGGGGCGTGGCGAGCAATCGAAATACGGGGCAATCCAATCGAGATCACGAATAGGGCATGGTGGGCGCTGACGGGCTCGAACCGCCGACATTCTGCGTGTAAGGCAGACGCTCTACCAACTGAGCTAAGCGCCCCATAAATCAACCGAAATTGTACCCTTAGTCCAGCATGGGCGCTGATTTTTTAGATTAAGCCCATGCCTAAGGCGCACAAAGGGGTAGATCCCAGCGATCAATTAATGCTTTAAGACTTCCCCACCCGAAATGCCAGGAGCAGCTTTACTTGCTTCCGCTGCCTTTTTGGCTAACTCGTCCGGACTCGGATCCGGCAATGCTTCAGGATTGCGCTCTAAAGCAAGTTCCAACACTTTATCGATCCAGCGCACGGGAACAATCTCGATTGCATTCTTGACGTTATCCGGGATGTCAATTAAGTCCTTGACGTTCTCTTCTGGAATCAAGGCGAGCTTGATTCCACCGCGGTGAGCAGCCAATAATTTTTCTTTCAGGCCGCCAATCGGCAAGACCTCACCACGCAGCGTAATCTCTCCTGTCATGGCGACATCGGAGCGCACCGGAATCCCAGTAAATACCGAAACTAAGGCAGTGGTGATGGCAATACCAGCCGATGGCCCGTCTTTGGGTGTTGCACCCTCCGGAAAGTGAATGTGGATGTCTTTTTTCTCAAAG
>CAMEXM010000031.1 GCA_945947155.1 Polynucleobacter meluiroseus | reverse complement strand
GCGCTCACGTGCTTCTAGCCAATCCAAACCGGGTGGGCCAAATTCACGATCGCGGCTGGTTAATCCGAGCACCAAGGTGCAGCCGGCTACGGCAGTATTCAAGTCGGCCTCTACTAAGCTTGCATCCAATACATCCATGGCGCCACTGGCCAAGGCTACCGCTTCGGGTTCATGGGCTATCCCTGGCGTTTTTGGGTTGACTAAACAGAGATCATGAAAGCCCATCGTCTTTAATGCCCGCGCTGTTGACCCCACATTGCCGGGGTGACTGGTTTCAACCAAGATCGTCCTAAGCATGGCAAATGCATCTGCTGTGCGCTGATCGTGGGGTAGTACTGGGCTCATGGCGTCCTTGTTTTTCATGGGATAGCTATCAGATCGTTTAGAATCAAGCCGTTAGCTCGGTATTCGATTTGGGCTTGTTCTTATTTAATTTGTTCACCACTATATATGCACCCCATGTTGAATGTGGCCATCAAGGCCGCCCGTCGTGCCGGAAACGTGATTAATCGCGCCTCTCTGAATTTAGAGCGACTGCAGGTTGATCGTAAGCAGCACAACGATTTTGTAACGGAGGTAGATAAAGCGGCCGAGGAAGCCATTATTGAAATCCTCAGCGATGCCTATCCAACACATGGTTTTTTAGCAGAAGAAACCGGTGAACACAATCCTGGAGCAGAGTCGGTTTGGATCATCGATCCGCTAGACGGCACCACCAATTTCATTCATGGTTTTCCGCAATACGCGGTATCGATTGCCCTCTCTGTTTGCGGGGTCACGCAGCAGGCGGTGGTATACGATCCAAATCGCGATGAGCTCTTTACCGCAACCCGCGGAAGCGGTACCTACTTGGATCGTCGTCGCTTGCGCGTAGCAGGCCAAACCCGTTTGAGCACTTGTTTGCTGGGCACGGGCTTTCCGTATCGCGAAGACCAAGACCTGCAAACCTACTTAAAGATGTTTGCCGATATGACGGCGCAATGCGCTGGATTACGCCGCCCTGGCGCTGCTTCGCTGGATTTGGCTTATGTTGCAGCTGGGCGCTATGACGGTTTTTTTGAGAGCGGCTTAAAGCCGTGGGACATGGCAGCCGGAGCATTGCTCATAACCGAAGCGGGCGGTTTAGTAGGCACCTACTGCGGTGAAGAAAACTACTTGAATAGTGGTGAAATTATGGCAGGCAATCCCCGCATCTTTGCTCAGCTAGCGCAACACTTAGCCAAGTACAGCAAGGCCTAAAGGTAAATCCAGCGCAGGGTGATTTAGTTTTTTACTAAATCCAAGTAACGCACACCGTGCTGATCAATGCGCAATGCACTTGCTTTGGGCAAGTACGCTTCAGGATGATCTAAATCCCAGTCGGATAGAACCCAGCGTTGCCACTCTATGTCGTGCAGGCTCTCGTGATGGCGAGCTGGTAAGTGGGTATGACCATGAATGAGTTTCTGGCTTGATTGCGATCGAACCAGCGCTGCACACGCTTCTAGTGTGACATTACCTTTTGGGTTAGCACCATCGAGGCTAAAGCGCGAATCACGGCGATATTGTGCTTTACTATTTTTTCGTAGGCGGTCGGCAATCGCATGCCGCCAAGAAAGTGGCAGGCGTAAAAACCAATGTTGAATCGATGGCTTGCGCGTCCAGCTGCGATACAGCTGATAGCCGCTATCTGCAGTACATAAGCCATCGCCATGACTCAAGGTGTATTGATCGCCGGCAATTTCAACTGTGCAGGGGTCAGGCAATAAAGTCATGCCTGTTTTTTTCAAAAATGCACTGCCTACTAAAAAATCCCGATTGCCATGCATGTAATACGTTTTGACACGGCTTGATAGGGCCACTAAGGCATTCTTTACTTCGCTATGGAAGGGCGATTGTGCATTGGCATCATCGCCCACCCAGTATTCAAATAAATCACCCAATATAAAAACTGCCTCGACATCGCGCGCTTCCTTTTCACAGAAATCAAAAAAGCGTTGCGCCGTCAAGGGCATTGACGGCGTCAGGTGCAAATCTGAAATTAGAAAAGCGCTGGAGTGACTGAACTGCATCAGACGATCACGTCCATTGTCGATCGACCGATGGTGTACTGTGATTATTCAGCAAGAACGGTTGCTTTCTCAATCAGCACATCTTCGGTTGGTACATCTTGATGAAATCCTGAGCTACCGGTTTTCACTTTGCGAATGGCGTTGACAACATCCATGCCATCGCTAACCGCTCCAAATACAGCGTAACCCCAGCCTTGTGCAGTCGGTGCGGTGTGATTTAAGAAGTCATTGTCATTCACGTTAATAAAAAACTGGGAGCTTGCCGAGTGAGGTTCATTAGTGCGGGCCATTGCAACCGAGCCGTTCACATTTTTGAGGCCATTATTGGCTTCATTCTCAATTTCCGCTTGGGCCGGCTTCTGTTTCATGCCAGGCGCCATGCCGCCGCCTTGAATCATGAAGTTATCAATGACACGATGAACGATGGTGCCATCGTAGTGGCCACTTTTAACGTAGGCTAAAAAGTTAGCAACGGTCTTGGGTGCTTTTGCAGCATCCAGTGTGAGGGTGATATCGCCTTTATTTGTTTTGAGGAGTACTTGTGCCATTGCTAGGTTTACTTTCTTGAGGAGTGGTAATGGGTTTGGGTTGCTTTGGTGGGTTCGGTGCAGATAGGTTGTTACCAGCCTGAGGCGTTTTCAAAAGACCAAGTAGAGAGATTGCACGGTCTTGGTATTCGCGCTGGTTGGTGCGTTGTTTGGCTGCATCGATGTACGATTTTGCGGCAAGGCGAGTATATACCTCGCCCAAATTGGCAGACGCAATCGCGTAGCTTGGTTTGAGTTTGAGTGCGAGCTCTAAATAGTCTCGGGCCTCAATCCATTGGCCTTGGTTGGCGGCCAGTGCTGCTAAGTTGTTGTAAGGCTCGGCTAACTCCGGAAACTGCTGAGTGATGTCAATGAGTGTTTTTTGCGCTGCTGGATATTGTTTCAACTCAATTTGCAGGCGGGCAAGTACAAAACGCAATTGCACATTACGGGGATTTTTAAGCAGCAGTTCATTGATACGCTTGATTGCTTCAGGATACTTTTGGGCCTTGACCAACTTTTCAATTTCAGTCGGAATGCCATTGCGAGCCACGGGATCGGGCTCAATGATCAGAAAGGATAAGAAGGGCAGCGCAACGGTTTCAGAGAGTTCAGGTGGTAGGGGGTCAAATCTCGCATTGGGGGAGAGCCTTGGGGGCTCATTGGGTCCAAAACCGCCTAAAAAAGGGGCGAGCACCGTGCTGGGCTGATCCTGGACTGCCGCCGGGTTACCAAAAGCCTGTGCGTTAACGTGGCCGGGCAGTGCGAAGGCAATGAGCAGCAATCCTGACCATAAGCGCAAGGCAGAAGCGTTCACTTGCGGGGGCGTCTGCAATGGCGGGCTTGAGGTCATGGTGGCGGGGTGTAAAGGGGTAGGGAAGGGGCGTATTCGATATACTCAGCGCTCAGTCTAACAAATCACGCTTGTTTTATCCGACTTGCCCCTTCTTTAGCGCCTATGCTGCAAATTTATAACACCCTCAATCGCTCCAAACAGGTCTTTACCCCCTTGGTTTCAGGTCAGGTCAAGATGTACGTTTGCGGCATGACGGTATACGATTTTTGCCACATTGGCCATGCCCGCGTGATGATTGTCTTTGATATGGTGGCGCGGTGGTTGCGTGCCAGTGGGTATGAGGTGATCTATGTCCGCAATATTACGGACATCGACGATAAGATTATTCAGCGAGCGATTGAAAATGGCGAGCCGATTGCGGCCTTAACTCAGCGTTTCATAGCTGCGATGCATGCCGATTCGGACGCCCTCGGTCTGATGCGGCCCGATCAAGAGCCACGGGCTACTGCCTATATTGAGCAAATGCAGGGCATGATTGGTCGCTTGATGGAGCAAGAGATCGCCTATCAGGTTGACGATGGCGATGTGAATTACGCGGTTCGCCTCTTTCCAGGCTACGGTCGCCTATCCGGAAAATCCCTGGATGATCTGAATGCGGGTGAGCGCGTTGCAGTCGGTAGCGGAAAACGCGATCCACTTGATTTTGTATTGTGGAAAAGCGCGAAAGAAGATGAGCCCAGTGACACGCGCTGGCAATCCCCTTGGGGTGAAGGCAGACCAGGTTGGCACATTGAGTGTTCCGCGATGTCATGCGCACTGTTAGGTCAGCACTTTGATATTCATGGCGGCGGCGCTGATTTGCAATTCCCCCACCATGAGAATGAGATAGCCCAAACCGAAGGGGCGCTTTATGGTCAAGAACACAATGACAGCGATACGCCTTGGGTCAATTACTGGATGCACAATGGCCACATTCGGGTGAATCAAGAAAAGATGTCCAAGTCGCTAGGCAATTTCTTTTTGATTCGTGATGTATTAACGCAGTATGACCCTGAAGTGGTTCGCTTTTTTATGCTGCGTGCCCACTACCGCAGCCCAATCAATTACAGCGATGTCCAGCTCGATGAATCCCGCTCAGGCCTCGTGCGTCTTTACACCGCCTTAGCCCAAGCGAACACCATTACTGAGCCAGCGAGTCAGAATGCCACGCTGGCAGCGCCTTGGGTCCAGCGCTTTAACGCAGCAATGGACGATGATTTCAATACGCCCGATGCCATTGCCGTCTTATTTGATCTGGCAAGCGAGCTCAATCGGAAGCACGCTAGCGGCGAGTTTGACGCTGTCCGTGCCCTTGCTCAGGCAATGCAAGGCCTTGCTGGGATACTGGGTTTTCTGGAGCGCGATCCAGCTGCCTTTTTGCAAAGTGGTAGCCTGGGTGAACTAGACGCATCTGCAATCGAGCAACAGATTGCGGCTCGTGCAGCAGCAAAGCAAGCGAAAGCGTTTGAAAAAGCAGACGCGATACGTGCTGATTTACTCAAGCAAGGCGTTGTCTTGGAAGATAAGCCGGGAGGGGTCACCGAATGGCGACGAGCGTAAAAAAACCAGCAGCTAAAAATACAGTAGTAAAAAAACCGCTTGCGCGCAAAACATTAGTAGCAAAAACGGCGGGTAAGGCAGCGGAGCGTGCGCTGCCAGCCAATCAAGGTGAGCCTAGCTTAACGGTGATGGCGCCCGATTACTGGGATCAGGCCTGCAAAGAGCTCATGAAAAATGATCGCATATTAAAAAAACTTATTCCCAAGTACGGCACTGGTTTTTTGGTAACTCGCGGAGACCCCTTCACTACCTTGGCAAGGGCAATTGTGGGTCAGCAAATCTCGGTATCGGCTGCTCAAGCAGTGTGGGATCGCATGCTGATTGCCGTTGGCAAAAAAGTAAGTCCCGCCCGCATTTTGGCTGCAACGCCTGAAGCACTTCGGGCTGCAGGGCTTTCCGGCCGCAAGGTAGAGTACATTCGCGATTTAGCTGATCACTTTGCCTCCGGCCGCCTGCACGCCGACCAATGGCGTGATATGGACGATGAAAGCGTCATTCGGGAGCTGAGTACCATTCGGGGTATTGGTCGCTGGACCGCAGAAATGTTCTTAATATTCAATATGATCCGGCCGGATATCCTGCCTTTAGACGACATTGGGCTGATTAAAGCCATTTCCCTCAATTACTTCAGTGGCGAGCCGGTAAGTCGCCATGAGGCTAGGGAGGTTGCTGCCAATTGGGCGCCTTGGAGGACGGTTGCAACCTGGTATATGTGGCGAAGTATCGACCCCATTCCTGTGGAATACTAAAATCAAGGCATGAAGACTACTTTTTTGGATTTTGAGCAATCCATCGCCGAGTTAGAGGCGAAGATCGACGAACTGCGTTTTGTGCAGGACGAGTCCTCGGTCGATATCTCCGATGAGATCAAGACGCTTTCAGAAAAAAGTCAGCAGTTAATTAAAGATATTTATGCAGCGCTGACGCCATGGCAAGTATCCCAAGTGGCACGTCATCCGCAGCGCCCCTACACATTGGATTACGTCAGTGGCCTTTTTACTGATTTTCATGAGCTGCATGGCGATCGGACATTCGCAGACGACCAGTCGATTATTGGCGGATTAGCCCGTTTTAATGGCGCGGCATGCATGGTCATTGGCCATCAAAAAGGACGCGATACTAAAGAGCGGGCATTACGAAACTTTGGCATGAGTAGACCCGAGGGCTATCGTAAAGCGATGCGCCTGATGCGCCTTGCCGAGAAATTTCAGATTCCTGTATTTACATTTGTGGATACGCCAGGCGCATTTCCAGGTATCGATGCCGAAGAGCGTAATCAGTCTGAGGCGATTGGTCACAACCTGTATACCCAAGCAGAATTAACCGTACCGATTATTGCCACCATCATTGGTGAGGGTGGCTCGGGCGGCGCCCTGGCGATCGCAATGGGAGATGTGGTGTTGATGCTGCAAAACTCAACCTATTCGGTTATTTCGCCCGAGGGCTGCGCTTCGATTTTATGGAAGACTGCCGCAAAGGCGCCAGAAGCGGCTGAGCAATTAGCCCTGACAGCCCAGCGTTTAAAAGGCCTTGGCTTAATTGATAAGATTGTGCCGGAGCCGACTGGCGGGGCGCACCGCGATTACCCAAGCATGATGGACAACATGCGTAAAGCATTGACGGAATCGCTAAAGGTATTTCAGTCGATGGATGAGGATGCGCTGCTCGAGCGTCGCCATGAACGCCTAATGAGTTATGGCAAGTTCAAGGAAACCAATCCCAAGGCCTAAGCCCAAGCTTGGGCTAACGCAATCCACGCGCGATACCTTGCCTGTGGCGGCGCCTAATCGAACGACTAGTTCACCCCGAATGGCAATTGCCTTAAGTGGCGGAATGGATTCAGTAGTATTGCTCGATTCGATTTGCCGACTGCACCAAACCCAAAGGACAACATCAGCAAAGCAAACCAGCCAGGATATTGCAACACCACGGATCTTTGCTTTTCATATTCACCATGGATTACAAAAAGCAGCCGACGAATGGCTCTTATTTTGTGAGGCCCTAGCAAAAAAATATAAGATCGGTTTTGACTTTCGTTTACTGCATATTGATACCCAATTTAATTCAGGAAATATCGAGGCCAGGGCACGTGCCGCACGCTATGAGGCATTGACTGAGCTATGTGTGTATCACGGCATCGAAGACCTCTTGCTCGCGCACCACCAAAACGATCAGGCCGAAACCGTTTTGCTGCAATTGATGCGGGGCGCCGGAGTTGCGGGATTATCTGGTATGCCCGAGAGTAGGGTGCTGGCGACTTCTGCGGGCGAGGTTAGCAGTATTACGCTTTGGCGACCCTTGCTGCACTTACGTCGCGAGGAGCTTGAAGCCTATGCCTGCGAACATAAACTGAAGTGGATTGAAGACCCCAGCAATCGCAGTAGCAAGTATCGGCGTAATGCGGTCCGCAAGAACATTCTGCCTAAGTTAGAGAGCATTCAACCTGGCGCTACTGCCAATCTGGCGCGCAGTGCCGACTTGTTGGCGCAGGCTCAGCAATTGCTTGATCGCCTGGCTCAGCAGGATGGTAAAAAAATTCACAACGCGAAAACCAATGTCCTCAGCGTGCAGCCATTACTTGATTTAAATACAAGCGATCCTGCTGCGGCAAATAATGTGTTGCGTTACTGGCTTAAAGTTGCTGGCTTAACGATGCCATCCCATGAGCGCCTCCAAGCATGGTGGCTTGACTTACAGCAGGCCCGTAGCGACGCCAAGCTGGAATGGCTTCACGCTGAGCACAGTATTCGATTGTGGCGCGGGCAACTCCAGATCAGTACATCGGTAAAGCCAGAAGAAAGCGAGCAGGGTGAGTGGACTTTTGTATCGATACCAGCAAAGAGTGATCAAGGGGGCTTGCCGGCCGCATGGATTGCGAAGGCCAAGAAAGCCTGCGCTATTGAGTTTCGTGAGCGTGGCGGCGCTGAACGTTTGCAAGTCACTGCCACTGGGCCACGCAAGACGCTGAAGAATCTTTATCAAGAAAAAGGAGTGCCGCCCTGGCAGCGGCAGGCTCCGCTTCTTTACATAGATGACGACCTGATTGCGGTAGTAGGAGTGGGGGTGAGTTACCCCCATTTGGTTTACACGGGCAGGCGGATGGTGCCAGAGTGGAAGCCAACATCCGATACGAACGACGCTGCTCCCTAGAACGTTATCCCAGCCTCACGTTGGTGCCGGATTGTCAAAATCCAAATCTGCGCCTCAGCTTCAATACTGTACAAAGCAACGTAGCCTGTTTTGCCATACGAAATTACCAGCTCGCGCAAATCACCTTCGATCACCTGATCGCCTTGAACGAGCCTGCCAATAAATGGATGCTGTTTTAGAATCAGTAGGCCATCTTCAATCAGATCGATTGCCTTACTAGCGGCACTTTTGTCATATTCAAGTAAAAAGTCAGTCAGGCGGATAAGGTCGTTGTAGGCGCGTTCCGTGAGCGCGACCTTCACCCTTGCTTTACCTTCAGTGTTTTTTTACTTGCCACCTGTGATCGAATGCGCTCCAATGCGTCTTCTAGCTGAATCACTTTGCCTGTCTTGATAGTCGATTTGCGTGATTCAATTGCATCCCTAATAAAACTGTGTCGCATGGATTGATGTTCGGTTGCGCGCTTAATGGCCTCAACCATGAAGGCATGGGTTGTCATGCCTAGTTCCTTCGCTGCCGTTGCAGAATGCTTCTTTAACGTCTCGCTCAGCTTGATCGAGGTCGTGCTGGATTTGCTATTTGTTTTGCTGCTGATTTTGCTCATGGATACTTTCTGCAGTTTTAATCGATCGATAAGAAGAGGTGTGAATGCAAAATGACCGCCTTAAAGTGTTACTTTAGTAACACCTATTCTAATTTGTCAGCAGACTGTCGTCAAGCTATCAGGGTCGGTTGTGAGAAGAAGACTGTAAAATAGCATTTTTAAGCAATTTGCTCCTTTTACAACTGCATACTTTATGGCATTAATTGTTCACAAATACGGTGGCACCTCGATGGGCTCGGTAGAGCGTATCCAGAATGTCGCCAAGCGCGTCGCCAAATGGATGCGTGCTGGCCACCAGGTCGTGGTTGTTCCATCGGCGATGTCCGGTGAAACCAATCGCTTGCTTGGTCTTGCTCGAGAGATTAATCCGAGCGCCAATCCAAGGGAGTTAGATCAAATTGCTTCTACAGGGGAACAAGTGAGCTCAGGTTTATTAGCCCTGGCCCTTCATAAGGAGGGCATTGACGCGGTGAGTTATGCGGGCTGGCAGGTCACTATTCATACGGATTCAGCATTCACCAAAGCGCGCATTATGGGCATTGATGATCAAAAGATCATGGCTGACCTGAACGCTGGCAGGGCAGTAGTCGTAACCGGCTTTCAGGGGGTCGACCCCAATGGCAATATTACGACCTTAGGCCGTGGTGGCTCAGATACTTCGGCAGTGGCCATGGCGGCTGCGCTGAAAGCAGACGAGTGTTTGATTTACACCGATGTGGACGGGGTCTACACCACGGATCCACGCGTATGTGAAGATGCCCGCCGCCTCGACAAGATCACCTTTGAAGAGATGTTGGAAATGGCCAGCCTCGGCTCTAAAGTTTTGCAAATTCGTTCGGTTGAGTTTGCTGGTAAGTACAAAGTCAAAACCCGGGTTCTGTCATCGTTGACCGACCCACTGATACCCCTTGATATTGAAATGAAGTCGGGTACCTTGATTACATTTGAAGAGGACAGCACCATGGAAGCCGCCGTTATTTCAGGCATCGCCTTTGCCCGCGATGAAGCCAAAATTACCGTATTGAGCGTACCGGATCGCCCTGGTATCGCATACCAAATTCTAGGCCCCATTGCCGACGCCAATATTGACGTTGACATGATTATTCAGAATCAATCGGTGGATGGCAAAACGGACTTTACATTTACAGTACCAAGGGCCGATTACCAAAAGGCCATGGAGTTGCTTAAAAATACGGTACAGGCACACATTGAAGCCAAGGAAATCGCCGGCGACCCTAAAGTATCGAAGGTATCGGTTGTTGGCGTTGGTATGCGTTCGCACGTGGGCGTGGCGAGCAAGATGTTCCGTACCTTATCGGAGGAGGGTATCAATATTCTGATGATTTCGACCAGCGAGATCAAGATTTCAGTTGTGATTGATGAAAAGTACATGGAGTTAGCTGTACGTGCCCTGCATAAGGCATTTGAACTCGATCAAAAGTAAGAAAATCCCATATAAACGGCACATCCGTTAAACTGTGGGCTGTTTTGAAATACGGAGACGTGGCCGAGCTGGTCGAAGGCACTCCCCTGCTAAGGGAGCATCGGGGCTAAAACTCTGATCGGAGGTTCGAATCCTCTCGTCTCCGCCAGTATTTTCTAACGATTCCTGTAAATGCCTACATTTACAGTGTTTACTTCCCCGCGTTCCCGTTTCGGCATCCATTCTGCTAGGCTCGCCACTCAAAAAATAGTTTGAGTTCACTGTTGCCCTAAAAAATTTCTGTATTCACAAAAATAGAGTATTTTCATACTATGGTCAGCAATTTTGACTTGAATAATTTGATCGGTATTTGTTATGAAGATATTTAGCCTGCGTGATGCATCGAGCAGAGATACGCTCGGCCTTGCATTGCCAAGTGACCCGTCTCGATACATTGATTTGTGCGCCACTGAGCCGTCCATTCCAAGTAATCTGTTGGAATTAATCAAGATGGACCCAAACTTCGCGCTCATGGCGAAGGTCATGCAATCCAGCAACCCAATTACTGCTCCCATGTCAGGCATCGCATTCAGAACATTAATTGAGCATCCTGGGAAGATTGTATGCATGGGCCTTAATTACGCCGATCATGCCAAAGAAGGTGGTAATGCTCGGCCTGAGTACCCAAGTTTTTTTATGCGCGGCCCATCCTCACTGACTGCCCATTTGGCTCCGATCATTCGGCCTAGGGTTTCTGACAAATTAGACTATGAGGCAGAGCTCGCTTTTATTGTGGGCAAAAAAGCGCGTAATTTAACCAAGGAAAACGCCCTTAATTGTGTTGCTGGCTATAGTATTTTTAATGACGCTAGTCTTAGAGACTATCAACGCAAAACGAATCAATGGACTATTGGCAAGAACTTTGATCAAACAGGGGCTTTTGGTCCATGGCTTGTGACCCCAGATGAGTTACCTGCCGGGGCGCATGGTTTGCAAATTCAGTCACGCTTAAATGGCAATCTTATGCAAAATGCCAATACCAAAGATTTCTTATGGGGTGTTGCGGAGACGATTCAACTGATTACTGAATGCATGACTTTGGAGCCTGGGGATGTCGTTATTACAGGCACCCCAGCCGGTGTCGGATACGCAAGAACACCACCGGTTTTTATGAAGCCGGGGGATGTTTGTGAGATCGAGATTGAGGGGATCGGGGTTTTACAAAACTCGATCAAAGATCAGATTTTGTGAGAATCAGTGAACTTGACGTAAGCCCAACACTTCTCGTGCTTGTTTAGCGGTGGCAACCGGCCGGTTGTATTGGCTGCATAGCATAGCTACCCGAGTAACGAGTTGCGCGTTGTCTTTAGCAATGTGGTCTTTATCAAAGCGAATATTATCTTCAAGGCCGGTTCTTACGTGACCCCCAAGTTCTAAGGCCCACTCATTGAGAACAAGTTGATGCTTGCCGATTCCAGCGGCTGTCCAACTCGCTTGTGGCAATACCTCATGAAGTTCTTTGATTAAAAACGCTAGGACACTGCGCTTTGCGGGCATGGCATTGGGGATGCCCATTACAAATTGCACATGGGCCGGTGCATGGATGAGGCCCTTAGAAACTAAATTGGCGGCGTTATAAAGCATCGCCAAGTCAAATATCTCGATTTCTGGTTTGATATCGTATTTGAGCATTTCACCCGCGAGATCTTCAATGAAATCGGGGGGATTTTCATAGATTGAGGTTGGAAAATTGACGGAACCAGTCGCAAGCGATGCCATATCAGGACGATGAATTAACATAGCCCCGCGCTCTTGTTGATTACGGCCCCGACCTCCAGTTGAAAACTGAATAATCATTGGAGGGCAGTGTTTACGAATTCCTTCCTGAACTGCCAAAAATTGATCGGGATTTGATCCAGGGCTTTCATCTGGATTACGAACATGAATATGTACTAGGCTAGCCCCAGCTTCGAACGCCTTGTGGGTCTCCTCAATCTGTTCGCTAACAGTAACTGGCAGACCAGAACACTCTTTCTTTCTGGGTACTGAGCCGGTAATGGCCACAGAAATAATCACGGGATTTGTCATGATTGTTGGTAATTGGTCTAGTTAAGTGGTAATTGTAGGTAATTATGCTTAGTTAAACCATGAATTTAGCTGTTTATTGGGGGCTATTAGGATTTATCCTGATCATTATTTTGATGCTTGTCTTTAATATGGGTATTAAAGCCAATGTAGGCGGATTTAGTCATTGGCTCTAAAAATAATGCGTGATTGATAACGAGGTTTTTAAAAGGGGAATTCTATGCAACAGGCAGCATTTACTGGTTTTCATTCGCCTAGCCGATTACTAAGACTAGTCTTGCCATTTATTTTTCTTGCAAGCTTTGGTTTCGGTGGTGTTCATGCACAAAGTCAGTTTCCAAATAAACCGATTCGTTATGTAATCCCATTTCCTGCCGGCGGTGCAACCGATAATATCGCTAGACCTTTAGCTGCCGAGTTGGGGGCCTTGGTTAAATGGAATATTGTGATTGACAATAAACCAGGGGCTGGCGCAAACATTGGTGCTGAACTAGTTGCTAAAGCACCGGCGGATGGCTATACCTGGTTAATGGGCTCGGTGGGCACGCATGGAATTAATCAGCCCTTGTATACCCAAGGTGGCGGTAAGCTACCATTTGATCCGATCAAAGATTTTGCGCCCATAACTTTGGTGGCAGAGTTTGGGAACGTCTTGGTGGTCAATCCCGATTGGGCCAAGCGCAACAATATTAATAGTGTGAATGATTTGATTCGCTATGCACGTGCCAATCCTGGGAAGGTGAATATGGCATCAAGCGGAAACGGCACCTCGATTCATATGGCTGGTGAACTATTTAAATCGATGACTAAAACCTATATGGTTCATTTGCCGTATCGGGGTAGCCCTCCAGCGGTTGCCGATTTAATTGCAGGCAATGTGGATATCATGTTCGATAACATTCCATCGGCCATTAATTTCATCAAAGCTGGACGCTTAAAGGCCTTGGCTGTGACGAGCGCTAAGCGTTCACCAGCGTTGCCAGATTTGCCTACTGTAGCCGAAGCGGCCAATCTTCCTAGCTATGAGGCAACTTCCTGGTTTGGAATCTTGGTACCTGCGAATACACCACCCGATTTGGTGAAATTGATCAATACCGAAGTAGTGCGCGCAATTAATAGTCCAGCAGTCCGTGAGAGATATGCAGCGATGGGAGCTGAACCTGTTGGCAATACCCCTGAGCAATTCGCTAATTTTATTAAGAGTGAGATTGCGAAGTGGACTCGTGTGGTTAAAGAGTCTGGAGCAATGGTTGATTAGGCGGGGCGCCCTAGCTCAGAAAGGCGCTTACTCGGACTAATCGCCTCTGGGTCTATGACGATTTCGATGATGGCCCCCTTCGAACTTTTGAGGGCGGCCTGTAGTGCTAAAGCAAACTGCTCGGTCCGTTCTACCCGAAAGCCGGGCATCGAGAAGCTTTCTGCCAAACGTACAAAGTCGGGATTTGTTAATTCAGTGCCGGACACCCGACTCCTGAACTCACGTTCTTGGTGCATCCGAATAGTGCCGTACATCCCATTGTTGATGATCAAAACAATGGGTTGCGCTTGATAGCGAAGTGCTGTTGCTAGCTCTTGACAATTCATCATGAAGTCGCCGTCACCACAAAAAGCTACCACCACTCGCTGAGGATCAACCAATTTTGCTGCAATCGCAGCCGGTAAGCCATAGCCCATAGATCCATTGGCTGGAGCTAATTGTGTTTTAAAACCACCATATGGGTAAAAGCGATGGAGCCACGCAGCAAAATTACCGGCCCCATTCGTAAGTATGGCGTTACGCGGTAATTCATTCGCTAAGTTGGCAACGATCTCAGATAGTTGGACACCCCCAGGAATGGAGGTGGGCTGGCTAAAAGCGAGATATTCTTCGTGCGCTGCACGCATGCGCTCGGGCTGGTGCTGCTTACCCATGGCTACATTTGTCAATGCTAAGCAAAATGCCTCTGGCGAACATGCAAGAGCATAGTCAGCTACATAAACGCGACCCAGTTCATCAGGACTGGGTAAAACATGAATGAGTGTTAATGCTGGTTTTGGAACGCTAAGAATGGTGTAGCCGCCAGTGGTCATCTCACCTAAGCGTTCACCAATGACAAGCAGGACATCAGCCTCTTGGACCCGTTTCACTAAGGCTGGATTGGCAGCAATGCCAAGATCACCTGCAAAGCAAGGGTCGTGATTATCAATCAGATCTTGAGAGCGAAAACTGGTCGCTACCGGCACTCCTTCACGATTAGCCCAATTTCTTAATGCATCGCATGCATCTTTGGTCCATGAGCCGCCGCCAGCAAGGATCATTCCTCGCTCGGCCTTGGCTAGAGTACGCATAGCTTCATTAAATAAGACTTGGTCTAAACCGGGACTAATAATGTGCGCTTTAGGAGTAGGGTGCTCGTGGGCGCAGGCAAACAAAACATCTTCTGGTAAAGCTAAAACAACGGGACCCTTACGTCCGGATTGGGCAAGATGAAACGCATGGGAAATATATTCATCGATCCGATCCGCACGATCAATACTACCCACCCATTTGGCACATTCAGAGTAAACCTTTCGGTAGTCCATTTCTTGAAAAGCTTCTCGACCCACCATATCTGTACCTACTTGGCCGATGAGTAATACCAATGGAGTTGAATCTTGATAAGCTGTATGTACTCCGATCAACGCATTTGCAGCACCTGGTCCACGCGTAACCATCAAAACACCCGGTTTGCCAGTCAGTTTGGCATAAGCTTCTGCCATATAGCTGGCCCCACCTTCTTGGCGGCAAGTAATAAAGCGTAATTTGGAATTGTGATCAACCAGACCGTCGAGCAGTGGTAAAAAGCTTTCGCCAGGAACGCCAAAAGCGAATTCAACACCTTGGCGGACCAGAGCATTGGCCAAAATCTGCCCGCCATGCTTTAGGGTTGAAGGACGATTCATCGTATTGTGGCTAATCTAACGATGCTCCGGATAGTTTGACAATCTTGGCCCAGCGAGCAATATCGTCTTGCAGTTGCTTAGCGAATTCGCTTGGCGTTATATTTGAAAGTTCCACGCCAGATGCCTGAAGCCTCTCCTTCAGCTCTGGGTTAGCTAAGGTTGCTTGCAATTCACTTTGCAATTTATCAACCACTGGCTTCGGAGTTCCTTTGGGCGCAAAGAGGCCGATCCATAATGTTCCTGAAAACCCCGGAATCTTTTCTGCGATGGCAGGAACATCGGGCAAAACGGGGGAGCGCTTCGGAGAGCTAACACCCAGTGCAATCAGTTTTTGTGAATTAATAAACTGCAATACAGATGGCAAGCTAGCAAATGCAATTTGAACTTGCCCACCTAATAAGTCATTGAGGGCGGGCGCTACTCCTTTGTATGGAATATGTTGCATTGAGATTCCATAACTTTGATTGAGCATCTCGCCTAAAAGGTGATTTAAAGTGCCATTCCCAGCAGAGGCATACTGATACGTCCCGGGTGGTTTTGATTTAACTAGTTTTAAAAAATCGTCTAAATTTTTAGCGGGAAAATTGGGATTCACAACTAGGACATTAGGAACTGCGCCAACCATGGCGATCGGAATAAAGTCGTTGACCGGATCAAAGCCAGGATTTTTATACAGTGCTGGATTAATGGCTTGAGCGCTACTAATCGTCATTAATAGGGTATGCCCATCTTTTGGGCCATTAACTACAAATTGAGTGCCAATATTGCCGCCCGCACCTGGCCGATTTTCAACAATAACGGAGGCTTTAATCTGTTCACCGAGCCGTTGCGCTACTGCGCGGCCCACAATATCATTGGTTCCTCCGGCGGCTTGAGGCACAATAATCGTAATTGGCTTGGTGGGATAGGCAATCGCTAAGGCGGAACATAAGAAAAAGAAAGCCGAACAAGTCAGTTGAATTAAGCGCTTCATGCTGTTCCATTCATTCGTTAAATAGTATTAACTTATAGTAGCGCACAGCAATCGATAGAGCAAATATTTATAGCATCCGGCGCTGGTTAGCCGATTGATTGCGACTTATTTTAATTAGTAGCCAATCCGTTCAAGCTCATTTGATTTAGTTCGGTTGCCCATATAATTGGGTGCAATCGCTTTATGCCTCAATCACCATGAAAGTAATTCCTGTGCCGTGAACCCAATCCTGACCAATCGCCTTGCTGTATTACTTGCCTTAGCTGGGCTTGGTATTGGCTGCCTATTGGTTATCTGGCCCTTCTTAACTTCATTGGCTTGGGCCATCATTCTTGTAACAAGTACTTGGGGTATTTTCAAGCGCCTTAATCGCTTATTTGGCAATCGCCGTCTGCTGACTGCGACGGTCATGACCTTGCTTGTAACCATTGTGTTGCTGGGCCCGATTTCAGCTGTTGCGCTTGCGCTCTCCGATAACATCAGCGACCTCAGCGCTAATATCATTTCTCGCTTTCAGGACGGCTTACCAGAGGAGGTATTGCAGTGGCCGCACTACGTTCCTATCTTTGGGGGTGCGATTGAAAATTATCTACAACAATTTGTACACGATAAAGCGCGACTTAAAGTCGAACTGCAAACCTTAGCAGCACCTTTGCAAGCATTTGCAATAGCAAGCGGCCGAGTTGCTTTGCAGGGTGTTTTGGACATGGCTCTGTCGGTGTTTCTAACTTTCTTTTTCTTTTTGCATGGCAGCAGCTTATCAAGCAAGCTTTCCGTATTTGCAAAGCGTCTGAGCGGCGAGCGGGGTGAAAGTCTGATTGCCGTTGCTGGCGAAACCGTGCATGGCGTTATCTACGGCGTATTAGGCACCGCATTGGCTCAAGGGGTGCTTGCAGCCATTGGATTTGCGATAGCAGGCATACCATCATCGATATTGCTTGGACTGATTACTTTTTTTCTGTCGGTTGTGCCGGTTGGTCCGCCCTTGGTGTGGGGCGGTGCGGCTTTCTGGCTGTTTCAGCAGAACGAAACGGGCTGGGCTATTTTTGTTTTAGCCTGGGGCTTCTTATTGGTTAGTACAGTCGACAACATCATCAAACCCTTCATCATTAGCAGGGGCTCGAACTTGCCGTTCGTGGTGGTGTTCTTAGGCGTATTGGGCGGGGTGGTTGCATTCGGAGTGATTGGGGCATTCTTAGGACCTGTTCTGCTTGCGGTCACATACCATCTTATTCTCGAGTGGACCGCAGACACGAACAGATAAAGCAGCAGTATTGCCTAGGTATTGGTTGCCAGTACACTCCGTAAAAAATGCCCGATATCAACCACCTCAATTGGGTGCAAAGAATGCTCCATTGGGTAGCTTTTCCACTGCACATCGTAGCCATTGGCCTGCAGAAAGTCCCGCGAGCGTTCGCTGCGCTCTGGAATAATCACCGCATCCCAATCGCCATGCGCTAAAAAGATGGGGATATCTTGATTGGCTAGATTACGCTCAGCCGATAATGTGGATGCCAAAGGCAGGTAGCCGGAGAGAGCCATAATGCCGGCCAAGCGCTGCGGAAAACGCAGGCCCGTATGTAGAACCATCGCGCAGCCTTGGGAAAAGCCAGCCAAGACAATCTGCTGGTAAGCGATGCCGCGGCTTGCCTCCCGCTCGATGAGCGCGTTGATGGCCTTAGCCGAATTTTGAATGCCTTTTGCATCTTCTGGGTCACTGTCGCTTCTGCCGATGATGTCGTACCAAGCGGGCATGACGTAGCCGCCGTTGACCGTGACAGGCATGCTGGGGGCGCTCGGAAACACAAAGCGGATTCCGGGAAGACCATTTAAATCCAATTGGGGGACGAGGGAGGCAAAGTCATTGCCGTCTGCGCCAAGGCCGTGAAGCCAGATGACGGCAGCAGTTGGATTGTCGGAGGTTTGAATCTCAATGCAGGGCAGGTGTTCCATGGACGCTTTGCTAAAAAAGTGAAAACCGTATTTTAAGTCGAGTATGCTGATACCAACTCAACACACTGGATCGACCCCTTATTATGACTATCTCCATGTACCAGGCCAGCGCGCCGCGCCTCATTAACAGCATGCGTAATTTATCCACCATTTTGGATAAAACCCAAGCTTACATCGATGCCAAGAAAATTGATCCTGCAGCGCTGCTGCAATTTAGGCTCTTTCCGGACATGCTCAATTTCACTCGGCAGATCCAAATTGCCAGTGACACCGCTAAGGGAGTCGTTGCCCATTTGGCTGGAGTCGACATCCCTGCTTATGAAGACAATGAAACCAGCATAGCGGAACTGCAGTCGCGGATTGCAAAAACCATCGCCTTCATCGAAGGCTTCACGCCTGCCCAGATTGACGGAACGGAAGATAAGGCGATTGTGACTAAGCGCGGTGATAAAGAAACCCATTACACCGGCATGCAGTTTTTATTGGGTCACGCCATTCCAAATGTGTACTTTCATGTGTCGATTGCGTTTGCCATTTTGCGTCATAACGGCGTTGAGATTGGTAAGCGGGATTACCTGGGTAAGCCATAAGTACATGCTCTTGAAGTAATGCTCAAGCGCATTTACCGTTTTTTCTCTGGTCAGCATTCTGCAGTCCTTGGTTTTGTGCGTAACGACGGCGGCAGGCTGGCTGCGGGATTCCAGGGTGGGGCTGGGGATTGTGTGGTGAGGGCCATTGCCATCGCCGCTGAACGACCCTATCTTGAGGTCTACGAGGCCCTGCGCAATGCCAATGCACACTATGCAGAACATCGTAGCACTCGGTTGGCTAAACAGATTGCAGTGCGGGGCTCAACTCCACGCAATGGCAACCACCGCTCTGTCTTTCATGATTATATTTTGAGCTTAGGATTTGAATGGGTGCCCACGATGGCGTTGGGGCAGGGTTGTCAGGTGCATATGCGCTCCACTGAAATCCCTGCTGGGAGACTGATTGTGAAAGTATCCAAACACCTCAGCGCGGTAATTGATGGGGTAATTCACGATACGCACAATCCAGCACGCGGCGGAACGCGCTGCGTGTATGGCTACTATATTCAGAAACGATAACTGGTTGCTGCTTTTGCGGCGCGCGCCTCTTCTTT
>CAMEXM010000030.1 GCA_945947155.1 Polynucleobacter meluiroseus | reverse complement strand
AAGTAGCCCTAGCCCAGTACGTTCTGAAAACCCTGTGGGAGGTTTTGGCAACACCCCTAACGTATGCCGTAGTAGGATTTTTAAAGAAAAAAGAGAATGAAGATTATTACGATACTGATACCAATTTCACGCCATTTAAGATAAAGGTTTAAGCATGAAGGCATTTCACGATCCAATGATTCAAGCCAGCGACATCACGCCAAAGTCTATTTTTGAGCAACGCCGCTCCCTAATTCATCTTGCGGCAGCAGGGGGTATGGGCCTAGCATTGGCGCCGTGGTTCTCGCGCCAAGCATTTGCGAGTAATCCGGATGCAGTGAAGTTTAAGAATGTGATTGAGTCGCCGTATTCCACCAAAGAGACCCTCTCGGAATACAAAGAAGTCACCACCTATAACAATTTCTACGAGTTTGGTATGGACAAGGCCGACCCTGCGCGCCGTGCTGGCTCGCTGAAAACCAGCCCATGGACGGTTACGATCGACGGCCTGGTTAAAAAGCCGATGACGATCGACATCGACGCCTTACTGAAGTTGGCGCCGATCGAAGAACGCATTTATCGGATGCGTTGCGTTGAGGGCTGGTCCATGGTTATTCCGTGGAATGGCTACTCGCTTTCTAAACTTCTAAATGTGGTGGAGCCATTGGGTTCGGCTAAGTTCATCGAGTTCGTAACCCTTGCGGACCCCCAGCAAATGCCCGGCTTAGCCCGCCCCATTTTGGATTGGCCATACCGTGAGGCTTTACGTCTGGATGAGGCAATGAACCCACTGACCTTGCTGACCTTGGGTCTCTACGGTGAGGTGTTACCAAAGCAGAATGGCGCCCCAGTGCGCATCGTCGTACCCTGGAAATACGGATTTAAAAGTGCGAAGTCGATTGTGTCGATTCGGTTAACGGAGAAGATGCCTGTGACTAGCTGGGTGCGATCAGCGCCCCGTGAGTACGGTTTCTATTCGAACGTTAATCCCAATGTGAGCCATCCGCGCTGGAGTCAGGCTACCGAGCGGCGCCTCGGTGATAACCGGGGCATTTTTGCCCCCAAGATTCCAACCGAGATGTTTAATGGTTACGGTACGCAAGTGGCTAGCCTGTATGCCGGCATGGATCTGAAAAAGAATTACTAATTGCAGTACCTAAAGTCAGCCATTTTTTTGCTTGCCTTGCTGCCGCTGGGCAGGCTTATCTGGCTTGGTAGTACGCAGGACTTAGGCGCCAACCCGATTGAGTTCATTACGCGCTCGATGGGAACTTGGACCTTGGTTTTTTTATGCCTGAGTTTGGCAATGACGCCGGCACGAATGCTTACAGGCTGGACTGGGTTTATTCACCTCAGGCGTATGCTCGGGCTATTCTGTTTCTTTTATGCCACCGTGCATTTTCTGATTTGGTTGTGGCTTGACCATGACTTTTCACTAGCAGCCATGTGGCAGGATGTATTGGAGCGTCCTTATATAACCTTTGGTTTTCTTGCTTTTGTGCTTTTAATTCCGTTGGCATTCAGCTCCAATCGCTGGGCGCAGCGCAAGCTTGGTCGGCGTTGGGGTCATCTGCACCGCCTGGTTTACGCTATCGCGGTATTGGCAATTCTTCACTATTGGTGGCATAAAGCCGGTAAGGGCGATTACGAAACGGTCTCTATCTATCTGGGCGTCATCGTAGTGTTGCTGCTACTTCGCCTGCCATTCATACGGCAGTTCGTGCAGATCAAAAAATAGGGTTTGCTTGTGTGGCGTGGTGCATGGTTGGCGCTAGTCTGAACGGCCTGTAATACCCCTTGGAGAGGCTTTCAGTAGGGTCTACTCCCCTATTTAGGGTGGATTTATGGCACTTAGATGTAGCCAGTGTGATGGCCTAACGGGATCAACCTAAAGCAGCAGCCTAAATCGAGCATTGCCCCAACAACCCCGTTAAAATAGCATCCAACTTGTATTGCAGCGCACATTGCGCCTTTGACCCTAAGAAAGTAAGAACATACCCGTGTTGTCCGCATCCAATATCACCATGCAGTTTGGGGCAAAACCCCTTTTTGAAAACATCTCTGTCAAGTTTGGCGGCGGAAATCGCTACGGACTGATCGGCGCGAATGGCTGTGGCAAATCCACATTCATGAAAATCCTTGGCGGTGATTTAGAGCCCAGCAGCGGAAACGTTAGCCTAGAACCTAATATTCGCTTGGGTAAATTGCGCCAAGATCAGTTTGCTTTTGAAGAGGTGCGCGTCTTGGACGTTGTCATGATGGGCCACGAAGAAATGTGGAAAGCAGCAGCTGAGCGGGATGCCATTTATGCCAATCCTGATGCGACTGATGAAGATTACATGCGCGCCGCTGATTTAGAAGGTAAGTATGCTGAATACGGTGGCTACACAGCCGAAGCGAAAGCAGGGGAGTTGTTACTCGGCATTGGCATTCCAATTGAGCAGCACCAAGGCCTCATGAGCAGTGTTGCACCCGGTTGGAAGCTGCGTGTTCTGTTAGCACAGGCCTTGTTTTCAGATCCTGACGTGTTGTTACTCGATGAGCCCACCAATAACTTGGATATTCACTCGATTCATTGGCTCGAAGAAATTCTGAATCAACTGAATAGCACCATCATTATTATTTCGCACGATCGCCACTTCTTGAATGAAGTTTGTACGTATATGGCCGATATGGACTTTGGCACACTGAAAGTTTATCCAGGCAATTACGACTCCTATATGTTGGCATCCACCCAGGCGAGGGCACAGCAACTGGCTTCCAACGTGAAGGCCAAAGAAAAAGTTGCTGAATTGCAGGCTTTCGTAAGCCGCTTCTCGGCAAACGCATCAAAGGCGCGCCAAGCAACCTCTCGGCAGCGCCAGCTGGAAAAGATTGAGATTACGGAGATCAAACCCTCCTCACGTCAAAATCCGTTCATTCGCTTTGATTACGAAAAAAAACTGCATAACATGGCGGTGGAATGTAACGCCTTAACCAAAGCGTTTGATCGTCCGATTTTTAAGAACTTTAAGATCGGTATTCGTGCTGGTGAAAAGATTGCGATCATCGGTCAAAACGGTGCGGGTAAGACCACCTTACTCAAAACCATTTTGAGTAAACGTTTTAGCGGTATCCCAGCAGACAGCGGTGATGTGAAATGGGCTGAGAACGCCAACGTGGGCGTCATGCCGCAAGACACATCCGAGCTTTTCCCCGATAACGATTTACTGATGGATTGGATGACTCAGTGGCGCAATACCGGCGATGATGATCAGGTCATTCGTGGAACACTGGGGCGCCTTCTGTTTTCAGGCGATGACATTAGCAAGTCGGTCAAAGTACTATCGGGCGGTGAAAAAGGCCGCATGATTTGGGGTAAGTTGATGCTGCAAAAGCACAATGTATTAGCGATGGACGAGCCAACCAATCACATGGACATGGAATCGATTGAAAGCTTGCAAATTGCTCTTGAGAAATTTGAAGGTACTTTGCTGTTTGTTTCGCATGATCGTGAGTTTGTATCGGCACTCGCCAACCGTATTTTGGAAGTCAAGATGGATGGCAGTGTGGTGGATTACTCTGGAACCTATGAAGAGTATCTGCGCAGTCAGTCGCTGGCGGGTTGATGCACCTTAGCTAGCTTCTAGGAAGCTAGCGTTATCTCTCTTTTTTCTAAGGCCAGTTTGGGTTATTGCACCCGAACTATTTCCATTTTAAAAATGGAAGTCAAGAACATTAAGTTATTTTTCTTTGATATTAAAAATAATTAGCGTTTTATTAAGACGATAATGGGTACCGAACCCATTTTGGGCTAACCCAGTTTGATTTAATTTCAGGATAAAGCATGCAAACCAACCACGTTGCCATTTGGATTGATCACAAAGAGGCTCGCATCCTTTATTTTGATGCCAGTAAAAATGAGTTTATTAAGAGTGACTCTGCAAACCATCACTTACATCACAAAGCAAATGCAATTGGTAGCGGCAAGACCCCAATCGACCATGAATTTTTCCATAAGGTAATTTCCGCGGTTGCAAGCATTAAAGAAATTTTAGTTCTCGGACCTGGGTCGGCTAAGACTAAACTTTTAAAGCATGCATCCGCCCATGATCCTGTGGCATTTCGAGCGATTGTTGGGGTAGAGACCGTTGATCACCCAACGGACGCGCAAATTATTGCGTATGCCAAAAAGTATTTTGTTGGCGTCGATAACATGAAGGGAATTTAATTCATGAAGATTGAATTCGTAGGCCCAGCATATATTGCTGACGATGGTGGCGTTAGCTATCCGGCGCTATTAGATGGTCAAAAGCTGGCTTGCCATTTTAGTTACGAGGCACTGGATGATGTCGAGTCTGATGGCATTCTAGGTGATGCACTAGAGCACTTCAAAAACCATCAACTCAAGCTCCTATCGATTGCAGAACAAAAGATCTTGGCTGGTCATGCGCATGATGGTTTGATTCAAATCTTTAGTTCAGACTTGGCTTTATCTTAGTCTGCTTTATTGCGCTGAAAACGCATTGCTGTACCTTCTGCCTGGATGCGTTGCCAGACCGCCGCTTTTTCCTCAGGCGTCATGAATACCCAATTGCTGACTTCGATCAAAGTGCGACCGCAACCTTTGCAGATTTCATCGTACAAAGTAGAGCAAATACCAATGCACGGGGTATCGGATTCGGCATCGCCAATTAACAAGGAGTTAGCGCCGCTAATGGGGTCATTGGAATTTGAAGTACTCATTCCAGTACTGTAGTCGATTTAAGCGGAGAGTGCTCGGCCAGCTCATCTACATAGGCCCCAACACCGGCGCGCTCCCGTTTTAAGAAGCGCTCTACAGCCGTTGCAAACTCAGGGTCTTTGATCCAGTGCGCTGACTGTACGGTTACCGGTAAAAATCCCCGTGCCATTTTGTGCTGTCCTTGCGCGCCACCCTCAAAAATCTGTATGCCTTCTCGAATGCAGTATTCAATCGCTTGATAGTAGGCCGTCTCAAAATGCAGGCAGGGAATGTATTCAATCGAGCCCCAGTAACGCCCATATGCTGTTGGAATAGAGGCTTTTTTGTCGACCACTAATAGGGACGCAGCTTTTGGGCGATTCTCTTTTTCGGCGATGATTAAGTGTAAGTATTCAGGCATCTGCTTGCCCCAAGTCTGGAAAAAGGCTTCATTCAGGTAGGGCGATGAATGGTGTTCTAGATAGGTGTTGGCATAACACTGGAAGAAGAATGCCCAATCTGCTTGCCTCGCAATCTCACCCGGAACATGCCTAAATTGCACACCTGCATCCGCCACTTGCTTTCGTTCGCGCCGAATATTTTTACGGCGCTTCATGGTGAGCTGGTCTAGGAATGCATCCATCGATTCATACGATTGGTTATTCCAGTGAAACTGCACGGCATCGCGTACCATAAAGCCTTGGGCTAGCAGAGCGTCTTGGTTTTTTTGTTCAGCAAATAAAACGTGGGCTGAAGAAAGTCCATTCTGAATTAAAAGTTGTTTGAGTCCTTGTATCAGCCACTGCTGGGTTCGTTCTGGATCGTGCTCTTGATCTAGCAGCATGCGCGATCCTTGCACTGGCGTAAATGGAATGGCGCACAAGGCTTTAGGGTAGTACTGCATACCATGCTGGGAAAAGGCTTCCGCCCATGACCAGTCAAACACGTATTCGCCGTAGGAATGGCTTTTTAAATAGAGCGGCATCAGCCCAATGGGTTTATCTGAATCCGTCGGGTAAATGGCTAAGTGGGCTATTTGCCAACCGGTATTGCCGCCAACGCAGCCATGCTCTTCAAGTGCTGCAAGAAAGGCATGGCGTAAAAACGGAGTGGCATCTACTGCTAATAAGCCATCCCAATGTTCAGCCGAGATCGCATCGATGCGATCCAGAACGCGTAGTTCGATTGGACTAGTTAGTGCCACATTGCTCAGCGCTGAATGAGCTCGATCTTATATCCATCTGGGTCGGTGACAAAGGCGATGATGGTATCGCCGCCCAGAACCGGGCCAGCCGCGCGGGTCATCTGACCACCCGCAGCCTTAATTGCAGCGCAGGTGGCATAGGCATCGGGGACGCCCAAGGCGATGTGACCATAAGCCGTGCCCAATTCATATTGATGGACGCCATGATTGAAGGTGAGCTCGATTTCAGCCTGACCATCGGCGTTGCCTTTACCAAAGCCAACAAAGGCCAAGGAATACTTTTGCTCAGGCCGCTCGGTAGTGCGCAATAGATTCATGCCCAAAATGCGGGTGTAGAAATCAATGGAGCGACTCAAGTCACCAACCCGCAGCATGGTGTGCAATAGCATCATGCTTATTGAACCTTGGCCTTAGCGCGTAGTTTTTGCATCATTTCAGAGAACTTAGCTTTTTGCCAATTTTCATCGGCGATCAAGATTTGCTTAAGCTCCGCTTTGATTTCATCCATCGGAGGGGCTTTTGCTTCCCGAACATCGTCTACGCGAATAATGTGCCAACCGAATTGGCTTTTGACTGGCTTGTCGGTCATTTGACCTTTGTTTAAGGAAACCATTGCTTTTGAAAACTCAGGTACTAATGACTTATCACTAACCCAACTCAGATCGCCACCATTGGGTGCAGAGCCTGGGTCTTTGGAGTTCTGTTTCGCCATGTCAGCAAAGCTAGCGCCTGCCTTGATCTTAGCAATTAAGGCATTCGCATCCGCCTCTTTTTCTACCAAGATGTGTTTTACCTGATACTCCTTACCGGTATAGTCCGCCTGAATGGAGGCATAGGCTGCTTTGAGCTCGGCCTCACTTACACCCTCACGCTCAACAAAATCCTCGAACACGGCGGCAACTAAGATGCCAACCCGTGATTGCTCAATCTTGTCTTTGACTGCCTCTTTTTGTGTAAGGCCACGGCTGTTGGCCTCCTGAATAATTAATTCACGGGTGATTAATACCTCGCGCGCCTTCTCGCGGACCTGGGGATCATTTGTTGGCTGCCCCGATTTTTTCACTAGGCTGTCTAGTTGCGCTTTAGGTATTGCTTTGCCATTCACAATCGCGGCATTTTGTGCCAATGCCATTGGGCTAATGAGTAGTGCTGCACAGGCGGCGGATAAAGTAAATTGGGAGAGTAGTTTCATAGTAAAGGTAGGTAATTAAAGTAATAGCTAAAAGTAATGGGTTTATTTTGCTTGATTTAACTCTGCTTGGCTTATTTCAGCGTAAGCGCTTCAGAGGGGCTATGGGCCTCAATGGTAAGTGCGTGTATCTCAGTGGGAATATGGCGATTCAGGGCAGCATAGATCAGACGATGGCGGGCAACCCGATTAAGGCCATCAAATGCCGATGAAATTAGGGTTAGTTTGAAGTGGCCACCACCGCTAGCGGCGCCAGCATGACCGGCATGTAAATGGCTTTCATCGTCAATTGCAATCTCATCAATCGGCAGCGCGGCTTTAAGGTCGACTAAAAATAAAGCAATGCGCTCTTGGTTTTTGCTCATGAGGGCGTTTCCTCTTCCATGTGTTTACTAAGCCAAAATCCTTGCGCAATGACAAAGACGATGAGTAGGGCGGTTGTTCCAAAGAGCTTGAAATTAACCCACGTATCTTCCGAAAACTGAAAGGCGACATAAAGATTAAGTGCGCCCATGATCAAGAAAAAAGTTGACCAAGCTAAATTAAGTTGACTCCAGGTAGTGCGCGCAGTATTTTCTTTTAGGGTGACCTGTTTACCCATCAGCACCTGAATCCAATTCTTATTAAAAAATTGAGCACTGATAAAAAGGCCAGCAGCAAAAAACCAGTAGAGGGCAGTTGGCTTAAGCTGAATAAATGTTTTATCTTGCAGGAAGATAGTCAGCGCACCTAAAACGACAATCAAGACAAGGCTCGTCCATTGGGTAGCATCGATTTTGCGATGGCGGTAATACACCCATACAATTTGAGCGATGGTAGCAATCATAGCCACAATGGTGGCGGTGTAGATGTCAGCAAACTTGAATGCAACGAAGAACAGAATGACCGGAAAAAGATCGAATAAAAATTTCATGAACTGATTATCGCTTTTATTGGCCCGATTCCACATTTTTACTGGGCTTAAAGCGCAAAGATGCCGAATTAATGCAATAGCGCAGGCCTGTTGGCTTGGGTCCGTCGCTGAAGACATGACCTAAATGGGCATCGCAATGGCTGCAACGAACCTCGGTACGCACCATGCCATAAGCACCATCTTGATGCTCCGATATGGCATCCGGATTTAAGGGGGTGTGGTAGCTGGGCCAGCCACAGCCTGCATCGAATTTAGTGCTCGACTCAAATAGTGGGGTACCACAACAGACGCATTGGTACTTTCCATTTTCCCAATGATCCCAATACTTTCCAGTAAAAGGGCGCTCAGTATCGGCCTCGCGTGTCACGCGGTATTCGATGTCGCTTAATTCGGTACGGTACTCCGCATTGGTTTTTTTCATTGCTTCTCACCCTTTATTTTGGACTGATGCATTATCTTAAGATGAACAACTGAGATCCGTTACGACCTCATCCGGTAATGGCGCTAATGCGTATTGCTCAAACGCTGGTTGCTCATCAAATGGCCGACTTAAGATAAGCTGCAATCGATTCACTTCAGTGAAGTCATCGCCTTGCGCCATCTCAATGGCGCGCTGAGCTAAATGGTTGCGCAGAATAAACTTCGGGTTGATGCGATTCATATGCGCTGCACGCTCTGCATCGGAGCTTGATTCCTGCATCAAACGCGTACGGTATTGCGTTAACCAGGCATCGGTCGCATCCCGATCTAAAAACTGATCACGCCAATTGGAATGGCCATCCTTTTTTTGTACAGCAGAGAGGCTACGAAACACATTCGTAAAGTCGGCTCGATTGGCATGCATCAGTTGCAATAAGCTTTCAATTAATTCCATATCGTCTGGTGCAACTGTCTGCAAACCTAGCTTCCCCCGAAACAGACCTAACCATTCGGCCTCATACTCAGGCGGGAAAGCGCCTAAGGCTGTACGTAGAATATCTGCGGCATCGTCACCGGGACTCTCCATCTCTACGAGTGGCACCATGGCATTGGCAAGGCAGGCCATATTCCAGTGCATGATTTTAGGTTGGCGATGGTAGGCGTAACGACCGCCGCTATCGGTGTGGTTACAAATATGGTCTAAGGCGGTGTGATCTAAAAAACCAAAAGGGCCGTAATCCATGGTGAGACCAAGCGCGCTGATGTTGTCACTATTAAGCACCCCATGGCAAAAACCGACTCCTTGCCAGTGCGCAACGCATCTAGCATTGCGCGCAGATATCGCCTTAAATAAAGCGAGGTATGGGGTCGAGCTAGACTGGCACTCGGGGTAGTGGGCTTCGATTAAGTAGGCCGCCAGTTCCTGCGATCGTACATGCAATCCATTGGCAGCATAGTGTTCAAAGTGACCGATTCGAATAAAGCTGGGAGCAAGGCGGGAGCAAACGGCTGCCGTCTCCATTGTTTCGCGCCGCACTGCTTGCTTAGAGCCCACCAGGGATAATGCGCGCGTCGTCGGAATACCCAAGGCATGCATCGCCTCACTGCATAAAAACTCACGAATCGATGAGCGCAGAACAGCCCGACCATCGCCCATGCGGGAGTAGCGGGTCATACCCGCACCCTTTAGTTGCAGCTCTTGGTGCTTTAGTTCCCCGAGTAATATGGCGCGACCATCACCCAACTGCCCAGCCCAATGCCCAAACTGGTGCCCGCTATAGGCAGTAGCCATGGGTTTTGGAAATAGGCGCCCACCTAATTCTGCGGAATTGCCCGCCAATACTGCGAGCCAATCTGGATCTGTCGGCAACTGGTTTGAGCCTAAGGAAATACCAACGAGCTCAGCCGCCTCTGTTGAAACCGCAATCCAATAGGGATCTGGAAGGGGGCTAGGGGCGATAAATTGACAGGTGTCGTCGCCGATGAGAGAAAATGCCATAAGTTCATTATTCTATGGGTATTTAGCCCCTGACGTTGAAGACCACTACACCTGATACCCCACACCGCTTATGACGAATCAAACTGAACTCACCGCCGCCGCCAAGTTAAGCAACCTAGGCCAAGAATTGGATGTTCCTTTCTTAAAATTACTCGGAATTCGTTGCCTTAGCGCGGAAATGGGGAGCGGCGAGATTTTGCTGGCCATCAAACCCGAGCATAAAAATACCTGGGAAGTGGCCCATGGCGGGGTGTTATTAACCCTGATGGATGTCGCTATGGCGGTTGCTGCCCGCTCGGGTGATCCAGATGATCGCAGCGTGGTAACGATCGAGCTTAATACTAACTTTTTACAAGCGGCCAATGGCATCCTGCGGGTAAAAGCCGATACCGTGCACCGTAGTGTGACGATGGCCTTCTGTGAGGCGAAGTTATACGACGATCAAGGACGAGTATGCTGCATGGCTACCGGAACGTTTAAGTACTTGCGGCGTTTGCCCACGCGTAATGCCAGTGGTGAGCGGGTGATTAATCCCGATCAGCGGACGCAGTAAATCCTACGTTGTTAAACCGAGAGGTTTGAGCCGGATGCGCTTGTCAGTGCACCGGTAATTACATCATGGCCAATGGTGCCATTGGCATCAAAACGGCGTTCAACCATTTCAAATGCACCATCTTTACGAATACGCAATACGGTACTCGAGCGCGTGCCATACATCGGGGTTTGAACAAATGCAGGGGACAAGGCTTTTTCCCATTCCTTACTGACGCCGGTGCTGGGTAATTCTTGATCAACTGCAACGCGGTTATCACTGAGTAAGTGCAAATATTGATCAACGTGTTTTAGATTGCCTTGGTCCATTGCTAGTGTTTGGGCAAAAGCGGCGACCCGATGTGTGACTTTAGGCCAGGGCGTATCGAGCATCGCATTGGATAGGCCATAAACACCCGCATCTAAGGCTTGCTTTGGGAAGGTTTTACGTGGCCGAATCGATTGGCCGAGCATCATGCGGTTGCTAACCCAATGCATCTGTGCATCGCTCGGATTGCTAAGATCGGCCATGAGCATATTAAAGCCGTTGTATTGCTCAAAGCGCTTTGCATTGTGTTGAATGAAGCCATCGGGATTATGTTCACCGGTCAAATACATCAGCGATAGCTCGCCACGGGTTCGCGCATCCGGATTTTTTTCGCTGGGCGCACGGACATTGGTTAACGCAGCAAAGCGACCCGATTTAGTAAACCCAAGCCAAGTGCCTGGGCTACCTAAGACATCCGCACGGTCCCGACCGGCCAATAACTCGGGGTGCTCCGACCACCAATCCATTTTTTCTGTATCGCGCTCATAGAACTCATCGCGATTGGCTGCAACCACCAGCGGATAGTCGGGATGGGATTTCCAAGCGAAGAGAATGAGGCACATAGCAATACTATGCCTGATTAAATCGCAATGAGGGGGTAGGGCAGCTGATCCAACATCAAAATAGGGCCATCCGGGGTCCCCAGATGGAAAGTACCACCGGCTTGCAGCTCGGTTTTAATCTCGATTTGTAAGTCCATGCGCCGGGCATTCGCAATGCTGGGGGCGCTAAGTACCACCATACCAGCAGGCTGATTGGGATCATCGGCATGAAAAATCTCACTCCCTGGACCAGTAGGGGCATTTGCAAGCTGATCGATCGGGCAGTGGGCTAGCTGCAGACGCCGCTTAATCGCCCCACGGTATTGGCTACGTGCCACGATCTCTTGGCCGGGGTAGCAACCCTTTTTAAAATCAACGCCGTACACAGACTCAAAGTTCACCATTTGGGGCACAAATTGGTCTTGGGTTGCAGCAACAATGCGCGGGATGGCACTCATGACCTCAAGTGATCGCCATAGAATTTGGGCATCCTCAGAAGCAGTCTCGGCCGATGCCTGATAGGAAGCAATGGGTTGCGCGATCAGTGCGCGCTGCATCGCAACACCAGCGGCCATCACGTCCGGCAGTTGCAGCAGAATACTTGCTTTGTCGACCTCGAGCGCCTCCAGGGTTCCGCTGGTGCAATAACCTTTAATCACCCAACTATTCGTGGCATCCTTGACTGTCACTTTGGATCGCAGGACGAACATTCCTAAGCGCTTTGCGGTACTGGCAGCGATGTCTTTTGAAATAAACAGGCAAAAACAGTTATCGCCATTCTTATTTGAAAAAAGGCCAAGCCATGCGCTCGCAATTAAGCGGCCCTTGGGGCTGCAATAACCAACCAGGCGAACCGCTTCTGGCCCGCTTGCGATTGCTGGCGATGTAACGGCAGTAAGCCCCAAAACGGAGTTTGTCAGTTGGTTTTGTAAAAAGCTGGCCGCATCCTCGCCCTCAACGATAATGAGTCCCCAGTCGGCGAGATCGGCAGCAGAGTTCATGCAGTGTTCTTATAAAGGTGTCAAAGGGCGTGGATTTAAGTAAAGATAGTCTAGACGCTTTTATCATAGCCTGATGCGAAAAAAGTACGCTCCATTTTGGGTATTACCCCTCAAACTCTTCGGAATTGCGGTTCTAGCCGCCTTACTCTTTTTTGGCACCCTGTTTTTTTGGGGAGTAGTTCCATCTGCAGCCAATGACCCCGTTCGGCCTAGCGGCTTTACTGCCAAAGTCAATCCTAAATCTGGCGTGGAGAGCATTGCCCGGCAACTCCATAGCCAAGGCATTGAGGTCAACGGCATCCTGTTTCAGTTGGGTTCGCGCGCGCTGCTGATCCATGCCAAGCTAAAACCGGGAACCTATCTATTTCCTTTCCAAGCCAGTACGGCCGCCATCCTATTGCAAATGGCTCGGGGCGATAGCATTAAGGAGTCGATTGCTTTTGTGCCCGGCATGACCATTTGGCAGCTACGGCAAATCGTCGATAGCCATCCAGCTTTGGCGCATCAAACTAAAGGACTGGGTTCTGCGGCATTCTCTGAAAGGGTGGGTTTGAGTCATGCTAATGCGGAAGGACTTTTTTTTCCTGATACCTATGTTTTTGATCCCGGTGAAAGCGACCTCGTCATTTATCGCCGCGCAGCAGATGCAATGCAGAAAAACCAAGTAAAGGCTTGGAGCAAAGCGCCGAATACAAGCGTGCTAAAGACGCCATACGACTTGCTGACATTGGCTTCGATCATTGAAAAAGAAACCGGCAAAGCCAGCGAGCGCGAGCAAATTTCAGCAGTGTTTCATAATCGTCTGAAAATAGGGATGCGCCTTCAAACTGATCCTACGGTGATTTATGGCATCGGCCCCGGATTTGATGGCAATTTGCGTAAAGTAGATCTTCGCCGCGACAGTCCATACAATACCTATATGCGTACTGGTTTACCTCCAACCCCGATTGCGATTCCCAGTATGGAATCCCTGCTTGCTGCAGCCAGCCCTGCAAAAAGCGATGCCTTGTACTTTGTTGCTAAGGGCGATGGCAGTAGCTATTTCTCTAAGACACTGGCAGAGCATGAAAAAGCCGTTGACCAATACCAGCGCTCAGTTAAAGGGCCGGCAAAGAGATCATCGCCGTAATGGATGCCACTATGAATGCTAATCAGCCTGGATTTTTTATTAGCTTTGAGGGAATCGATGGTGCTGGAAAAAGCACTCACATCAATGCTTACTGTGATTTCCTAAAAAGTCGCTTTCCAGATCGCACATTAGTGTTGACGCGTGAGCCAGGCGGCACTGCTTTAGGCGAGCAACTCCGATCCCTCTTATTAGAGGCGCCGATGCATTTAGAAACCGAAGCCTTGCTCATGTTTGCCGCGCGCCGTGAGCATCTAGCGCAAGTCATTAAACCCGCTCTTGCAGCTGGTCATATTGTGGTGTCCGACCGTTTTACCGATGCCAGTTTTGCTTATCAAGGCGGCGGACGCGGACTCTCCATTGAAAAACTCAATGCTTTAGAGCAATGGGTCCAAATGCAAAGCGATGGACGCTTACTGCAACCGAATGCTACTTTTTTGTTTGACTTGCCAGGAGCAGTAGCGGAAGCACGACGCTCGAAAGCGCGCACGCCCGATAAATTTGAGCAGCTTGATCTGGCTTTCTTTGAGCGGGTTAGGCAGGAATACCTGCGCAGAGCAAAGGCTGACCCACAGCGTTTTTTATTGGTTGATGCCACTCAAACCCAAGAAGCCATTTGGGATTTCTTATGCCAAGCTCCCTTGGCAATTCGATGATTGCGCCTTGGTTACGGCCGCAGTGGGATGGTATTGATCTAGCTGCTTGCCCGAATGCCTTACTACTCCATGGGCAGGCGGGTATCGGTAAAGCGGATTTTGCGCTTACGCTGGCCAAAGCCTTGGTATGCGAGGCATCGCCAAACGAGCATAACAAGCCCTGCAATTGCTGTGAGGCGTGTCGCTGGTTTGATACCGGCAATCACCCCGACTTTGTTGCGCTGGTGCCGGAGACGCATCGCCGCTTTATGCCCAATGAGGCGCTCGAGGGTGCCGATGGGGATCCCTCTCCCAGCAAAAAAGCAAAACAATTGCGCGATGAAGAGGGCGACTCTGCTGAAAAAAAAGAGAAAAAGAACATTGCCATTGAAGAAGCGCGATCGGCCATTGAGGGTTTAGTGATCGGCACGCACCGCGGTGGCAATCGCGTTGTCTTGGTTTACCCTTTAGAGTCCTTGAGGGTGGATGCAGCCAACACCTTATTAAAGTCCTTAGAGGAACCACCAAGCAGCACCATTTTTGTATTGGTAACAAGCCACCTGGATCGTGTCTTGCCGACCATTCGCTCCCGTTGCCGTTTAATTGCTCTGCCACCGCCGGATCGAGCAAGTGGCCTCACATGGCTTCGTCAGGAAATTGCTGCCCGTCCGGAGTTAACGGTATCAAATGATGAACTCGAAACCATTTTTTACGAGCAGGGTGGAGCGCCCTACGCGACTTTGGATTTTCTGTCGGCTAAGCAGGATCAAAATGAGAAAGATGAGCTTTTTGTTTCGATTCAGGCCTCGCGCTATTTATTGCAAGGTCTATCCCAAGGACTTCGTATCGATTGGCTGGATGTGGCAGAGAAAACCCACAAAGCATCCTTTGCAGTATTGCTCGCCTCGATGCAGCGCTGGCTAGCCGATCTGCAAGGCAGCGCGCAGGCCAATGCCGTGCGCTTTTATCCCAAGCATGCTGGAACAATTGCGGTTTTAGCAAAACAGGTGCGCATGGAAAAGCTCCTGCGCCTTTGGAAAGGGGTCACCCAGGCGCGCCGCCATGAAAACCACCCATTGGCTACCCGCATTCAGCTTGAGTCCTTGTTGATGCAATATCAGCAGATTTTTGGGGACTGATATCCCAAACTTTTAGATCCATCAGCCGAGGAGGGCGCTGGCGATTAAAATGGAAGAATGTTCATTGATTCCCATTGCCACCTTGATTTTCCGGAGTATCGGGAGCGTTTACCCGAAGTCCTTGCCAATATGGCGGCCGCCCAGGTCAGTCACGCACTTTGCATCTCGGTAGATCTCCCTGACTTTCCATTGGTGCGGCAGTTAGCCGAGGCCCATTCTCATTTGTATGCTTCGGTTGGAGTGCACCCCGATTACGAAGATACCCCAGAGCCTACCGTCGATTTTTTAGTCGAGGCAGCAAAGCACTCCAAAGTCATTGCGATTGGTGAAACCGGGCTAGATTATTACCGTATGGCTGACCGGGCCTACGCCGATATGGAGTGGCAGCGCAACCGGTTTCGAACGCATATTCGGGCAGCAATTGAGTCAGGTTGCCCCTTAATCATTCATACCCGTTCAGCCTCTGAAGACACGATACGGATCCTGAAGGAAGAGGGCGCTGAGCGCATTGGCGGCGTAATGCACTGCTTTACTGAAAGTCTTGAAGTAGCTAAACAAGCCATTGATTTGGGGTTCTATATCTCGTTTTCTGGCATTGTGACCTTTAAAAGCGCTAAGGACCTACAAGAGACCTGTCGGCAGGTGCCTTTAGAGCGCATGCTAATTGAGACTGATTCGCCGTATTTGGCGCCTATGCCGCACCGGGGCAAGACCAATGAACCCGCTTGGGTATCCCATGTGGCTGGCTATATCGCCGACCTGAAGGGCGTTTCTGTAGAGACTATTGCAGAGCACACTACAAAAAATTTCTTTCAATGTTTTCAAGTAAATAGAGAATTAATATGATTCTGAATCTGAACTGTATCCAGTCCTTCCGTGGAATTCTTGGCATCGCATTGGTATCACTTAGTGCTATGCCACATTGGGTATTGGCGCAAACCGACTCACAGATCGCCACCATCACCAAAGCAGTTAAGTTTGATGACGTTCGTGAGGTCAAGACCTTAATTGATAAGGGCATGAGCCCCAATCAAAAGGATCCACGCGGCATGCCCATTTTGATGGTAGCCATTCAAGAAAATTCAATAAAAACAGTGGATTACCTCATTAATGCCAAAGGCATCGACCTCAATCAGCCCAATATGACGGATGAAACGCCGCTCATGTTTGCGGCCTTGTACGGTCAATTGGCGGAAGTGAGGGTCTTGGTTGACCAGAAGCAAGTTCCGGTTAATCGGCCTGGTTGGACGCCATTGCATTACGCCTGTACTAATGGCCACTATGACATTACCTTGTTTTTGCTGGATAAAGGTGCTGCAGTCGATGCTCCAAGCCCCAATGAAACCACGCCATTAATGATGGCGATACGGGCTGGCAATATCCAGTTAGCCCGCCTTTTATTGGATCGAGGTGCTGATATTCGCTTACGCAATCAGCAGGGCTATTCAGCGATTGATGCCGCAGAGCTGTTTAACCAAGAAGAAATTCAAAAGGGCTTAAGGGCTCGTTGGCAAAAGCTTTACAACGAACCGTACCCTGGTGGCCCTAAATCATAATTGCGTATAATCATTATTATGTCAAACAATAAAGATGGATTGGTTTAGGGTGATGAATGTCCACTGAAAAGACGGTTGACTTGCCCTCTTTAGCTGAATTACTGCAGCAGATCCAGCTCGATATTGGCGATAACATTGAGCTGTATTTGATAGTGGCCTTTATGGCGGTCATGCTCACCATCCATGGCGTCGCTGTTTTGATCATTGCCAGCGCATTTCATGCCATAGACCGATTCCTCAGATCAATACCGTATCTGGCCGGCGGCAGCTTCATATCGTATTTTATTGCGATCCTGCTCATTATCATGACCCACATCCTTGAAATCGTGGCGTGGACCTACGTATTGGTTGCTTTTTCTGTCTTTACAGGGATAACGCAGACCTTTTACTTCGTTGGCGAGATGTATACCACCTTGGGTTTTGGCAATTACCCCTTAAACAGCGCTTGGCAGGTATTGCCGATTTTAATCTCCTTTTCGGGTGTGTTTTCGGTATCGATGTCCGGCGCAGCCCTGTATTCGATGATGGGATCCTTGCTTACTCGGAAACCCGGCTCAGCGGCGCCTTCTGCTTAAAAACCAACTCAAACACCCTGCCATTCGCCTCCGTTGTCCTAATGCGACCCGGTAGCCAGTCCAAATCTCGCACTAACCATAGATCAACCCGCCTTTTAAACTTATTGCTGGGGCGATCGAGCAATTCATAGTGGCGTAAGGTGGTCACGCCCATGCTGGGCACAGCATCGGAAACAAGCTCACCATAGCTTTTAAATTGCCAAGGCTCAATCATGTCAAAGCTCGCTACGGGTATAGACCGAATGGTGCCCGCTTCATCAATTTTGCCGTCACCATTCAGGAGTGAAGCAAATTGAAAAATCAGACTGAATCGATCTTGGGTGCCTGGCGGTATGGGCGGCGAAAAATCCTTTTTCTCCGAAAAAAACATCACCGGACCACCTTCTGCATTGCGATCAAAACGGGAAAACCGCGGGGGATTTTTACCGCGCTGAGCCCAGTAAATCGAGGGCGCTAAACCATAGGCATCGATCTTGCCCTTGGACTCAAAGACAAAAGGACCCACAAAGGCATATGGAATCGTGATCGATAGCGCATACCCCGAATCATCGGCGATCCATTTGATTTCACCCGTCTGCACTTGTTGCCCATCAACGTAGGCATCGTAATACAAAAGGGCTGACTCGGGAAGTCGAAAAGCTACCCCATCTTGCTCAAATAGCCCACTCTCCTGCTCTGCTGCCACTCCTGCTGGTGCCCCGATCTCGCCCATTTCACTAGAGACATTGCTGCTCTGTGGCACTGCTTTTTTTGCGGAGCGGGTCATCTTGATTTGCTTGACCGGCTCTTCTTTTAGGGTCGCAACAAAGGGGGACTCCTTTGGGGGCGCAATCAGCGAGCCGGTCGGCATCAGCCACAACCAGAAAAATAAAATGAGGTGCGCAACTAGAGACAGCACCACGGCTGCCAACAGAATCCACAGCGGCTTCAAACGACTTAGGACTGCTCCCAGAACAATCCTTCCAGCAGGCGGCTATTCTTGGGCAAGTTGGCTGCCAAAAAATCCATTTGATCGGCCAGAATATTTCTGCCTTTAAGAATCATATCTTCATACAGGCTTGGCATGTAAGGGGCATAGAGCAAGCTCATGTTCGCCGTTTCTGGGGTGCGATTGCCTTTGCGCTGATTGCATGGTCTGCAGGAAATAACTAAATTCATCCAAGTGTATTTGCCGCCACGGCTATTGGGGATAATGTGTTCCGCTTCTGCGTCATTTTCAGTGATGCGCTCACCACAGTAGGCGCAGAGGCCGCGATCACGGCGATACAACTTGCGCTTAGTAATGCCAGGTACAACATCGAATAGATTAATGCGTGCAGAACCTTTGACGGCCACGATGGAGTGTAGCTCTATGATGGATTGTTTGCCAGTAGCCCGTGAGATACCGCCGCGCATGACTGCAATGGGATCGCCCAGCGTCCACAATACGCTCTGATCTGCGTATTGTTTTGTCGCTTCTTCCGCGTTAATCCAACATTGTGGAATACCGCCAGCGTCTAGCTTCAAGATGCTCAGCACAACCACTCCTCTCTCTGTAATGGCATAAATCATCGCACTACTGCATGACAACCATCTTACAGAAAATTATGGGGGCGATCAACGCACTGGAATTGACCCTTCACGGGAATGATTAGGCCATCCCATTGGGATTTACTTACTCAATGCGATTGCGGCAAATCCACTCTGAACGCTGCCATTCGCCCTGCTTTTCGGCAAAGACCAGCCAGATAAAAAATGTTTTTAAGGTCTGCATAATCCACTCCAGTTTTACGCTCGCGCGCTAATTAGTCCAGAATGCAGTATGTCAAGCTAGAAGCTCATGAAATGAGCCTATAAAATTAATCGCAAGCAAAGTCGATTACGGCTCCGAGGTAATCGCTGTAATTGCCAATGCCGTGGTCGCTACCTTGAATAACGATCTGCTGAGCTCCCGGA
>CAMEXM010000029.1 GCA_945947155.1 Polynucleobacter meluiroseus | reverse complement strand
GGGCCACCAACCAAGGAGAATCCCGTTAAGGAAACCACGGCATCGACCGCACATGCGTCACCATTCATTAAGAAGGCATCAATCGCGGGTCTGGCATCAAGACCAACCGCAAAAATAGGCACCACTTGTAAACCTTGGGCTTCCATGGCAGCAATCACCGAGTCGTAATGCAGTGTATTGCCAGCCAAGATGTAGGAGCGCAGCAATAACAATCCAACGCGGCCGCGTGATTTTTGATCGGAGACTAATTTGGGTAAATCACGCAGCTCTTCACTCATGCGGCCCTTGAGGCGCGGATGATAAATACCGGTCTCAGGGTAAATCAGTGGCTCAACGCTTTTTTCTTGGCTACGCAATACCGACCGTTCACATTGGGCATAGCGATTAATTAAGCTACGCACCATGTGGTACATGTTTTCTTCAGAGCCACCGAGCCAATATTGCAGGGTCAAGAAATAAGCACGAACGTCTTGCGCACTGCCGGGAATGAATTTCAGGATCTTTGGTAGGCGGCGCAGCATACGCATTTGGGCAGCACCGCCGGTTTGTGCTTTTTCTTTATTGCCACGTAAGCGTTTGAGCAAAGCCATTAAGCCAGTAGCAGGCTTGCCCATATCAAAACTGCCCATACGGGTTAGCGTGACGATTTCTCCGGCAGACATCGCACATACCATCGCATCACACTCCAGGCGCCTTGCTTTTAACGCCTCAATCACGGGCAAAAAGTGATCTTCCATGAACAACATCATGGAAACCACAATATCCGCCCGAGCAATGTCGTCAATACAGGCTTTGAGGGCTTTTGCATCCACAGTCCAGCTTGATGCCGCATGAATCGTTAGTGCTAAGCCGGGCATTTTCTTTTGCAAAGCAAAGCGAGCGCGTTCAGTAGCGCTGACCAAGTGGGTATCCATGGTCACAATCACTACCCGAATTGGTGTGTGATTAGCGGCCATAGTGGGCCTTTGCATCGTATAAGGTTTCAATTGTGATCATCGACAGCCCCTGCTCTATAGCAAAACGCTCTGTATTGCGACGGGCCTTTCCACGCACAAAGAAAGGAATTTTTCCAAGCTCTTTCATGGCGTCGGGCGCCCATGCTGCTTCACCTACTACGGCATCAACTACTGCACTGGCGGTAACGCTAATCTGTTCTGCTGGTATTTCTGTTTTGGCTGCAGCTGCTGGAGCATGATTAACAGCACGATGGCCTAAGTGCGATCCGGCAGCGCTGGCATCAAACTCAAAATCTTCACGGAACATCATGATGAGGTGCTCTTCTAAGCCCATCATCAGCGGATGAATCCAGGTATCAAATAAGACATTTGCGCCTTCAAAACCCATTTGTGGGGAGTAGCGCGCTGGAAAGTCTTGAACGTGTATTGGAGCTGAAATCACTGCACATGGAATGCCAAGGCGCTTGGCAATGTGGCGCTCCATTTGCGTACCGAGCATTAAATCGGGAGTGAGCTCACTGGCTTTTTGCTCTACTTCTAAATAATCATCGGTGATCAAAGCCTCTACACCATAGAGCGCCGCGGCTTCACGTACGTCGCGGGCAAACTCACGACTGTAGGTACCAAGCCCTACTACTTCAAAGCCGATTTCCTGACTAGCAACCCGGGCGGCGGCAATCACGTGAGTGGCATCACCAAAAATAAAGACCCGTTTACCAGTTAGGTAGGTTGAATCCACTGATTTTGCATACCACTGCGCACGGCTATCTTGATAGCGATCCACAATACTGGGATCAAGGCCTGCAAGGGCTACTACTTCAGCTATAAATTCGGTTGTTGCATTAACGCCGATTGGAATCACTTTAGTTGTAGGCTGACCAAAAGTCCGTGTCAGCCACGATGCTGCCACGCCAGCGATTTCAGGGTACAAGACCACATTGAAGTCTGCCTCGCCTAAGCGCTGCATGTCTGCAACGCTAGCGTTAAGCGGTGCTGTGATATTGACCGTAACGCCCAACTCACCTAATAACTTCTGAATCTCCTGCACATCATCGCGGTGCCGAAATCCGAGTGCGGTAGCGCCCAAAATATTGCAGCTCGGCGCCTTACCGGCAACGCGTGCAGCGGCCCGTTCTGCTACAAAGCTAGCCGCTGGCGGTTTGTTAACCGGTGCTGAGAGCGTGCGCACCAACTGATAAAACGTTTCGGCAGCGCCCCAATTTTCTTTTTTCTGATACGAAGGCAATTCCAGTGGAATAACTGGGATTGGTAAGTTCAGCGCCTTTGCGAGGCCAGCAGGATCATCTTGAATGAGTTCTGCTGTACAAGAAGCACCAACCAACATGGCCTTGGGCTGAAAACGCGCATAGGCCTCACGGGTTGCATTCTTAAAGAGTTCTGCGGTATCGCCGCCCAAGTCGCGCGCCTGGAAGGTGGTGTATGTAACGGGGGGACGCTTTTTTGAACGCTCAATCATCGTAAACAGCAGATCGGCGTAGGTATCGCCTTGAGGGGAATGCAGTACGTAATGCACATCTTTCAGCGCTGTTGCAATGCGCATTGCGCCCACATGCGGAGGTCCTTCGTAGGTCCAGAGTGTTAGTTGCATATTAGGCCGCCAACTTCATGCGTCGTTGCAATGGACGGGCAAATAATTCAGCTAAATCAGCTGCTTGCTCGTAGCCGTGGACCGGACTAAAGACCAGCTCTATTGACCATTTCGTGGTGATGCCTTCTGCTTCCAATGGATTAGCTAAACCCAAACCACACACGACGATGTCAGGGTTATCTTCTCGGCAACGATCGAGTTGCTTTTCAACATCCTGTCCTTCAACCAGGCGGACATCGTCCGGCAATAGCGCTAACTCTTGGGCTAAATGCTGGCGATGCAAATACGGCGTGCCAACTTCCAACAACTTCATGCCCAGCTCGTTGTGTAAAAAGCGAGCCAAGGGAATTTCAAGTTGGGAATCAGGGAAAAAGGAGATGGTCTTTTGATTCAGAATAGTTTTATAGCGTGCCAAGGCAGACTGTGCGCGGGCTTTTCTTGGGGCTGTTACCCGCTCAAAGTCGGCTTCGGAAATGCTCCATTCGGTAGCCGCGGCATGTAACCAGTGGCTTGTTCCCTCTACACCAAATGGGAATGGCGCATCGAGGCGCTGGGCTCCACGTTCATCGAATAAGCGTCCCGTTTCAGCTAGGAAAGGCTGGGCTAGTAAATAGCGTGTGTTGGCATCTACCGTAATCAGATCACCACTGTGGCGTGGCGGAAAGAATGACACTGCATCGATGCCAAGCTCATTAAAGACACGCCGAAACTGATCTTCTACAACATCGGGCAAGCAACCAACGATCACTAGGTTCTTCGTGTCTGAATTTACTGAACTAGTATTGTTTGCATTGGAATTAGGTAGCTCTTTTACCAACGCTGCCAAGCAGGCATCTTCGCCCTGCGTAAAGGTAGTTTCGATGCCGCTACCGGAGTAACTTAAGATCCGGCATTGCTGAATAAACTGCTTACCCAGGCGCTCAGCAGCACGCGAAAGATCGAGTTTGATGACTTCTGATGGGCATGAACCAACTAAAAATAGCAACTTGATGTCTGGCCGACGGCTAAGTAATTTAGTTACTACCTTATCGAGCTCTTCATTGGCATCAGCAATTCCGGCTAAATCACGGTCATCAATAATGGCAGTGGCAAATCGGGGTTCTGCAAAAATCATTACGCCAGCAGCCGACTGAATTAAGTGCGCGCAGGTACGGGATCCGACTACTAAAAAGAAAGCGTCTTGGATTTTGCGATGCAGCCAGATAATGCCCGTAAGACCACAAAAAACCTCGCGCTGGCCCTTTTCTTTCATGATTGGAATATCGCGGCTTGTATCGCGAGCTGGACTTAGATTAGGCGTCGTAATGGCGTTCATGTGGCCATTCCTCCGCTGATATTTCGCTCGTTTCGCTCTTCTTCCAACACTATTTCATCAGCTACGCCCTCATACCGCGCCACCCTCAGCTTCCACAGGAACTGGGCCGCATTAATTAGATAGGCAACATAGGCGGCCAACGCTAAGTAAATTAATTCGTTTGCGCTGAGTGTGCCGTTCCATAAAAAATAGAGGTAAGCAGTATGGAGTGCTAGAACCAGCATGCTAAAAACGTCTTCCCAAAAGAAGCCATCTGCAAACAGGTATTTACCAAACACCACTTTTTCCCAAATAGATCCAGTAATCATGATCAAATACAAGGCAATCGTTTTAATGACGATCGATACCGTAGCGATTTCGTAGCCATCGCCGGTAAAGAGATAGCGAATAACTAAACAAAAACTGACAATGAAGATAAGAAATTGAACGGGAGCAAGAATCCCTTGCACCAAGGTCCACACCGATTCATTGCGCCGTTTGCGCTGATCTGGCGTGTAGAGGGGTTTAGTCAAATTACTCACGTTTTTGCTTTGTCTATTTCATTGAATGTGTAAACAAAACTTTACGACTAATTTACTTTACAAAATACCGTATTTACCCTTAGTAACCAAGGGTTTACACTAACATACGGCGTTTATTCACCAATAAATCTTTCAAAAATGTAATATTTGCTTTACATTGTAGCTAATATAATTTTTTTTACACCTACCTTAAATCGAGTCTGTTATCTTGGCAAATAAAGAAGGTCGGCAACCATCCGTTGATGTACCCGCCATAGACACTGGCAAGGTGCTTGCTATGGTCAAAGGAATTGGCCACGTGAATCAAACGGGCAAACAGGATTGGATCGAAGACCGTCTACTCAATACCGTTCTGGAAATCGGCGCGCTTGAATTAAAACCGCATTCATCACGCCTCACCTGGCAAATCATTGAAGATCATGCGGATGGGTTTGTCGCCCTGATTACGCGCGATGGCCCACAAAAAACGGAGCAATACATCGCCGAACTATTGAACTTGGGAATGGGTATTGATTTAATTGTGCTGGAGCTAATACCGCGCATAGCACGGAAGCTCGGCAATCAATGGGCAAGTGATAACCTCAGCTTTGCGGAAGTCACGATTGCTACTGGTCGTTTGCAGAAATTAATCTATAGCTTAGATCATCTATATCAAGAAACTCGGACGAGTCTCACTACCCCTCATAGTATTCTAGTGACCGCCTCACCAGGCTCTTACCATACATTAGGGCCACTGATTTTATCGAATTACTTTACCTGGGCCGGATGGAGTGTGCTGAGCGAAAGCGTGCCAAGTGAGCGCTTTATTGAAACGACGATTGCTAGTACATCCCTTACCGCGATTGCAGTTAGCATTGCTGATTACGATCAATTGGATCGGCTACCAAAGCTCATTCAATTGATCCGTAGCAAGTCGCTCAACCCTGCAATCATCGTACTCACCGGGGGATCGCTCTATAATTCGGATGCAATGTCATTTGGGCATATTAAAGCCGATATTAAATCCAGCACACCCGAAGAAGCATTGCATCAGCTCAATCAAATCTTGAACATTACAACTGAAGTCCGCTCATCCATTTCAGCTCTACATAATTAAATTAATAAATGGCTGTGAACGCAAATTTCAATCAGAATCTAGACCTAGTAGATATAAAGACTGCCGTCTCTTTAGTGGCCTACTCTGCCGATGTTGTTTTTGTTCTCGACGCCAACGGAACTATTCGCGATGTGGTGAATGCTGAAAAAATTGGCATTGATGACAGCAGCGGTCTGATGAATAAAAAATGGATGGATACAACTGCAATCGACAGCCACCCAAAAGTGCATGCCTTGATGGACGCCAATACGACGGAAGACACTCAAAAATGGCGGCAAATTAATCAGCTCCTGCCGGATGGAAAATCCTTACCCATTTTATTCAGCACGGTGCGTCTTCCCAAACAAAAATCTGTTTTAGCCATAGGGCGCGACCTTCGAAATATTTCAACCTTACAGCAGCGACTAGTAGAGGCGCAGCAGGAAATCGAGCGTGACTTCGCCCGCCTGAACGCCATTGAAAACCGTTATTCGCAGTTATTTAACATTACTGATCAGGCCTATTTGCTGATTGATAGCCAAACGCTCCGAATTATGGAAGCCAATAAGGCATCCGGTACTTTAATGGGTGACCCTAAAAAATTGCTTGGAAAGGCCATTGGCGACTTGTTCTCGAAGGCGGATCAAGAGGTCATTCAGGACTATTTTGCCGATTTTAAGATTAGCAATTTGCAGCAAAACCGAGTGGTTCATCTACTTAATTCAGCGGCTGAGATTGAAATTACAAGCGCCTTACTGCGTGAGGGTCGGCAAAGTGTTTATCTCGTTAGCCTTAATCCACTCTCTGTCAATACTGCCGCCATTAATTATGGCGAGCAAAGTGCCTTGGTGTTAAAAGCAATTGAAGAATCGAGTGATGCGTTTGTGGTAACGAATTTGCAGGGCTTAATTCTGTCCTCCAATAAGGCATTTACACAGATGACCCATTCTGCACAAGCAGAATACGTGATTGGCAAGTCACTCGAGCAGTGGCTTGGACGTTCAACCATTGACTTGCGAATTCTCTTAAATACATTACGTGAGCATGGCGTCATTAAGAACTATGCCACTACCATTACCAGCTATGATGGCGGCTCGCCTTTAGAGGCGGAAATATCCGGAGTTGATGTTCGCTCCCATAATCCCCGTGCCTTTGCATTTAGCATCCGCAGTATCTCTAAACGCGCTAAACAACCTGGCCCAAGCCCCAGTAATATCGAAAAAAATGCACGGCACCTCACTGAGCTCGTTGGTAAAGTTCCCCTTAAAGGAATTGTGACAGAGACAACCGACATCATCGAAAAGCTTTGCATTATTTCTGCTTTGGAGCTGACCATGTCGAATCGCGCCTCTGCAGCAGAATTATTAGGCCTATCCCGTCAGGGTCTCTACATTAAGATGCGTCGTTTTGGCATTATTGAGAATAGCGCCCTCGAAGACAACGACTCCTAGATTACGTCAGTATGGGCAATCAAACTGCAGTATTAGTGTTAGTCGATATTGCGCCCGATTCATTCCTCTGGGGACTATCCCGTTACGTAATTGGACGCTTTTCTCTGCGCAACATTCCGGGGCTGCAATTTTTTAAAGTGTTGGGCTCTGGGTTTGAGGGGGGCTTTAGCACCAAGCCTAGCCTACACAAACAAGGCTTGTTTTGCGTATTCGATAGCGAACAGCACGCCAAGCAATTCCGAGCACAATCCAGTCTGGTTCAATCTTATCTAAATCACTCGCGCGAATTTTTTGCAGTCACTCTGAATGCATTCAGTACACGGGGCTCTTGGGCCAATACCCAATTGGACATTACAGCCAAGACCCCGACATCCGGACCCATCGCCTCATTAACGCGGGCATCCATTAAGCCCCTCAAAGCCAATGCGTTTTGGAAAAATGCGCAGCCTGCCGAGGTCTCGATTAATCAATCTGAAGGCGTACTATTGACTGCTGGCCTTGGTGAAGCGCCTTACCTGCGGCAAGCCACCTTTACGATCTGGGAAAACGAGATAGCGCTCAATGCCTATGCGCAACAAGGTGCGCACCTGGCCGCGATCAAGGCGGCCTATGGCCAACAGTACTTTTCAGAGTCGATGTTTACGCGTTTCACCCCCTCCGCAATGGAAGGCACTTGGCGTGGTAAATGCTATGGCTAGGCTATGAGTAGCGAACGTGTAGTCGTCGTTGGCGGCGGCATTGGCGGTCTGTCTGCCTGCCTGGAGCTTGCCCATCTAGGCTTTGACGTTACCCTACTTGAAAAAGAGCAAGCGCTTGGCGGAAAAATTCGCCAAGTTGCGGTCGGGGCTAGTGACGATATTGGATTGGTAGATTCTGGGCCTACTGTGTTTACGATGCGCTGGGTCTTCGAGCAGCTCTTTGATGCTTGCGGTGAGTCATTCTCCGCGCATGTACCGACCGATCCATTAACGATCTTAGCTCGGCATACCTGGGGCGAAGGCCATCTAGATTTATTTGCTGATCGCCATCAAAGTGCAGACGCCATTGCGGCATTTTCTAGCCCTGCAGAAGCAAAAGCTTTTTTAGAGTTCTGCGCGATGGCTAAGAAGGTATATGACGCACTGGAGAAGCCATTCATCCAATCAGCCAGGCCATCCATGGCGGGCATGATGGGGTCACTGGGCATCATGCAATCCATGCCACTGATGGCGATTGGGCCATTTAGTGATCTCTGGACCTCGCTGGGAAAATATTTTAAAGATCCTCGCCTACACCAACTGTTTGGTCGCTATGCCACCTATTGCGGCTCTTCCCCTTTTTTGGTACCGGCAACCTTAATGCTAATTGCCCAAGTTGAAATGGATGGCGTTTGGTCTGTGCGCGGAGGCATGGCTGAGATTCCAAAAGCAATCGGGCGCTTAGCAGAAAGCAAAGGTGCGCGGATTCGCACCAATGCATCGGTGCAGGCAATATATCAACAGCACAACCGCATTACATCCATCGAGCTGGCTGATGGAGAACATATACCGGCCGACTATGTTGTCTTTAATGGCGATATCAACGCCCTGCGCCAAGGCTTACTCGGAGATTCATTGCGATCGGCTATATCGAATCGCATTCCAACTAGCCGTTCACTTTCGGCATTGACCTGGTCGATGAAAGTCAAAACCAGCGGCTTTCCATTGGTGCGTCATAACGTCTTTTTTAATCGCGATTACGCCAGCGAGTTTAGTAGCATTTTTCAACACAAGGCTTACCCCAATCACCCCACCGTTTATATCTGCGCTCAAGATCGAAGCGATAGCGGCGCTACCCTAGAGCAGGAAGAGCGACTACTGTGCCTTGTCAATGCACCGGCAATTGGTGATCATGAAATTAACCAGAAGGAAATCGACCGATGCGAGCAAACCGCATTTACCCTACTCAAGCAATGTGGCCTGGAGCTACAGGAATCCAGCCATTCCAGCATCCGAACATCGCCAACGGAATTCAATCGCCTATTTCCGGGTCGCGGGGGTGCGCTATATGGTCAAGCAACCCATGGCTGGATGAGCTCATTCCAGCGCTCCAATGCGCTGACGCAAATCGACAATCTCTTTCTGGCGGGCGGCAGCGTGCATCCGGGCCCGGGAGTGCCGATGGCCGCTTTATCCGGTCGACAGGCGGTCGCAGCCCTGATGGCGCGCCGCAATTCAACCAAGCGGTAGATCCCGGTAATTACCTCTGGTGGTACCTTGATGCACTAAGCGATGATGGTCAGCACGGAATCAGCATCATTGCCTTCGTCGGTAGTGTGTTCTCGCCCTACTATGCATGGGCTAATCGCTCTCAGCCAGCCGATGCCAATGACTATTGCGCGCTCAATGTGGCAATCTATAGCCCCGGTAATAAGCGCTGGACGATGACCGAGCGCGGAGGTAAATGGATTCACCGCGATCAGCATACCTTTCAGATTGGACCAAGCGCACTGCATTGGGATGGCAACTGCCTCACCATTGAGATTGCTGAGCGCGCCATTCCATTCGGCCAAAAGGTTGCCGGCACCATCAAAGTCTATCCAGAACAGCTATTTCAGTTCACTACCCCTTTGGATGACGCAGAAAAACACCGCTGGGGTCCAATTGCGCCATCGGCCCGAGTAGAAGTCAGCATGCATCACCCCAAATTGAATTGGCAAGGGCATGCCTACTTTGATTCAAACGAAGGAGACGAGGCAATTAGCGTCCCGTTCACAGAATGGGATTGGTCGCGTGCTTCGATGAAAGACGGTAGCACTGCGGTAATTTACGATGTCCGTCAAAAATCGGGGGTGGAGCGACTGATTGCAATGCGCTTTAAGCCCGATGGAAGCGTGGAACCATTTGAGGCTCCAGCACGCCAAGCCCTCAAAAAAACCGGCTGGCGCATTCAGCGCCACATGCGCACCGACGCCAATACCCTAGCTAGCACCAGCCAACTCCTCGAAGATACGCCGTTTTATGCACGCTCTATTTTAGAGTCTAGCCTGCTCGGAGAAAAAGTAACGTCGATGCATGAAACCCTCAACGTACCACGTCTTATGGCAACGAGTACCCAGTTGATGTTGCCATGGCGCATGCCACGCATACCGAGGATGTTTTCCTAAAGAGGGGTGCCGAAGTCGTCGAGCAGTATTACGCGGCCGCTTTTTCTGGCTGCATAAAGGTTTCGTAGTTTTGAATGCGGCGGCGTTCTACGCGCTCCATTAAGTTAATCACCCAAATCATGCGATCCTCAATCGAGCCTTCGTAATGGGCATGCGGATCATTGGGTAAAACGGCTTCTACCAAGAACTGCAGTTCTGCAATGGGTTCGAGTATTGCGTTTAATTTAGGGCTGTAAATACCAGCCATAAAGGCCTGACCCATCAACAGCAGTTTTTTGGAGAATGGCACCACCGCGCGGTGGTTAATGGAATTCATGCCCCGGCGCTCCACTTCACGGCCGATTTCGCAATAAATCAAACGCGCTGCTGAAATGGCAGCACGGCAATTGCGGGGCAAGCCAGAAACTCCAGCAATCGAGCGCTGATACATGGCGTCTGCAGTCTTTAGTAACCGCGACACAACGCTACCAAGCGCTTCACTGAATACGGGATCTTTGAGCCAGGCATCGGGATCAATTCCAACCTCACGCATCCAGCTTCGGGGCAAATACAGCCGGCCATTACGCGCATCCTCGCCCACATCGCGTGCAATATTAGTCAACTGCATGGCCAAACCCAGCTCACACGCACGCTGCAGTACGACTGGATCGCGCACGCCCATGATGAGGGTCATCATGACACCCACCGTAGAAGCAACGCGAGCGCCATAGGCTTGTAAGTCCTCGATGGTTTCGTAGCGACGGCCATCGCGATCCCACTCAAATCCCTCAATTAAAGCCTCTAGCAAAATCTTCGGGATGCCAAAACGCTCCACCACCAATGCAAGGGCACGATCTGCCGGAACATCAATCGGATCTTGCTTATAAATTCGAGCGAGCCGCTCTTGGATTTGGGGAATCACATCTGCGCTGGCATTCTGATCGTCTACCAAGTCATCTAGTAGGCGGCAAAAGGCATACAACGCGGTTGCCGAGCTGCGAATATTGCTTGGCAAAATTTTAGAGGCGGCAAAGAAGGATTTAGACCCGTCTTTCATGAGTTCAGTGCAAGTACGCAAATCCAGTTGAAAGCCAAATTCAGCGCTAATGGCGCGGACGGCATTAAGTTGCTGCATGACTACCCTGCCTCATATACGCATTGCTAACTGGCTCAATAACAGAATCAAATGCTTTTGCTGAAGAGAGCACTCCTGGGATACCGGCTCCAGGATGCGTGCTGGCACCCACCATATACAAACCAGCAATATCTTCGCTGCGATTGTGTGGCCTAAACCAAGCGCTCTGCGTTAATAATGGCTCAAGACCAAAGGCTGCCCCCTTATGCGAAAGCAGTCGGTCTTTAAAGTCTTGCGGTGTCATCATGAATGATTCGGTGATATTGGCTTGTAAATCCGGCATCACTGTACTTTCCAGCATATTGGCTATGGCCTGGCGATACGACTCTGCCGTCGCCTGCCAGTCGGTTCCACTATCCAAGTGGGGCACTGGAGATAAAACATAAAAGGTATCGCAGCCCTCGGGCGCCATCGATGGATCGGTTGCCGTTGGGCGATGCAAGTACAAACTAAAGTCTTTTGCCAAATGATGCTTTTTAAAAATATCATCCAGCAGCGTCTTATAGCGCTCACCCAGAAGCATCATATGGTGTGGTATTTCAGGGTATTTTTTCTTGGTTCCAAAGTACCAAACAAACAAGCTCATGGAATACTTGCCGTTGTCGACTTTTTTATCAGTCCATACTTTGCGGTATTTAGCATCAACCAAATTCTTATAGGTCCAAGCGGTATCGGCATTAGACACCACTAGATCGGAATACAACACCTGACCATTTTCTAAAGTAACGCCGGTAACTTGATTATTTTCTATGTTAATTTTACGGACGGTGGAGTTATAGCGAACTTCAACGCCCCGCTCGTTAAGCAACTTAACCAATCCCTGAATCAGCTTACCTGTACCGCCCATGACCGAATGCACACCCCATTTGCGCTCCAAGGCATTAATCAGGGAATACACCGCTGTGACTGAGAAGGGGTTGCCGCCAATCAGGAGTGGATGAAAACTCATTACTTCACGCAGCTGTGGATTTTTAATGTGTTTTGCGACTAAGGAATACAAATTGTTCCAGGCGCGCATCTTGACAAGACTGGGAAAGGCTTTTGCTAAGTCGATCAGATTCTGAAAACAAAAATCGCCCAACTCTTCAAAACCCAACTTGTAGCATTTTTCCGCCTCTTCTAAAAAGCGCTCATAGCCGGGTAAATCGGATGGCTCAAACCTGGCCACCTCGGCTCGCATTTTTTCTGGATCGCCGGTGTAATGAAAGATCCGTCCATCCGCAAAACGGACTTGATAAAACGGGTCCATGAGACGTAGATCAATGTCGTCTTTCATGTCACGACCGCACAAGGTCCACAACTCTTCTAGCAAAAATGGAGCAGTAATGATGGTGGGGCCCGCATCAAAGGTATAGCCATTACGGCGATGTACATAGGCGCGGCCACCAGCAGAATCAAGGCGCTCGAGTACCGTTACCTCGTACCCTTTTACTGCCAAGCGAATAGCAGCCGCTAAGCCGCCAAAGCCACTACCAATCACAATGGCCCGAGCGCCTGTCTTTTTAGCGCCGCCTAGAACAGCCAGCTCGGGTATCTTAAAACGATCGACCTTTTGGTCCATCCCTACTCCTTCATGATTGGCGGTGCTTGAAAATCAAACCCGCCTACTTCTGTTGCGCCAGTACCGAGGGCTTCCCAGTTGGCGGACCGACCAGATACGGATAGTCTTTCAGCATGCTTTTACCCAGTAGGGGTTTATTCACACCCTGATGGCAGGTCGCGCAATTGGCCTTCGCTACATCCCCATCCGGTCCTAAGCGGTTCGGAGGAAAGAGAGGCGTAGTGGGCACAATGTAATTGCTATTGACGTCCTTCACCATCTGAATACCATGCCATGCTTGGGCACGCTGCGGAGGGCTCTGCTCCCATTCTGCAAATGCTCTGGAGTTGTGACAATAGGTGCAATTGACGCCCAGGGCATTGGATTGATGAATCATGATGGCAAATACGTATTCAGTTTCTTGAATCGATTTAACATGACCGGTTGGTAAAGCGGTGGGGCCTGTCACGCGAGCAGCGTCTTTACCAGCCAAAAAGTAACTCGAGAAAGGCTGATTCGGCAAATCAGAATAGCCGACCACTGGCGAAGGCGCATTCTGTCCATTGCGATTACCTAGCATGCCACCTTTCTTTTTCTCTTCTGTGTCAAACCACACTTCTTTTGGAATGGCATTACCACGATGGCAGGTATAGCAGGTCACACCGGTATCTTTGACATGGGCATTCCAATTTGAATTAATGTTTTGCGTCATCTGAATCATCGTTCGAGAAACATTTTTGGTATAGACCGAATCCTCTGCAAAGTTCTGCACGTTGTGGCAATAGCCACAGCCTTCATTTGGTGCAATCCAAGCCGTCATTGCTACCATGAAACTCGTAAATTGGGCTTCACTTAAGTTGCCTAGTACTTTGACATTTTTGTAGACTGCGCTTGCTTTTGGCCCATCTGGAGAGGCAGCTACGCTTACTGGAACAATATTTTCAGCGGCTAACTTTTCTTGCGTACGGGGATTGTTAATCTCCACCATCGCAGTACCCCGAAATCCGGTTTGTACCGCATCGATGGGTGGTCGCTCGCAACCCGTTAATAGGGCGGCAGAAGCAAGGCCTAAAGTAATCAGTAATTTATTGAGTCCGGCTTTCATTATTTCGCTCCCTGAATAGTGGCAGGTGCCATCGGCGCACTCAGTGCAGGATCGGCAATCACCTCAAAATAGGCAGGGTATGACGGAGCAATGCCGTGTTTTACACCCCACAGATACCAGTTGTCTACCACAGTACCCGTTAATAAAATTCCAATTCCCCCCGTGATGGTGGTTAGTACTGCAAACCACCAAGCCCAACGGTGAATCGATTCCATCGTGGCATTAAAGCCCATGGTCCAGCGCCAGAAAAGGCCGGCGCGCTCGGATGCGGTACCGCGATCAACAATTTGCTCGATTTCACGCTCGCCACCAAAACGACTTACCGCTAAGATGGTTGCGCCGTGCATGGCAAAGAGCAATACCGAGCCATACAAGAACACAATCGACAGCATATGGAAGGGGTTGTAGAACAAATTACCGTAGCGAATCGAGAATGCAGCTGTCCAGTCAAGATGGGAGAAGATACCAAATGGTACTGCCTCGGCCCAACTGCCCATTAGTACAGGGCGAATCAAGCCAAGTACCAGGAACAACCAAATAGCAGATGCAAATGCCCAAGGAACATGGGTTCCCATACCAAGTGCAATAGCACGGCGATAGGTGCGGTACCACCACAACATAATTGAAATCGTTGTGAAGAGACCGGCGATTAACCACCAGCCGCCTTCATTCATTGGCGGAAAGGTCAGGCCATATTTTGGCGCAGGCGGATCAAGCGATAACCAAAAAAGCTGACGCACAAACTGAATTGGGTTCCAATCCACTTGGGCCAGCATATTAAAGCCAATCATGACGAATGCAGCAATGCCAAACATCAATGAGGCAACGCCAAGTCGACCTAAATAAATGGGTCCAAGTTGCGCATTACCGATGACGCCAAGGAGATAACTAAAACCGAATGGCTTTGTACGCTCGCGCATATCGTATGCATTGATTGGAACGCCATGACTCGCAGGGCCCGTTACTTGTGTTTGAGTAAATAAATTTTGATATTCCATCATGTTCTCCCCTATTAGCTCCAGATGGGCAAGTTAAGCCACCATGTCCACCATTCAGGCCATCCTTTAGTCCAGAATGGGCCGCTAATCACAATACATACTGCACTCCAAAAGCCTGCTGATAAGGCTAAAAATAAACCAACCCGATGGATGCCTAAGGTGCCAACGGAGTAACCGATGATGTCCCTGAAGAAGGTATCTTCATGCTCAGGTGTTTTGACGTTATGGCCAGGCTGCGGATTGGTCGATGACAAAACTAAAGCGCCGTGCAAGGACAAGGCAAGCGTAGTAGTAAAGAAGAAAGTAACTGCCAGCATATGTGCCGGGTTGTAATGGAAATGCAAATATTGATACCCAGTATTCGATACCCAGTCCAAGTGGCTCAAGATTCCGTATGGAAAGCCATGACCCCAAGCGCCCATTAAGACTGGGCGAATGACAACTAAAGTGAAATAGGCAAAGATCGCCATACCAAAAGCAACCGGAACGTGGAGCCCCATACCTAGCTTGCGGCAAATTTCTACCTCACGGAGTGCCCAGGATATAAAAGCACCGAGTGCGCAGATGGTTATGATTTGCCACAAACCACCCTCCATCATCGGCGCCGGCCCTAGCCCATAACTGATGTCGGGAGGGGCAATATTAATCTGCCACACATTCCAAACGCCCGACTGCGCCGCACCCCACAGAATGAGAGCGGTACCTAGAAAGCTAAAGAAGACCGTTGTTACGCCAAAAAAACCAACATAGAATGGCCCAACCCAGAAATCAAAGAGATCTCCGCCGATTAAGGTGCCACCGCGTACACGGTATTTCTTTTCAAAATTGAGCATAGCCATTTATGCACTCCTTACAAAACGAGATAACACTCGTCTTTAATTAATCTGCCGTAAGCAGGTAACTATCACTAGGTACCTGCTTACGCCGGTAAAACAATTACTTCTTGGAAGCTGCAACTGCAGCTTGATACTCCGCTTGACTCAAGCCATCGAGCCATTTGTACTGAGTGGTACTCAATAGAATCAAATGAATCATTGCGGCCAAAGCAAAGAGAAAAACGCCCTGCGCAACCATCGCGCGTAGTGGGTCGTATAGTTTCCAAATTCTCCACATAATGTTTCTCCTAATTTAAGTAAGACATAAAGCTATAAACGCCACTTTCGACAGTCTTAAAAAATGATGTGCTGTCTGAGCTTCCAAACAGCCAGCTTTTTTGAGATGCCGGCAAAGCAATCGTTAACAAGGCAACTCCAAAGATCACTACATAACTAATCAAAAAAATAAGCTTGAATGACAATCTGTCATTCACCAAATTTTTATTCAAAACTTCTGTATTTATCTTCATGATTCACCTCTTCACTTTATTTTCTAAAACTTAATGACTGCTACTTAAAAAAACCATGGACGCCACGCCCATACAAGGATGTGCGCTACGACAGCGACAGCAGAAAATCCGAGAAGACCTTGCACATAAAATGTATGGAATTCTTGTGCCTCTGCATCGGTAAGCCCAGATATAGATCTGTTTTCACTCATGATGAATACTCCTTAAGACTGACCTTACGGTCTTTTCTACATCACCCCTGTAGATTTGGGGACATGGCATGGTGGTGCCATATTCGGTTTGCCATAATTGCTGGCTAATTGTTTGGTATGCGCTCATGCGGTTTCCATCACACCTAAAGAGGTTTTGGATTTATTCACACAAGCAACAGTGACGCGTTCTAAATTTCCGCTGCGCGCCTCGCGCTCTGCCATATCGCGCAGGCGTTTCGCAACCGAGATCTGGGTTAACACAGGCTGGCCACTAATTAAGCGATTCAGCAGTAATTGCGCCTCAACATCCCAAGGCATGGCATGGATTGCTGTCTGTAAACGGGCTGGGGTCGGATCAACCTTATCCATCTCCGTGCCCAAAGGCAGAATATGAAAGAGTGCATCAAACAATGCATTGCATACTTCTTGAATTAAGTAGGCTGCGCCCGAGTAACCCATATAAGGCGTACCGGTATGCCGACGAATAATTGCTCCTGGGAAAGAAGCAGGAATGTAGCAGCAACGGGCATTTACCTCACTGGCATACATGCGCTCGTTGTAACTTCCAAACAAAACGAGCGGCGTTTTCTTTTGTACTAAGTTACGAATTTCGATGTTGTCCGTTTTTTGACCAGGCATTCTGGATACTGCAAAGTTGCAAGGCAGGCCCATTTCAGTTTCTAAGAAATGACTTACGCCGCGTGTGTAGGTTTCATTAGCCACAATCGCAAAACTAGCCGTACCAAAAAAGTCTTGAGTCACAGAACGCCATAAGTCCCAAACTGGCTTAAGCGTCGTATTTTTTTCTTGTGCAATAAATGGCTCTGGATCAAGGCCTGTTAATTCGCCCAACTTACGCAAAAATGCGGTCGTTGAGTGCATTCCAATCGGCGCTTGCAAGTAAGGCCGCTCTAATGTTTCACAGAGGAGTCGACCAAATTCACGGTACATGCAAATATTGACATCGGAATCAGCCAATTTCTCCACATCCGCTAAATGACTGCTGAGCGGGAACACCATATTGATTTGGGCGCCAATACCTTCAACCAGGCGCTTTATTTCAGCAAGGTCGCTGTAAAGATTGAATGTGCCATAAGCAGGTCCAATGATATTTACCATTGGCTTTTCGCCGTCTTTTCGCGCTTGACGTGCTGGTATTTTCTTTAAGCCATATTCAGTCCACAACCAGTTCATCGCCCGGTTAGCGCACTGCCACTGATCTTCATCAATGGTTCTCGGTAAAAAGCGTTTAATTCCGGTTCCTTCCGGAGTAACGCCGCCACCAATCATTTCAGCAATTGATCCTGTCACTACCACTGCAGGCAAATCAGGATCAAGCACTTTATGTGCTCGCTTCATTGATTCTTCGGTACCTTCGCGCCCCAATTGTTCTTCGGCCAAGCCGGTCACCACAATAGGTAACTCATGGGGTGGTAAGGCATCGGTGTAATGCAACACCGATGTTACTGGGAGGTTCTCACAACCAACCGGGCCGTCAATGACAACCTGCAACCCCTTGATTGCAGTAAATACATAGACAGCGCCCCAATAGCCGCCAGCACGATCGTGGTCTAGTACTAGCATTAGCCCATCTCCTCTGCTTTGCGTTTCTTCTGCGCCTTTTCATTACGGCGGCGTGTCTCGGCGCGGAAGTCAGGGTGATCGACTGGTAAGGTATCCCATACACCAGCCGAGTAACCTGTCCCAACGCCTTCAAAAAATTCCTGCATGGTGTCAAAGCGCGCTTGATTACCCAGCGCAGAATTAATCACCTGTGCTAGCGAGCCAGCTCCAGCAGCGCCCATCAGCGGCCTTGCTGAAATTAAGTTCGTAAAGTAGAGTGATGGAATAGCTGCTTCTTTTGCTTTTTGCACAATCGGCGTTGTGCCAATGACTAAGTCTGGCTTAAATTCATGCATCGCCGCTTCGTCTTGCTCTAGTGAAGCGCGGTACTGCACATGAACTCCGCGTGATTCCAGCCAGTCTTGATCTGCACTACTCCAGATGGTCTTAGGACAGGCTGTACCGACGTATTTCACTTCGGCGCCACTTTCAATTAATAAGCGTGCTACTAAGAGCTCTGAACCCTCATAGCCGCTCATCGTGATCCGCCCCTTGATTGGTTTGGCCGCCAATGCCGCCTTAATCATGGGTAAGAATTTATCTTTTGATTCGCCAACCTTCGACTTTGGAATACCGCAAGCCGCACCAATCGAATCAAGCCAGGCTTCCGTGCCCTCATAGCCAATTGGTGCCGAACCCACAATTTTTCTGCCGGCGGCTTCAAACTCGCGAATGCTGGCGGTGTAAAAAGGATGGATTGCTGCGACTACTTTTGAGTCCAATGCCTGGTAAAGCTCACGCCATTCACGGGTTGGTACAACTGGCCCTACTGCTAAGCCCATTGGCTCAAGCATCATGCCAATCCCCACAGGGTCAACCGGGAACATTTCACCCAACAAGGTGATGGTTGGCTTATCCGATATGCCGTTGCGTGGCGCCGATACAGGACCAGACTCTGCCTCGCCTCGTGCGTAACGCAACATCGCACTCGCTAATACGTCTTTTGCTTCTGCATGCGTTGGCACGCCAAATCCAGGGACATCAATTCCGATGATGCGTACGCCATTGATTTCTTTTGGTAGGAGCTGCAAAGGCACACCGCTAGCCGTTGGCACACATAAATTAATAATCACAATTGCGTCATACAGTTCTGGATTGGCTTCTTTGTAAACCGCATCTCGAATATCTTCAAACAACTTCCCTGTGACCAAGCTCTCCGAATTAAACGGTACATACCCCACGCTGCGACGTGCACCATAAAAATGGGAAGTAAAAGTCAGTCCATAAACGCAGCATGCTGATCCTGAAAGAATGGTGGCTGTCCGGCGCATACGCAAGCCCACTCGCAATGATCCAAATGCGGGGCACATACTCTGAGGTTGATCGTGCGGACCCTTGGGATAATCTTTTGCGTACTGTCCTAGGATCTCACTTTTGTTCGATGCCTTGGCAGCGGCCAATAATTTTTCTGCGCCAGAATGACAGCCCAAACCATCTTGGGTCAGTGCCTCGCTCTGAATTGGAATTATTTTGGATTGGCTCATGGTAATGATCTTTAGACTTTGTCGTAGATCACTTCAAGGGTTGGCTTGATGACTTCATCTTTACCAACCATATCGAAAATAGTGGCAGGCTCGAGGACTACATTGCGTCCAACTTGGTCTGCAGAAAACAAGCCAAGCAAGTCATCCGAAGTCATAGGTTTAGGCCGCACAGGTGGCGCTTCTGCCACATTTAAGGCCAGCTCTTCAAAGACCGATGCCCACTGGCTATCAGGCTTGCCGATAATTTCATAACTGGCGCTCTTGCGGCGAATGTCTTCATTTGCAGGGATTGCGGACAGAACGGGGATGCCTACTTTTTCTGCAAAGGCTTTTGCCTCGCCGGTACCATCGTCTTTATTAATCACCATGCCGGCAACGCCGACATTACCGCCTAACTTGCGGAAATACTCCACCGCTGAGCAGACATTGTTGGCAACGTAGAGTGACTGCAAATCATTACTCGCAACCACAATTACTTTTTGACACATATCGCGAGCGATTGGCAAACCGAATCCGCCGCAGACCACATCGCCCAAAAAGTCGAGCAAGACGTAATCAAAACCCCAATCATGAAAGCCCAGCTTTTCGAGGGTTTCAAAACCATGGATGATTCCGCGTCCACCACAGCCTCGGCCGACTTCAGGTCCGCCTAACTCCATTGCAAAAACACCATCGCGCTTAAAGCAAACATCGCCAATTTTGACTTCTTCACCAGCTAATTTTTTCTTGGATGAGGTTTCGATAATGGTGGGGCAGGCTTTACCGCCAAAGAGTAAAGAGGTTGTATCGCTTTTTGGATCACATCCAATCAGCAATACTTTTTTACCTTGCTGCGCCATCATGTACGACAAATTAGCTAAGGTAAAACTTTTACCGATTCCACCTTTGCCATAAATTGCAATGATCTGGGTTTTTTTCGTAACTTCTCCAGTATGTACTGGGTCTGGCTCAACCGCTGCTTCTTTTTTTAAGTTCGTAAACTGAATGGTGATTTCTTTTGGGTTTACTGGGGCATTCATTTTGCACTTCTCCAATCAACAATCATTTTTAAGCAGCGTGCATCTTCAAACGCTGTACGGTAGACATCATCTATTTTTGTCAATGAGCTGCTGTGTGTAATTAAGTCATCGAGACTGAGAAGACCTGCATCAATGCAATTCTTTACGGCACTTAAATCACTTGGATCCCATTGCGATGCAATTCGCAACTTCGCTTCGCGCATAAATGCTGGCGCAAATTGAAATGCGATGTCGTTGTCATAGAAGCCGGCAAGAATAATTTCACCGCCACGCTTGAGCCGTGAAATTAATTGGTTTAAGACCTGCGATTGGCCACTGGCATCGCAAATGCGTGCATAGTCTTTTTTAGCATCGCTATCGGGATGAATCACTTGATACCCTTTGGCGCCACTCATCCGATCGGCATTGACTTCCCATACGACTGGCTGATGCCCGAGCATGACAGCAATGCGCGCAATTAAGCGCCCCACTACGCCGTGTCCAATAATTAAGTCGGGTTGCTTATGTACATTGCCCTGCGTAACGTGGTACGCCGTAGCAGCGAGTGCAAGTAGTACACCTTCTCTACCAATTTGCTCTGACAGAGGCGTAACGCGTACGGATGGAACAACTACATGGGATGCGGCGCCACCAAATAGTCCTTTGACGTCTCCAAAACATTTTGCGCCCGGCACAAATACGCGTTGCCCGACTGGAATAGTCGCTTTGGGGCCTGCTTCGATTACCCTACCAACAGATTCATATCCAGGCACGAGTGGATAGCCCATTCCTGGAAAGTGGGGCATTGTGCCGTTCCAAAGTAACTTTTCAGTACCGGTACTAATACCGCTCCATTCGATTTCAACCACAACATCATCTGGCTTAGGCTCATCGAGCATAAGCCTGCTGAGTTTGAGCTCTTTGGGAGACTCAATGACAACTGCTGTAGAATGAATAGCGCTCATATGTAATATTTTATTTACTCTTTTTTATGTAAACTAATTTATACACAATTTTAAGTTCTAACATCAGTATTTACCCTTAAATTACCGGCTAGCCAGCACGATTTGCGTATTAATTGGCATCTTAGTTGCCACGGTTTGAACTGATTTAAAACCTATTTTTTTCAGTAAGTTACTAATTTCTTTGATAGTTCTTGGTCGACCTCGGCCCATGGCTAACAAATAAAAGCCGAAATAGGCGTGGCCCATCGCCTCAGCGTCTGGCGCATCGGCCATTGGCTCTGCGATTAAGAGGGTCCCGCCGCTGGGCAGAGCTGCATATATAGAGGCAAGCAAGGTCAAAACGCGCTCATCATCGTGATCAAAAATCACGCGCACGAGCGTAATCAAATCGGCGCCAGTAGGCAGTGCGTCGGTAAAAAAATTACCGCCATGCGTCTGAATTTCCCGTGTTGCTGGGTTTGATCCCAGTTGCTGTGCCGCTAATTGCGCCACTCCGGGCAAATCAAACAGCATTTTTTTAAGCTGGGGACTGCCCTCATGCACGCACTTTAAAAATGTTCCTTGACCTCCGCCAACATCGAGCATGCACTGATGTTTACTAAAGTTATAAGCATCGACGATCTCATCGGCAACCAAAGGTAATGATGCCGACATCAGCGCGGAGTATTCAGCTACGCTCTCTTGATCTTTGAGCGAAGCCTGATCTTCTTCCTTATCAGAAACGTAAAGCCAATATTTTCCTAAGTTGCGCTCACCCATTGAACCAGATAAGAGAGCGAGTGGATCGCGCATGTCGGCATAGAAAGCAGTATGGTGCTCAACCATCGCCGCGATGG
>CAMEXM010000028.1 GCA_945947155.1 Polynucleobacter meluiroseus | reverse complement strand
AGCTAGCGCCCAACCTGCCCAAAGTCAGCTTGGATCCTGTCTTAATTCAGCAAGTTTTAGTGAACCTGCTTAAAAACTCCCTGGATAGCGTACGCGAAGATGCGCCGCTTTCGTCCCGCTGGGCAGTGCCACCGATCAAAATTAGCGCTGATATAGAGACCAGCACCTTTCCAGCCATGCTGCGCATCCAAGTGGTTGATAGCGGGCCAGGTGTGGCAGATAGTGTGATTGAGCGTATGTTTGAGCCCTTTTTCAGCACAAAATCCGATGGAATGGGCATGGGACTCAATATTTGCCGTTCCATCATCGAATCCCACCATGGTCGCCTGTGGGCCAGAAACCAGCATGATCCCGATAGCGGTAAGGCGGTAGGCTGCACCTTTACAATACTATTACCCCTCGAAACAGCGGAAACCGAAGCAACTGCTTTGGCATGATGCGTGTTTAGAAATACCAAGCGGAACTGACTGATGAACCTAATGAATGCATCCAACCCCAATCCAACCGAAGTTGTCTACGTTGTAGATGACGATGAGGCGGTACGGGATTCCTTAACCTGGTTACTGGAGAGCAATGGCTATTTAGTCCGCTGCCATGCTAGTGCTGAGCGTTTTTTACAATCCTTGCAAAGCACGGATAAATCAACTATTTCGTGCGTGATTTTAGATGTCCGCATGCCTGGCATGTCGGGTCTTGAGTTGCAAGAGCGCCTCATTAGTGAAAACCTGCCCATGCCCATCTCCTTTATTACTGGTCATGGCGATGTATCGATGGCCGTAACCACCATGAAAAAAGGGGCGGTTGATTTTATTGAAAAGCCATTTAAAGAAAATGAGTTATGCGCGCTAGTCGAAAAGATGTTGACCAAAGCGCGTACCGATTACAGCCAAGCGAGTCAGCGTAAGACAACCCAAGGCCTACTCGGCAAGTTAACTGGGCGCGAACGTCAAGTGCTCGAACGTATTGTTGCTGGGCGCCTGAACAAACAAATTGCAGATGATCTTGGCATCTCGATTAAAACCGTCGAGGCCCATCGCGCCAATATTATGGAAAAACTCAACGTCAATACCGTTGCCGATCTCCTGCGCTTAGCCTTATCGGATCCACAGCCGAATTAATTTCCTGTGTATTTTTAGTTAACGCTCTTTTTTCTTTTTATGCCAGCCCAATTACTCGACGGCGTTGCCCTCTCTAAAAAAATCCGTACTGAAATTACAGCACGCGCGGCCATTGTTACTGCCAAGGGTACGCGTCCCGGTTTGGCTGTGATTGTGGTCGGAGACAATCCAGCAAGCGCAGTGTATGTCCGTAACAAAGTTAAAGCATGCGAAGAGGTTGGCTTTCATTCGGTACTCGAGCGCTACGAAGCGGAGATGAATGAAGAAGCACTATTAGCGCGCATTGCTACCCTCAATGCCGACCCAGCCATTCATGGCATTTTGGTGCAACTTCCCTTGCCTGCCCATATTGCATCGGAGCGCGTGCTCGAAGCGATTGCGCCACAAAAAGACGTCGATGGCTTTCATGTTGCGAATGCAGGCGCCCTGATGGTTGGCGCACCCGAATTCAAGCCATGTACACCCTATGGCTGCATGAAATTACTAGAAAGCATTGAGTACCCCTTGCGTGGCGCTCGCGCAGTAGTAGTTGGAGCATCGAATATTGTGGGTAAGCCTATGGCGATGTTGCTATTACAAGCAGGCGCAACCGTGACCATCTGCAACAGCAAAACACGGGATCTTGCCCATCACACCAAAGACGCCGATGTGCTTGTCGTTGCTACTGGTAAGCCCAAAATGATTACGGGCGATATGATCAAATCTGGTTCCGTTGTGATTGATGTCGGCATCAATCGCCTGCCGGACGGCAAGCTATGTGGGGATGTTGACTTTGATACCGCCAAATACATTGCTGGCTGGATTACTCCGGTACCGGGCGGTGTAGGTCCCATGACCATCACCATGCTCCTCATGAACACCTTAGAGGCATCCGAAAAGGCCCCAAAACACTAGTCTCTTTAGCGAATTTCATGCTAGCAGGCGCATTACATTAAGCTAGAGGGATGAATACACATCCCAATACAAGCTCACCGCAATCCAACAATCCCTTGCTTCAATTTGGCAGAGGAATTGCGGTCTATTCGCAAATTCAGCCGGAGCACATCGCGCCAGCCATTGATGCCCTTCTTGCTGAGGCCGAATCTGCAGTCCTTATTGCAACTAGCCAAACGACATCACCCACTTGGAATGACTTGGTAGAGCCATTGGAAGATGCAACGGAGCGCCTTAGTCGTGCATGGGGCGCAATCTCCCATTTAAATAGTGTCGCTGATACACCCGAATTACGCGCCGCCTATGGCGCCATGCTGCCCAAGGTAACGGCTTTTATGTCGAGCCTTGGTCAGAATCTGGCTTTGTATCAGCGCTTTAAAGTGCTGCGCCAAAGTCCTAATTTTGCAATGCTCTCGCCCGATCAGCAAAAAGTGATTGAAAACTCCCTGCGCGACTTTCGCTTGGGTGGCGCCGAATTACCCGAGGACCAAAAACCCCGCTTTGCACAAATACAGGATTTGCAGGCCGAACTGGGCAAAACCTTCTCCGATCACGTACTGGATGCCACCAATGGCTTTTCACACTGCATTACCGATCCAGCTCAATTAATTGGTTTGCCGGAAGATGCGATTGCAGCAGCAGCGGACACAGCCAAAGCACAAGGTAAAACCGGCTGGGCTTTTACCCTGCACTTCCCTTCGTATTACCCAGTGCAGCAGTATTCAGAGAATCGGGCATTACGGCAGCGCATGTATGAAGCCTATGTTACCCGCGCATCGGAACTAGGGCCAACATACGGCGAAGGTAAAACGGATTGGGATAACACCCAAAACATGCTGGACCAATTGCGCCTGCGTAATGAAGAAGCATTGATGCTGGGCTATAGCAACTACGCCGAACTGAGTATTGCGCCAAAAATGGCGCGCACCGTAGACGAAGTAGATCGCTTTCTGGTCGATATTGCACGGCGTGCAAAACCCTATGCTAAATCGGACTGGGAGACTCTGCAGCAGTTTGCCCATACGGAGTTTAATTTAGGCAGCACCAAAGAAGATCCAATTCAGCCATGGGATATTGCGTTTCTATCCGAGAAGCTCAAACAAGCGCGCTATTCCTTTTCAGAAAATGAGCTCAAGCAATATTTCCCATTGCCTAAAGTGCTAGATGGCCTGTTTGGTTTAATTCAGACTCTATTCTCAGTGCACATCAAGCCAGCTGACTTACCCATTTGGCACGATACCGTTCAGTCCTTTTCAGTCAGCAACGCCGATGGCGCGGTGGTGGCCTATTTTTACCTCGATCCCTACGCGCGGCCAGGCAAACGCGGTGGTGCGTGGATGGATGATGCGCGCGGTAGGCGTCTATTACCCAATGGCGAAGTGCAAGTACCGGTTGCTTACTTGGTCTGTAATTTTGCAGCGCCTGTCACGGTCGATGGCAAGCTAAAGCAGCCCACCATTACCCACGATGATGTCATCACCCTGTTCCATGAAAGCGGTCATGGTCTGCATCATCTATTAACCCAAGTGGGCGCCCTTGGCGTTTCTGGCATCAATGGTGTTGAATGGGACGCGGTAGAACTGCCAAGCCAGTTCATGGAGAATTTCTGCTGGGAATGGGAAGTACTCGAAAAAATGACGGCGCATGTGGATACCGGAAAGCCTCTGCCGCGCGATTTATACGACAAAATGTTGGCAGCGAAGAATTTCCAAAACGGTCTCGCGACGTTGCGTCAAGTTGTCTTCTCCTTAACCGATTGGCGTTTGCATTCCTCATTTGATTCCGCGCATGCCGAAGGTCAGGCTGTTTTAGGCATCGCAAAAGAGATTGGCGATCAATTTAATGTTATTACCCAATCCGCCTTGTCGCGCTGGCCCAATACCTTCAGTCATATTTTTGCGGGCGGCTACGCTGCTGGATATTACAGCTATAAATGGGCTGAAGTACTCTCTGCAGATGTTTATGCCGCATTTGAAGAGGCGGGCAAATTTAATGGCAGCGTGATTGATAGGGCCATGGGCTTGCGTTACCGTACTGAAATCCTGGAGGTCGGCGGTAGTCGTTCAGCAGCAGAGTCGTTTAAAGCCTTCCGCGGACGGGATCCCTCCATCGAGGCTTTATTGCGCCACGGTGGGCTACTTGAGGAACTGGCAAGCTAAAGCAGGATTAAGGTTTTGCTAGAGGCGTAACTCGGCAACCACGGGGGCGTGATCAGAGGGTTGCTCCCACGTGCGTGGCTCTTTGTCGATCCGACTGGCAACGCAGCACTCCTTAAGCGCTTCGCTTAACAGCACATGATCGATGCGCATGCCCGCATTACGCCGAAAGCCCATCATGCGGTAGTCCCACCAACTAAATGTTTTGGGAGCCTGATCAAATAGCCGAAATGAATCCGAAAGTCCTAAGTCGATTAATTGTGCAAACGCACTACGCTCTTCCGGCGATACCAGATTTTGCCCAACCCACTTTGCTGGCTCATGCACATCGCGATCTTCGGGGGCAATATTAAAATCACCCAATAAAGCCAAACGTGGATGGCTGCTGAGTTCGGCCTGTAGCCAAGTATGCAATGCCTTTAGCCATGCCAACTTATATTGAAACTTCTCGCTATCCGGTGACTGGCCATTGGGAAAATAAGCAGAGATCAAACGCATGGGTTGCTTGCCCTTAAAACAGACGGTCGCTGCTAGAATACGCTGCTGTTCGTCGTCAAAGCCCGGAATATTACGTACTGTCTTTAAAAAGGCAGTGTCGCCATCGGCAGCAATCGATGCCAAGGCGGCGCGGCGCAATAGAATAGCTACGCCGTTATAGGTCTTTTGGCCGGCTGCAAGGCTAATGTAGCCAGCGGCCTCAAACTCCGCGTGCGGATATTTATCATCGGTCAGCTTAAGTTCTTGAAGGCAAAGCGCATCGATTGGCGTGCGTACTTTTTCTTGGGATTCGAGCCAACGCAATACCTGCGGTAGCCGTACCTTAATGGAATTAACATTCCAAGCAGCAATCCGCGTTACATCAGTCATCGATACCCAATTCGTGTAATTTACGAGTAATGGTATTACGCCCTATTCCTAAACGCTGCGCCGCCTCAACGCGCCGACCACGGGTCACCTCAAGGGCTGCTTGCAATACCGCCTTTTCAAAGCGTGAGGTCAATGCATCAAATACATCTTTCTGACCGTCCTGTAACATTTTAACTGCGAGCCGTCCTAACCCACTTTCCCAATCGCCAGAGGCATTACGTGGCGTTGTGAGAACAGTGCCGCCCTGTTCCTCAGCTTGTACTGCTTCGTTCATGCTGCTCTGCATATCCAAATCAGCTGGCAAATCGCTAACCCCAATTTCAGCGGCAGGCGCCATGATAGTTAGCCAATGGCACAGGTTTTCGAGTTGGCGCACATTACCGGGAAACAGTTTTTCCGAAATGACGTTGATGGCTTCATCGGATAAACGCTTTGGTTCTACAGCCAAGGCCTTGGCGCAGTGCTGCATAAAATGGCGCGCCAATACAGGAATATCCTCGGTACGTTCGCGCAATGCCGGCAAACGGAGTCGAATCACGTTTAATCGGTGCAATAAATCTTCCCGGAATAAGCCACTAGCTACACGCACTTCTAAATTTTGATAAGTCGCAGCAATGATGCGCACATTAGCGCGAATCGGGTCATGCCCGCCCACACGATAAAAATGACCATCGGTTAATACGCGCAGTAAACGGGTCTGCAAATCAAATGGCATATCACCGATCTCATCGAGAAACAGGGTGCCGCCGTCGGCTTGCTCAAAACGCCCCCGACGCATAGTTTGAGCCCCAGGGAATGCGCCACGTTCATGACCAAATAGCTCGGCCTCCAGCAGGTCTTTTGGAATGGCCGTGATATTGAAAGCAACAAACGGCCCTTTAGCACGCGGGCTGTGTTTATGCAGTGCTCTGGCAACCAATTCCTTTCCGGTACCTGACTCCCCCGTAATCAGAACCGTTGCATGGGACTGCGCCAAACGGCCAATCGATCGAAAGACCTCTTGCATTGCAGGCGCTTGTCCAATGATCTCTGGGGTTTCTTGCTGCCAATAGCGCGGCTCTTTTGCCGCAGGCTGAGCTCGCTCACTCTCCCCGATTGCTCTGCGGATTAACTCAATCGCTTTTTCTAAATCAAACGGCTTAGTTAAATACTCAAAGGCACCGCCTTGGAATGACGATACGGCGGAATCCAAATCAGAATATGCAGTCATCACAATGACAGGCAAATTCGGATGCGTAGCCTTAACGTGTTGCAGTAGATCCAGGCCGTTGCCTCTTGGCATGCGAATGTCTGAAATCAAAATCTGCGGTGATTCCTCTTCAAGTGCGTTTAGCACATCGTTTGGATTGGTAAAGCTACGGTGAGACAAGCCTTCCCGAGTCAACGCCTTTTCCAGAACCCAACGGATCGACTGATCGTCGTCCACAATCCACACTGATTTACTCATGTTGATAACTCCTGCTTGCGATACGGTATCTGAATATGAAAATCCGTCTTACCCGGCTGACTTTCACAGGCAATAAATCCCTGATGCTGCTGCACAAATGTTTGCGCTAATGTAAGACCTAAACCGCTGCCGCCTTCACGGCCACTCACTAAAGGGAAGAAGATGCGATCTCGGATTTCTTCTGGAATACCGGGACCGTTGTCAATCACGTGCAAATCCAAGGCCAGCTTGTAGCGCTGCTTTGCAATCGTCACAGAACGGGCGACGCGGGTACGAAACTCAATGACCGCAGTACCACGGCGCATTTCTTCGGATAGTGCTTGAGCGGCGTTGTGGGCAATGTTGAGAACCGCCTGAATCAGCTGTTCTTTATCGCCAATAATGTCCGGTAAGCTCGTGTCATAGTTGCGAATAATGCGCAATCCACTCGGAAATTCAGCCAATACCAAGCTGCGCACGCGCTCTAAAGCTTCATGCACGTTAATTAACTCGGTTGTGTGGGCACGCCGGTGCGGTGCCAACAAGCGATCGACCAAGGTCTGAAGGCGGTCCGACTCTTTAATGATGACTTGGGTGTATTCGCGCAGCGCCTTTTCAGGAAGCTCGAATTCCAACAGTTGAGCGGCGCCACGAATACCGCCCAAAGGATTTTTAATCTCATGCGCTAAGTTGCGCATTAACTGCTTGTTGGCCTCGACTTGCTGAGTGACGCGCTCGTCACGCTCACTGCGTAACTGCTGATCAAGCGGAAACCATTCCATCAGCATGAGGCCCGGCTCCTCCAATAAGGCGATCACCACATGCACTGGAACAGCATCATAGTGGATGGTATTTGGAAATATATGCAGGATCATTTCTTGGCGCTGGGCTGCCGTAACGCTGTTCGCAACTTCGTCAATCATCCCATTGAGGGCCGGATTATCTGAAAAAAGCTCTCCAAGCAGATAGCCTTCAATGGCCTTACGGGAAAGGTCGAGTGCGGACTCAGCGGCGGGGTTAGCGTAAAACAAATGCTTGGTCTTGCCATCAAAAATAATGATGGCATTAGGTAACTGATCAAGCAAGTTCGGAACAAAAGGGGCAGCCGAAGCTGCCCCTTTGAACGAATTGCGCAATACACCTGCGCTCAAGGATTACTCCTGCAATTAAAGTGAGTAGTACATGTCAAATTCGATGGGATGCGTCGTCATACGGAACCGGGTAACCTCTTCCATCTTCAAATCAATGTACGCATCTAACATCGAATTTGTAAATACACCACCACGGGTCAAGAATTCACGATCCTTATCCAAGCAATCCAAGGCCTGATCCAGGCTATGGCATACGGTTGGGATCTTTGCATCTTCTTCTGGTGGCAAGTCATACAAATTCTTATCAGCAGCTTCGCCTGGATGAATCTTGTTCTGTACGCCATCCAAACCAGCCATCAACAGCGCCGAGAAGCACAGGTATGGGTTGGCTAATGGATCCGGGAAGCGGGTTTCAATGCGGCGACCTTTTGGATTCGAAACGTGTGGAATCCGAATCGAAGCAGAACGGTTACGTGCGGAGTAAGCCAACTTCACTGGCGCCTCAAAGCCAGGAACCAAGCGCTTGTACGAGTTGGTGCCTGGATTGGTAATCGCATTCAGTGCACGGGCATGCTTAATGATGCCGCCGATGTAATACAGGGCAAATTCAGAAAGACCGGCATAACCATTGCCAGCAAACAAGTTCTCACCATTTTTCCATACGGACTGGTGTACGTGCATACCGGAACCATTATCACCAACGACTGGCTTAGGCATAAAGGTAGCAGTCTTGCCGTACGCATGGGCTACGTTTTGCACTACATACTTTTGCCAGATGGTCCAGTCCGCACGCTGCGTTAGTGTGCTGAACTTGGTACCCAATTCGTTTTGGCCTTGGCCAGCAACTTCATGGTGATGGACTTCGACTGGAATACCCATGGACTCCAAAATCAAACACATTTCAGAACGCATGTCTTGGAAAGTATCTACCGGAGCTACTGGAAAGTAACCGCCTTTTTTACCAGGACGGTGGCCGGTATTACCGCCTTCAATCTCAGCAGACGATGACCAAGGGGCCTCTTCTGAATCAATCTTGACAAAGCAACCCTTCATGTTGTCGCCCCAACGGACGCCATCAAAAATAAAGAACTCAGGCTCTGGGCCAAAGTAAGCAGTATCACCAAGTCCAGTGCCTTTTAAATAGGCTTCAGCACGCTTGGCAATCGAACGTGGATCACGATCGTAGCCCTTACCATCGGATGGCTCAATGACATCGCAGGTAATCACTAACGTTGGCTCTTCATAGAAGGGGTCGATGTAGGCCGCAGTTGGATCTGGCATCAACAACATATCGGATGCTTCAATGCCCTTCCAGCCAGCAATCGAGGAACCATCAAATGCATGGCCGCTTTCAAACTTATCTTCATTGAAATGCGACATGGGCACAGTCGTGTGCTGCTCTTTGCCTTTGGTATCTACAAAGCGAAAGTCAACAAAGGTGCACTCTTTTTCTTTAACCAACTTCATTACGTCCGCGACGGTTTTTGTCATGCAAATCTCCTCAATAAGTGAAACAAATTCTGTAATCGTTGGCAGGCCCTGATGGTGCACATAACATCCACTTGATGTATGCAATGTATCGAAAGCGAACCGCTTGAATTGCTATTATTGCACTAGTAAAGTGCCTAAAAAGGGGTACTACCGGGGTTTTTGCACTAAATTAGTGCTTAATTGGTTCGTGAATTTCGTAATTAAGGGCCTGGGTCCCTTGACGAAGGGCTTCCCAAGCCGGCTGCACCGTATCAGCGCAGCCTTTCACACCCAATTCAATGTGCCGACGGGCATAAACACCGCCCCGAACGGGATCCCCTACCGAGGGCAAGCTAAACACTTTAACGCCCTCAAAACGATGCTCAATCTCTTCCATCAACGGCGTGAGCCGCGATTCAATGCCCTCGGGAACAATAAAACTTTTTTCCAGCCAGTTATCTTGATGAAACAGCTGCGAATAATGGTGATCAAGACACCACGCCATCATGGGCGCCGCCATCACCGGAAAGCCGGGGAAAAAATGGTGCTCCTGAATCCGAAATCCCGGAATTTGGTTATAGGGATTCGGAATGATTTCGCAGCCCACCGGAAACTCACCCATCTTAAAGCGATGTTGATTCTCGGCAATCGAGAGGTCCGCCTTTGCAGGGTCGCCCTCTGCCATTGCAATAATGCGATTGGCAATCAGCGCCTTTGCTTCTGGATGCAATTCGATCTCTAAACCCAAAGCCTTAGCAGCGCTTACACGGGTATGGTCATCCGGAGTAGCGCCAATACCGCCAGTACTAAACACCACATCACCGCTAGCGAAGGTTTCTTTTAGGCATTGCACAATTTGGTCTGGATCATCGCTCACGTAACGGGCCCACGATAAACTCAAGCCGCGCTCGTTGAGCAACTCAATCATTTTGCTGAGGTGCTTATCGCTACGACGCCCGGACAATATTTCATCGCCAACGACGATTAAGCCAAAGCGACGTGACAATTTAGTTTCTATGTCGGCCATTTACGATGCCTCCATGTCAATCACGGCGTGCTCCACCTTCGGCGTATTGGCCTCTTCCGTTGCACGCAATTCTTTGAGTGCGCCCAATAAGAAATGGGAAAACCAGAGTGCAGCAAAGACAAAGATGATGGAGTAGACCCAAAGCGCCACAAAGCTAACGAAGGGGAATAAAACTAAAGCCAGCGCAGAGGTCGCCCAAAAAAAGGTAGGCACCGCACCCAGCATACCGGCCGCAACACCCATGCCCAATAACTCCCAACGATAGCGCTCGAGCAAGATATCGCGCTCCGCAGTGGTGGCATGCTTGAGTAACACGTCATACGACATTAAGCGCATGGTTAGCCATCCCCATATCAAGGGGGGCAATATCGCCACCAATGGGGGAACCCACCATACTGGCAGAGTCAACATAATTAAAGCCAGGCAAATGAACGTAGACCAAATGGTGTAGAAAAAACTGCCGATCATGCCACCCTTACCTAGCTCATCGATACCCTGATAAGCACCCTGCCGCATCACACTAGTGACTATCGCTGGAACGGTTGAAAAAGCAATATAGACCAACAAGCTGGTTGCGATTAAGGGGATTAAGAGCATCACCAAGAACAAAGGTGCGACCCAAGCACGTGCCTCATCAAGACCGACCCAGGTTAATACGGTTTGAATCCAGCTGGTAAAAATGGAGGTGGTTAAAAACACCCGTAGAATATCCAGTGCAGGTGACCAGATCAACCAGATGACGGTGCCCCAGAGAATCGACACAATCAAAAACGGGCGCAGGCTCAGCCAGAGCATGCGGGGATGCATTGTGCCCACCACAGCCAAACCAAGGGAACGGAATACGTTTTGAACGCCTTGCATTGGCTTACTTTCGCCTCAGGTGGAACAAATGAAGATAGGCGTGGCGTAATCCTTGCCACTGCTGGGACCAAATCGAATCGGATACCTTTATGCCACGCACTCCGGTGGGATAAACCGCGTTTGGAAATACCGCTGTTTTAAAAAGCATATCCCACCACGGAAACAAAACACCAAAGTTACAGCCGCCCAATACGCCCGGCTTACCCATGGCCTCATGCCCGTAGCCAACGGCATGGTGCATGCGATGGAACATCGGTGAAATTAAAAGATAGCGCCCAATACCTAAGTGTATTTTAAGATTGGCGTGCTGCCAACTTTCAATCAATTGACCGACGACAACCAAAAAGACAAACTGGCCTGGGGAGACGCCAAAAAGCAAGGCAAAGAATGCAAAGACCAAAGCATGCATGATGTCATCAACAATATGATTGCGATCATCCGACCAGGCATTCATGGCCACTTGGCTGTGGTGCAAGGTATGCAATTGCCACCACCACTGAAATCGATGGGAGGCACGGTGATAGACATATTCAACAAAGTCCAGCATCACCAAGTAAATGCAAAAGCTCACTAGCGGAATGGTAGTGACGCCGGGCCACCAATCTTCAACATTGAGTCGCTCAAAGCGCCAGTCGTGTAAAACCGATTGCATCTGGAAAAAAAGTCCAGAGAATGCAAAGAAAATGAACATTTGAAAAAAACCAAGTCGGTGAAAAAGCGTATAAGCCATATCAGGCCACTTGGCTTTTACGTGCGCACCTTGATTCTCCGCTGGATTGACTCGCTCCCAGGTCCGCAACACGAGCACAATGATGGCAATCTGCAGGACGCCCAGCATGAACCACTCGACGCCATCGTAGGCATCTTCAGCCAATCCAATCCAATTGAGCTGAAATAACAGCGGTTCCACCACATGCCGATAGAGACTCTCATGTACTTCGCCGTACCAGCGAGTGATGGCTAAATTGGTATCGACTGAGCTCATGCTGGCCTTGCCTTTTCTGGACTTAAAGGCAGAACATCAAAGCAGTAGCCCTTGCGTTTCCAGCCCTCAATGAGGGGCTCTAAAACGGCTGGAGCCCAAGCATCTTTACGGGACCAAATACCCAAATGCGCCATCGTAATATCGCCCGGCTTAACCGAGTGCAACGCTTTTTCTAAAAGGGCTTGATTAGGGAACTTCTCCGAACTTAACTCATCGCCCAAAAATCCAGCCGGCGCCCAGCCAATGTGGCGATATCCACATTGCTCCGCCATCGCAATCAACCGAGGCGAAGTCTTGCCGCCAGCAGCACGCCAAATCGGATCCAAGGGTCGGTTGCCTAGCTCCTGAAAACGGGTATTTACCCGATTAATCTCTGCACAGACTTCAGCACTGCTCATGGATTTGACTTGATTGGCGCTGGCACCGAACTCCGGTTTCATTTGAACCCGTGTATCGCTAGATGCGTTTGCTGGTAAATCTTTGACGAAGTAGACATGATCATAGGTGTGACTACCAAACTGATGCCCTTCTTTGACCCGCTCTTGCCAAAAGGATTTCCAGCTGTCGTCTAAAGAATAGTCACCACGAAATGTTTTTTCATTGGCCAAAAAGAAGGTAGCCTTAATCTGCTGTCGCTTCAATATGGCTGCTACGGTTTCAGCCACCGCCATATTGCCCGTATCAAACGTCAGGTAAATCGGCTTTTGACAGGTCTTGGCCTGAGCGAGGCTCACCCCTAAAAAGAAAGTGAGGGCGAACGATAGGCAAAGAAAGATCTTTATGGAGAAACGCATCTGCTGCCTTACTCCCAGGGTGCCCGCGGGTGGAAGAAAATACCGTGCGGTGATTTACCGACCGGAATCACACTAATTAACTTCATGCTTGGTACATCAATCACGCCTGCTTTGCGTGCAAACCGAAAGCTGACCCACAATTGCTTGCCATCCGGGGTTAACTCCATGTCATCCGGTCCTGCTGGTAAGCCAGTAATGTCACCCACCTTTTCAAGGGTCTGCATATTGAGCAGAGAAATAGTAGAAGCAATACGATTGGTTACAAAAACGTGTTTACGATCGCCTTGTGGTCTAAAGTTGTGAGCGCCTTTGCCCGTCAAAATCTTTTTCACTTCGCGGCGATTACGCCAGTCAAGTACTTGCACATAGTCTCCGCCTGTAATGCCAACCAAAAGATACTGATCGCCCGGCGTCATCCAAAGTCCAGCCGGCGCTGGCCCGGTTGGCATCTTCCAAAGTAAGGTCTGATTTATCAAATCAATTGCAGCCAGCTCATTGGAGTCCTGCATGGTTACAAATGCAATCTTACTATCCGCAGTAAATGCAATGTGGCTTGGTGTCTTGCCTACGGCGATGGTTTTGGCTAACTTCAAGTCTGCCCCATTCGCAGCATAAATGTCTACACGATCCAGGCGGTTCGCGGCAGTAATAAACCAGCGATTATCAGGAGAGTACCCAATGTGATAAGGATCAATAATTTTTGGAATGCGGCCAGTAACTTCACCGATCAATGGGTTCATCAAGGCAATGTCGTTGCCCATGGCATTGGCAATGAGTAAGGTTTTCTCATCTGGCGTCAACATGACGTGATGCGGCTCTTTACCGATGGGTATAGTTTTGGTGACCGTGCGGGTTTTCATGTCGACTAGACTCACAGTCGCATCCCCGGAATTTAAAACAACCGCCAGCGTGGGCTCGGCTGGCTTGGCGGCCTGCGCTGCTCCGAACAACATGGAAGCAGCTATAAAAGCAACTGCTGGCTTTAAAGCAAGTTGAAAAAATACGGGTTTATGCACGTCAATGGCCTGTTTACAAATAAAGGATTAATTTACCAGCCTATTGTAAGCAGTTTGTGACTTAACGCAGGCTTGCAAGAACCTTTTCTAGGCGCTTTAAAGACATTGGGGTTGGGGTTTTGAGCTCCTGCGCGAACAGGGCCACACGGAGCTCTTCCAGTTGCCATCGAAAATCACGTAAGCCTGGATCATCCTGCATCGCATATGACGAGCCCTTGGCACCGTGGAGGCGCTTTTGCCATGGCCTAGCAATGGACTCCCAGTCACGCTGGCACTGTGCATCCCGTGCTGGGCTTGTGCGCATCTTTTCAATGCGCAGCGCAATGGCCTTGAGGTACCTTGGCAAATGCACCAGCTGTGCATAGGGAATTTCAACTAGCATTTTCGGAAAAATGAGGCCCTGAATTTGCTCGGTCATATCCGCATGGGCAGTTTGAGATACCGCCTTTGCTTGTGCCATTTTTTTCTGAGTCTCCGCATGCGCCTCAAGTGCAGCCAAAGTGTGGCGCGCAATTTCATGGGCAATCAAGGCTAAGCGCGGCTTCCCGCTACTGACCCGCTCCGCAAAGTCCTCGGCATTGCCTGGCAATGGATCCTGCATAAAAGCGCGCTCCAATGCAAGCAGCAGTATCTGCTCAATGAATTGATCCACTTGGCCAATATTAATAAACAGCAAGCCAATTTCGCGGGCGCCTGGCATCTGTTTTTGCAAGGCCTTCAGCGTGTCTTTTTGACTAATGGCAAACAAACGGCGTAAACCCTGCCAATGCACCTTCCGCGCCTCAATCAGATCATCAAATACCTCGAGGTCTACTGCATCACCCCGATCTACTAGAGCGGGATAGCCAAAAAAGGTTTTATTTCCTTTTTGAATCTCCAGCGTCTCAGGTAATGCACCAAAATCCCATTGGCGATAACCACCAATGGCTGCCGTTGTGGGCGCGTCGCTCGGGAGCGCATTGGTGTTTTTGCTATCCGACTGAATAACCTCGGCCGCAACGGTTTCCTGTGCCACCGCCTGAAACGCACTGCGAGCCTCTTGACCATACTCGGCGCGCAAGCGCGATAAATTACGCTCAAGCTCCAGCTGACGTCCATGCTCATCAATCAAACGAAAGTTCATGGCACAGTGGGCTGGCAATGACTCAGGACGAAAGTCTGTCCGCTTAAATTCCAGACCCTTCTCCTTACGTAAATCCGTAATCAAGGCATCCATATAATCGCCAACACCAAATTGCTTGGCGTCGGTTACGCGCTGCATAAAGCCCTTGGCGTAATCTGGCAAGGGCACGCAGTGACGCCGTAATTTTTGTGGCAACGATTTAAGTAATAAGAGGGTTTTTTCCTCACACATGCCGGGGACTAACCACTCGCAGCGGCGGCCATCGATTTGATTCAGTACCGTCAATGGGATAACTAAGGTCACACCATCTTTGATGCTACCCGGCTCAAAATGGTAAGTGAGACTAAGGTTGCTGCCGCCCATATTCAATATTTTTGGATAGCGATCAACAGTAATACCAGCGGCCTCATGGCGCATTAAATCGACTTTATCGAGGCGCAAACTTGCTTCTGCATCCGCGGTCTTTTGCAGCCACGCCTGCATACCAGATCGACTGAGCACATCACTCGGCAAGCGACTTTCATAAAAAGCAAACAGCAACTGCTCATCCACCAATACATCCGGGCGGCGGGAGCGGTGCTCTAAGGCCTCAATCTCGCGTATTAACTTGCGGTTGTGCCAAAAGAACCCAAAGCAACTGGGGTAGGTTTTTTTACTGAGTGCCTCTAGTTCTTTTTCTTGGGCGAGGGTTTCCATGCGGCCAAATAGCTCGGCACCCACCAAGGCCTGCTGAATAAAGAGCTGGCGGGTCTCTGCCGCATCATGCGGCGCAAAGCGCACCTTACGGCCATGGTAAATCGGCAGACCATAGAGCGTTCCCCGCTCAAAGGCCATGACCTCACCCTGGCGGTTATCCCAAAAAGGGTCACTTAATGATTTGACCAAGCGGTGTGCGGCTACCTTCTCAACCCATTGCGGCTCGATCTTGGCAATCGTGCGCGCATACAGGCGACTGGTTTCTTGCAACTCGCCTGCCAAAATCCATGCGCCGGCTTTTTTTCCCAAGGTAGAGCCTGGCCAGATGTGGGGACGAATGCCGCGTGCGCCCAAATAAGCACCTGCGTGAGGGCCGCGCTCTTCCTCTTCTTTTTTAGCCACGTGACCCAGTAAGCCAGTGAGTAAAGCTAAATGAATTTGCTCGTAGGTTGCAGGCAGGCCGTTTTCTTTCCAGCCCTTTTCACCCAACATGGTGTGTAGCTGGCCATGCACATCACGCCACTCGCGTAAGCGCCGCGGCGACAAAAATTGGCTACGGCATTGGTTTTCAAGCTGGCGATTACTGTGCTTATGCGTTAAAGCATGGTGATACCAATCCCAGAGTTTTACAAAACTCAGAAACTCCGACTTCTCGTCTTTAAAGAGGAGATGGGCTTGATCAGCCGCTCCAGCTTGATCCATGGGGCGCTCGCGTGGGTCTTGCGTCGCCAAGGCCGCGGCAATAATCGTTACTTCGCGCAGCGCGTGATGCTCGCGCGCCGCAAGCAAGATTCGACCGATACGCGGGTCCAGCGGCAAATCAGCAAGGGCCTTACCCGTATTGGTCAAAGTAAAGGTGTTGTTTTCCCCTTCGGTTTCAATGGCGCCAAGCTCATCGAGCAATTGAATACCGTCGGCTATTGCACGACCCAGGGGCCGATCAATGAATGGAAAGTCTTGAATCTTCGAGAGTCGCAGTGCGCTCATGCGCAAGAGGACAGCGGCCAGAGAGCTGCGCAGAATTTCAGGATCGGTAAACCGTGGCCGTGCCTCAAAATCAGTTTGACTATAGAGGCGGATGCAAATGCCATCCGAAACCCGGCCGCAGCGCCCTGCTCGTTGATTGGCGGCTGCTTGCGAAATCGGCTCGATTTGTAACTGCTCGACCTTATTACGATACGAATAGCGCTTCACGCGCGCCAGGCCACTATCAATTACATAGCGAATATTGGGGACGGTCAATGAGGTTTCGGCAACGTTGGTGGTCAAAATAATGCGGCGGCCATTACCAGACTGAAAGACGCGCTCTTGCTCTGCAACCGACTGTCGTGCAAAGAGGGTTAATACATCGGGATGGAAACGGCTTTGCAAAATAGAATCTTTTCGCAAGGTTTCAGCGCAATCCCGAATCTCTCGCTCGCCCGGCAAAAAAACCAACACATCACCTGAGCCAGCAGCGCCTTCACGCCAAACATTCGTTACTGCTTGTGCCACTGCATCCGGTAAATCCATCACTTCTTTTTTTGCATCGAGCTCGAGCGGCACATAGCGTTGCTCTACTGGGAACAGCCGGCCACTTACCTCAATTACTGGCACCGCTTTAGAGCCAATCGTAAAGTGCTGCGAAAAACGCTGCGCATCAATCGTGGCTGAGGTAATGATGATCTTGAGATCAGGGCGCTTGGGTAACAGTTGGCGCAGGTAGCCCAATAAAAAATCAATGTTGAGGCTACGCTCGTGTGCTTCATCGATGATCAAGGTGTCATAGGCCTTCAGCAATGGATCACGCTGCGTCTGTGCCAGCAAGATTCCGTCCGTCATGAGTTTGATCGAGGCGCCGGCAGTCGTCTTGTCCGCAAAGCGGATTTGGTAACCCACATCCTGACCCATCGGCGTTCCAAGCTCATGGGCGATGCGCTTCGCGGTTGCCGTAGCGGCGATGCGGCGCGGCTGGGTGTGGCCAATCAAGCGGCCGCCATTCATGGTCCCGCGGCCCAGCTCTAAACAAATCTTGGGCAATTGCGTGGTTTTACCCGAACCGGTCTCGCCACACACGATCACTACTTGGTTGGAGCGCAGCGCCTCCATAATGACTTCGCGCTGACCCGAGACTGGTAATTCCTCCGGAAAGCGGATGGCGATCCGCCTAGAGCCGCCATTAATTGTGTTGGAAGCGGGCACAGCATCGGATTTTGGTTGGTTTATCGGCGGCATCACCCTATAATTTTCTCACTATGGCAGCCAGCACACCGAACTCCCCCACAAAACCGCCCCCTGAGAGCGAAACACCGAGCAACTTTCCTTTTGTGGGCTGGCTCAGGGACGTCGCCCCCTACATTCACAGCTTTAGAGAAAAGACCTTTGTCATCGCCTTTGCGGGGGAATTGGTTCAGGAAATTGGCTTAGAACGCATTATTGAAGACATTGCCATGCTGCACGCCATGGGCATGCGGATTGTCTTGGTACATGGTATTCGTCCGCAGATTGAAGAGCAGCTGACGCTGCGCCAGATTAAGAGTCAGTTTGGGCAGGGCCACATGAACGGCTACCGTATTACAGATGCCGCCGCACTCGAGTGCGTCAAAGAAGCGGCGGGTGAACTGCGTCTGGATATTGAGGCTGCGTTTAGTCGCGGCCTACCCAATACCCCGATGGCCGGCTCACGTATTTCAGTGATCTCGGGCAACTTCATTACTGCCATGCCATTTGGCGTAGTCGATGGGGTGGATTTTATTCATACTGGTCTGGTGCGCAAGGTTGACTCGGTTTCGATTAAGCTCTCGCTCGATAGCAATAAGATCGTCTTGCTCTCGCCATTGGGCTTTTCGCCAACGGGGCAGGCATTCAATCTATCTTTTGAGGACGTTGCCGCTTCCACTGCAGCCGCACTCAAGGCAGACAAGATTGTGTTCTTAACGCCCTACTCTGGACTCCACGACGAAGCAGGCGACCTCATCACGGAACTTTCCTTGGCGCAAATGCAGGAGTACGTTACCAGCCACCCAGAGATTCCAGCGGGCATGAAAACCTTACTCACCTTATCGGGAAGAGCAATTAAGGCTGGCGTGAGCCGTGTGCACTTCTTGCCTTGTAATCGGGATGGCGCCTTACTTGAAGAACTCTTTACCCACGATGGCGTTGGCATGATGCTCGCCTCCTCTGGCATTGAGAATTTGCGTGAAGCAAATCAAGATGATGTGGGTGGCATTTTGCAGTTAACTATGCCCCTTGAAGACGAGGGAATACTCGCTGCCCGCGGGCAAGACGTAATTGAACGCGATATCGATCGCTTCTCCGTGATCGAGCACGACCGGGTCTTATTCGGTTGCGCCGCTCTATTCCCTTTCCCCAACGGTATTGGCGAGCTCGCCTGCTTGGTGGTTGATCCCGACGTGCAAGGCTCTGGTGACGGTGAGCGTTTGCTCAAGCGCATTGAAGCCAGGGCAAAAAAAGAAGGTATAAAAAAACTATTTGTCCTAACAACTCGCACCGAGCATTGGTTTTTGAAACGCGGCTTCATGCGGTCCAGCGTGGACGATTTGCCTGAAGAGCGGAAGCAAATTTACAACTGGGATCGCAAATCGATGGTCTTGACCAAAAACTTGACATAATGCAAGTTCGATTTTTTAGTATTCACTGATTGCATTTAGAAAGGTTTACGCAATGGCACGGATGGTTCAATGTATCAAGCTCAACAAAGAAGCTGAAGGGATGGACTTTGCACCACTACCCGGTGACCTGGGTAAAAAACTCTGGCAGGAAGTCTCTAAAGAGGCTTGGGCTGGCTGGTTAAAGCACCAAACCATGTTGATCAATGAGAACCGCCTCAATATGGCGGATCCTAGGGCTCGCCAATACCTCTTAAAGCAAGTGGAAAAATACTTCTACGAAGGTGGTGCCGATGCCGCTACGGGCTACGTGCCGCCCACTGCCTAAGTTGCTTAAGTAAGATTGCTTCAATTGCAAAAAGGACCGCCTAGCGGTCCTTTTTTATTGGATCTACCTCGCTTACGAAAAATCGACGCGACTCACTCCAGCAGCGCCGCCAACGAAAAGCACATTCGCTTTTTGGCGCGCAAATAAGCCGACCGTAATGACTCCTGGTATTTGGTTGATCTCGGATTCCAAGGTAACTGGATCGTTAATGGTAAGGCCAGCTACATCGATAATCCAACCGCCATTGTCGGTTACAAAGGGATCGGAAGTACCTGCAATCAGTCGTAAGCGAGGGCTGCCTCCCAGCCCCTGCATGGCTCTGGACACTGATGCTTCTGCCAATGGAATCACTTCCAGCGGCAATGGAAAACGGCCTAGGGTAGCTACTTGCTTTGAATCATCGCAAATGCAAATGAACTGTTGCGCCAGAGATGCCACAATCTTCTCGCGCGTTAGCGCTCCGCCACCGCCCTTGATCATGTGACCGCTCGGATCAATCTCATCAGCACCATCGACATAAGCAGGCAAAGTGTCCACCTGATTGGCATCAATTACATAAAAGCCATGCTTCAGCAATCGCTGCGTGCTGGCAACAGAACTCGACACCACTCCCGAAAAATGCGCTTTGTGCGGGGCTAGCACATCGATAAACCAGTTCGCGGTAGAGCCTGTACCAATGCCCAGGACTTGACCGGGGGCCAGTGCCAATACCGCATCGCGCGCCGCTTCCGCCACCAGGCGCTTTAGTTGATCTTGATCCATAGGAGGCCTATCTCAGATTCATTTATGCTACTCACTGTATGACACTATAACGGTGTCCCATTTTGGACTAGAAACAGGCATACCCATGACGACCGCAAATACGGCTTTAGACCAATTAAAAGCCTTTACAACCGTAGTAGCCGATACTGGCGATTTTGAGCGGATGAAGCAGTTTGCGCCACAGGATGCCACTACCAACCCATCCTTGATTTTAAAAGCGGTGCAGCAGCCCAGCTACCAGCAACTCGTGCAAACGGTGCGGGCCGCCAACCCACAGGCCAGTGTGTCGGTATTAATGGATCGCATCTTGATTGCTTTTGGCTTAGAGATCCTCAATATCGTACCCGGCAGGGTCTCTACCGAGGTCGATGCACGTTTGTCATTTGATACCGCAGCAACCATCACCAAAGCCAGAGAATTAATTGCTTTGTATGCAGCCCATGGCGTTGATCGTAATCGCGTCTTAATCAAACTCGCCAGTACGTGGGAGGGGATCGAAGCGGCGAAAGTACTCGAGGCGGAAGGTATTCATTGCAATATGACCTTGCTGTTTTCGTTAGTGCAGGCAGCGGCCTGTGGCAAAGCAAAAGCACAACTGATCTCGCCCTTTGTGGGACGCATTACCGATTGGAACAAAGCGAAACTCGGTAGCAGCTGGAATGATACCCAGCATGGCGGTGAATATGATCCTGGTGTGCAGTCCGTCAAGGGCATCTACCACTACTACAAACATTTTGGCATCGCTACGGAGATCATGGGCGCCAGCTTTCGGAACACCAATCAGATCATGCAATTGGCCGGCTGTGACTTACTGACGATTAGCCCAGAGTTGCTCGCTGAACTACAAAACAGTTCTGAATTGGTCGTTCGAAAGCTCGACTCCAAGGCCACTCAGGGCAAAGACATGAAGGAACTAACGGTTACTGAATCTGTCTTTCGACTGCAGCTCAATGACGATGCCATGGCAACTGAAAAACTAGCAGAAGGCATACGGGCCTTCTGCAGTGACATCGTTAAATTAGAACAGCTCCTGATCTAGCAGTAATTTCTTTGCTAGACCAGGGTCACTATCAGTCAATCAGAAATCAAGATTTAATTAAGCCGCAGGCGATGCGCGGACCCGAATTTCCAGCAGGCTGTGATTTGTAATCATCTGGGTCGCGGTGAATAACGACCGACTTACCGATAATTCCATTTGGGCCCGTGTTAACCGCAAAGCCATGTAGCTTAGCCGAGTAGGTTGCATTACCAGCTGCATCGGTCTTAATGTTCGGCATATCACCGGCGTGATGCGCGCCACTGCCAGGCGATCCATGCGGTTTACCATCTGGGTTGAAATGACCCCCGGCGCTGGTGGCATCGGCAGATGAACAATCGCCTTTTTCATGAACATGAAAACCGTGTTCTGAATTTGGCTTTAAGCCCGTAAATTTACCGGTGACCAAAACATCCTTGCCTTGTGAAACAAAATTTACTTCACCAGTGGTTTTAGATCCTGAACGTGACTCGAGGTTGGCCGATGCCTTCTGTCCTGAGCCCTGTTCCATCCCTTGACATCCCACTAAGACACCGGCAGCAATGAGTAAGCCACTAATTACGCTAATTCTTCCTATATTGTTTTTAATCACGCGATTCACCGTTTAAGTTATGCTAATTATTAAAATACCCCAACCTCATGATGACAGAGTTTGATTCAATAGGGTAGGCATACTCAAAAAATTAAACGCAGCAGGACATTGCTGTAGTGCAACATATCAAATTGATTAAAGCTTTTTAGGTAACAGCGCGTTGACGCAATGCCTCATACAAGCAAACGCCACTGGCTACCGAGACATTGAGGCTTTCAACTACACCGTGCATCGGAATGCGCACCAGCTGATCGCAATGCTCACGTGTTAAGCGCCGCATGCCTTCGCCTTCTGCGCCCATCACCAACGCAATCGGTCCGGTTAAATCCAAGTCGTAAATCGACTTCTCCGCTTCATCGTCAGTGCCGATGAGCCAAATACCCAGCTCTTGCATCTCACGCATGCTGCGCGCCAAATTAGTCACAGTGATTAAAGGCATTACTTCAGAGGCGCCGCTGGAGACCTTACTCACGGTAGCATTAATGTGGGCGGAGCGATCCTTTGGAACGACTACCCCATGTACCCCAGCACCATCCGCAACTCGCAAGCAAGCACCCAAATTATGCGGGTCAGTCACACCATCCAGCACCAACAAAAGCGGTTTGCCTTCGATGCCATCAACCAGCTCGGCTAAGGTGCGCGCTACAGTCATTTTTTCAGCCAAAGCAACGACGCCCTGATGGCGATCGTGGCCAGCTAATTTATGTAAGCGCTCTGAATCCGCAGAATGCAGGCGGTCACCCAAAATCGATTCGGCTTGTTTTAAAAAATCCCCCATGCGACGATCGCGCCGCGCTGGATCAAAATAGACTGCCTTGAGGCTATCGGGATCAAGGCGCAAGCGCGCTTGAATCGCATGAAAGCCGAGCATAATTTGTTTCATTAACGCTTCCCTTTACGTACGGGCGGCTTACTACCAGCAGGTTTACCTGGGGTACGAATGGATGCTGACTTACCGCGCGAGGCCTTGGCTGACTTAGATTGCTTGGCGCCCTGCTTGCCAGCCGCCTTAGCCGCATTGACATTAACACCAGCACTTTTCTTGGGCGCTTTGCTCGAGGGCCGCGACTTTTTGGATGCCGCTTTTTTATTGGGCTTGCCCGTATCGCTCGCCAGCACCAGGGTGCGGCTGCGCACGCCATCGCGCTCACTGATGACGGATTTAACTAGGGAGAACTCAATCTTGCGTGCATCCAAATCAACTCGGCTAACGAGGA
>CAMEXM010000027.1 GCA_945947155.1 Polynucleobacter meluiroseus | reverse complement strand
AACGGAGAGCCGAGCGTACCTAAACCATAACGCTCTTCAGAGCGGTGCTCTAGCAAGCGTATTGCCACTGCGGCATCCGCTAATGTTTGCAATCCCTTCATCGGAAAATGCGTTACCCGACTCAGCTCTTCCAGACTTAGTGGGCCATTTTTTAAAAGATTAAATACATTGAGTCGTACACACGCCAATAGGATTTGTGAATAAACAAATCCGGACATCACGTCAAATAAATTACTGGCGCGGGAACGCGAGATGGAACGAAAAATCGGGAGGCTTGCAGCAAGGCGTTGAAAGCGTTTTGTTGCAATCAACTGATCGCGCAGTATCAACACGCGATCCCAAAAGCCATACTCTGGCTTCAACGGCAATTGGGTTTGCGTTGTAACTGTTTCGTTTGCAACAGAGGGCATGTGTGTCTTAGGCGCCTTTATGCAGCCATACGACTAATACCAGCCGTAATCAAGCGTGCATCTTTTTCAAACCATGCTGCTGGTAACAGGCGCTCAGCCTCATGAGCAACCAGCATCTTTAATGCGGCATCGCCTTTGCAATTCGGTATCGAACCAATTGCTTTAGAAACGAGTTCATCGAAGTATTGAACTGCGCCACTGAGTCCCAGTTCACGCGCGGAACTTGGTCGATTGTGTTCCTCATCTTGCCCAGCAGGCTTACCTAACATTTCTGCATCGCCCAAGACATCGCGAATGTCATCAGCCACTTGATATGCCTCACCAAGCCACTCACCCAGCGCACGCCACGTATCGGCATCGGAGCCGGCTGCTTGCGCGCCACACGCCGTTGCTGCGGCAAACAATGCTCCTGTTTTTGCGCGTTGATAGTCACCGAGTATGGCTTGTGGTTCGCATTCCCAAGCCTGTCCTGCAATGATTCCGTGTGGCGCTCCAACACCGGCGGAGATGGTTTTAATTAAAGGCGCAATCCGATTGGCAGAGTGACGTGCTGCCAATGCCACAACTTGATACGCCATCACGATTAAGGCGTCACCCGAAAGCACCGCTAAGCGTTCACCGTATTGGCGATGGACCGACGGCACACCGCGGCGCAACTCGGCATTATCAAAACACGGTAAATCATCGTGAACCAAAGACGCGCAATGGAGCAACTCAATTGCAATCGCGGCCGCCATCGACAGGGCAGGATCATCATCACCGCAGGCATGCGCAACCGCCAAGGTGAGTTGTGGACGGATGCGTGCGCCCCCTGGAAATACCGCATGGCGCATTGCTGCGCTCAATAACCTGGGGCCAGAATCGGATTCATGCCGCGTCAATGCGGCTTCTAATGCGCGATTGATATGCTTCATTGGTGACATAAGGCACACTCCCGAGGGTGATCGTCAAAATGCGTCGACGATTTGTGGTGTAAATATTTAATTACTTGCTAATATGTAAAAAAATATAGACACTCTTATCCTTACTGTCAACCTATGAAACCCTTAAAGCCGTCATGAACGGGCCTAAATTCCCCGTAATTTGCCCAAATTGCCTAAAAATTAGGCATTTTTCCCTATTTCAGGTCAAACTAAGGTCATGACGCAGGCCTCCATCGACCGAATTCCACAAAACTGGCCCCTGCGCGTGCTGAGTAGCTCGGTTTCTACTGGGCAGATGGAATGGCACGTGCAAATGGCTGGTTCTCGGCTCAACCCAGATGGGGCAGCAAAGCCAGTTGCCTTATTACTCCACGGCACAGGCTCCTCAGCCCACTCCTGGGCAGAATTACTGCCTGTGCTGGCGAAATCGCATTGGGTGATTGCGCCTGACCTACCGGGCCATGGCTTTACGATCAATCACCAATCAGAACAGCTCTCTTTAACCCTGATCACGCACAAGCTGGCGGAATTATTGCGCGCATTAGGGGCAGAACAAATCGACAGTATTGTTGGTCACTCCGCCGGCGCTACCCTCGGATTGCAATACAGTCTGCTCTATCCAGCACCCAAACGCATTCTTGGTCTCAATCCATCCCTGGTGAGCCTACCGAGCTTCTACCATTCATTTTTGGCGCCGCTGATCAATCCAATTGCGACCTCGTCTTTTGTTTCATCCATCATCGCGGATTTTTTACCGTACACCTCGATGATCGATAAGTTGCTGGACTCTACCAATTCCAAGCTCAATGGTATTCAGCGCGAGCGCTATAAATTACTATTTAAAGAAAAAAATCACATCAATGGTTCGCTCAATTTTATGGCGGCAACCGACATTCCAAACTTACTTGCGCATGCGAATGAAATCACTTCAGAACTCATCTTTCTGGTGGCTAATCAGGATAGCTGGGTACGAAAAGAAGAGTTGCTTGCTGTGATCCATCGCTACTTTCCACGGTCTACCGTGATACAAAAGGACGGAGGCCATTTGTTTCATGAAGCAAACCCCGAGGCGGCATTAGCCATTATTGAATCTGCACTCGATTTATCGCAGTAAGGCCTTCATTAACCAACTGACCAAGGAAAAAGAAACACCATGAACTCGATAACGCTCTATGCGATTGCTGGAATCATTATTCTGGCTGGCTTAGGACTTTTTATGAATGCCTTCATTAAAGGCAATAAAAACTTGAAAAAACTATCATCCAAGAATAAGAAAAATACGTGGTGAGCACGGCAATATTGCCGTACATTACTGCCGTGCTAAATAGGCAGCACGTTGTGAAATGGCTTTACCTGAATTGATATAAGGCAGCGGCAAATACTGCGCAGCCATTTCCTTGGCAAGCGCTTCTGCTAATGCTTGCGGTGCACTAGCGGTATCAATAAATAAGATGGCATGCCCCGCTGCACGTAACTGCCGCGCGGTATGCAAAGCATCTTGGTGCGCACGCTCGCGGCCTCCAACCCCTTCTAATGTGACATTGGCTACGCCATCGGTCATCACCACAATCAACGGTGTCATGCCTTTACGGCGAATCGATAAAGCCATTTCATTCACCGCAGCAAAACCGGTTGCCAACGGGGTTCCACCGCCGCCAGGTAAGGCGGCTAAATTGCGCTTGGCACGCACTAAGGAACGCGTCGGCGGCAATACTACGTCTGCGGAACGGCCACGCAAGGCAATCATTGCAACCTCATCGCGCCGAATGTAGCAATCCGCAAGCAATTGCTCCACCGCACCTTTAGCCTCAGCCAAGCGCTGAGTCGCCGAAGACCCCGATGCATCCACCAGAAAAACAGTGACCACGCCTTGACGTTGCTGATACCGTTTAACGTGCAAGTCATCTGCACGGATCTGAATGCGACTACGTTGCCTGTTCACAGTAGGCAGTTTTGTCTTGGACTCTGCTTGGCGCATGGTTTGCCATGGAACGGCAGCCCGAATGGTTTTCAGTAAATCCAAGCGCTTGCCGCCCTTGGGCAGTCCACGCCAGGACTCTGCTGGGCGCCCTGAATTTGCATTCTTTTGCAATTGGCCAAATTGGCCTTTAGAACCCTGTTTACTATTCGCACGCCCTAATTCAGTATTCAGTTGGGCCAATGCATTTGCCGGAATGCCAGCCCTGATGGCTTCAATCAGCAGCTCTTCCAAATCATCCTTACTAGGCTGTTCCATGTTTTCTTTAGGCTCATTTGCATCCGTATCGCCATCACCGTTTTGATTAGGGTCATCCTGTTCTTGTGGATCTTGCTCTGATTTACTTTCTTGTTGATTCGGCTGCTCTTCTTCTTCAGCTGAATCTGTGTCATCAGTAGATTCATCCGGCCCCTGCTCTTCTCGGCTAGTGGGCATGCGGGTAGCACGGTGGGTCAATACCAAACGCGCTGCGTCGACTACCTCATCCTCCGTGACGGCGTTTTGGTTTCGCAATGCTGCCATGGCTTTCGCAGCTCGAACTGCAAAAAGACCGGCTCGAATGGAGTCAACCCCAAATGCAGCCGCTGATTGCATTAAGGATTCAATAAAGCTAGCGTCGCATTCAATCTCAGGCAATCGCTTTTTTGCTTCCGCGATAACCGTTGGAGTAATTTCCAAGGAATCGGTGCAGTCATTCAGGCTCAGCGGGTCGAGGCGGACTTCAAATGCCATGTGCTCTGCTAAGCGTGGGTGCATTGATTCATCTGGCGCTATGCCCTCGTCAAACGCAATCATGCCAAAGGCACAGGGTGTAAGTTCAGCCGTTTGCTGTGGATGCCGTACCTCGCCGCGATCAACTACTTGTAGGATGTGCGCAATCGTATGTGGCGATACGCGTTCAGCCATGGGAAGCACAATAAAACCACCATGGCTTTTTGCTAATAATCCAGTGCTGTATACCGGCTTACCGTACTGCAGAGTTGCCTCTAGATCGAGTCCGCCGAGTAATTGCTCATCTTGTATCTGCAGGGGAATTTTTTGAAAACACGCACCTGGGGCAATCTGCGCTTCTAAAAATGCAAACCATGCATCCCGAATAGGGCCGAACTGACTCTTAACGCAAATACCGCCTAAGCCATGGGGATCAATAGCCAATAATGCTGCAGTCGTCTGTGCATCAAACCAAGCAGATTGACCGCGTTGTGTGGTCATGGCGCTTTAGAAAAAATCGGCTAATACGCGCTCGACTCGCGTTGTAGAGCTACTGTCATCTAATGGATTGCGTCGCAAACGGTGGCGCAATGCCAGTGGCGCTAATCGTTTTAGGTGTTCAGCAGTTGCTTTGCGTTCACCGTCAAAAGCAGCAAGCGCGCGCATTCCACGCATCAAGGTGAGTTCACCACGTAGTCCATCGGTGCCGAGCTGAGCGCATAGCTTGGTTGCCAGCGTTAGCACATCATCGCCAATCGTCACCTTCGCCAAGCGCTTACGAGAACTGAGGATTTTCTCTTTAAACTCCGTTTCGCTGTCCTCGTATTGCGCTAAAAAGCCAACCGGGTCGCGCTCAAATGCATCGCGGCGCTTAATGATGTCGATGCGCTGGGCTAGGTCTTGTGGGGTTCTGACCTCAACCGATAAGCCAAATCGATCGAGCATTTGTGGGCGTAACTCACCCTCTTCTGGATTGCCACTACCGATCAACACAAAGCGTGCAGGATGGCGAATACTTAAACCTTCGCGCTCAACCACGTTTTCTCCAGAAGCAGATACATCAATCAGTAAATCAACTAAGTGGTCTTCCAATAAGTTCACTTCATCAATGTACAAATAGCCACGATTGGCCTTGGCCAGCAAACCGGGTTCAAATACTTTAATCCCCTGGGAAAGGGCTTTTTCAATATCAAGCGCTCCTACGACGCGATCTTCCGTCGCGCCCAGTGGCATATCCACTACAGGAACAGGTACCGAATCAGTCTTTAATTTATCGCCGGTCGCCTTACGTGCTTCACAGGCAAAACACAGGATAGGAGCGCTGGGATCGCAGTGATAGGAGCATCCCGTAATTACTTTCATTGGCGGCAAGAGTGCTGCCAATGAACGAATCGTGGTTGACTTGCCGGTGCCGCGGTCACCAAAGATCAGTACACCGCCAATACTGGGCTCAATGGTGGAGAGGGCGATTGCCAGCTTCATCTCATCCTGAGCAACGATTGCAGTAAAAGGGAAATTAAGGGCCATCTCAATTCAATTTAGGTTATAGACCCTAAAAGAATACTACGAATGGGGGTAGTCTATCTTTCGCGGGCTAAGTCCCATTGACTATTGGATTGGAATCAGAATCTCATTACGCCGCATCCACGGAATACTCCACGGCGGGTTGTAACGGGCTAGGCGTGGGTTGCCCAATGGAAGCGTATTTCTTGATTTAATCCAGGCCATCAGTTCAGCGGTTTTTTCATGCACTTTTTCATCGCTGATAAATCCAGTAAAGCGGATGACCGCTATTTTCTGGGGTCCCATGGCCAATAATTTCACTTGGGGATTATTTGGCTTAGGTAGGGTTTCTAGGGTGTATTGCTTTGGCATCACAAATTGAATGAGCCACGTTCTTTGATCGCCCTTACCTTCAGCTATCACCGGCACAGTCATGGCAATCTTTTCAGGAACTGGCTCAGCCGTAGTCAGCCCACCATCGCGTACTGAAATATTATTTCCAAAAATATAATTAGCAATTAACCGAAAACCAGCACTAGAGGCCTCACTCAGATCGCCTGGCACCTCGACCTGCGCCACGATCAACGGTGGATATTCGCGAATCTCAAATGGCTCTGATTGCGTAATAACGCGATAACTCGGTTCCTCTATTGCCATGGCAGGGGTCGCTCCAATCAATAACAAAGAGAGGACAACGCCAGTCGAAAGCCAAACCGGCATTGCACGAAACAAGGGATTATTGAAAGTCATATAGTCGTTCAGGGTTACTGACCAGTATCTGCTTTAACAGCGCAGGCTCTTGAATCCAATTACCCAGTAGATCACATAGATCAGCATCATTGGGCATAAATCCTTTCACCATGACATGGGGCCAGTCGGTCCCCCAGACAATCTGTTGTGGATTCGCTTTCAGTAATGCCTCGGCGAAACCATTGACATCAGAATATGGCGGAGTAGCTTGCTCCGAAATGCGATAGGTGCCGGTGAACTTAACCCAGGCACGCCCTTCCCGCATCATTGCGCACAGGTTCTGAAAGCCCGCATTCGCAATACCAAGACTTGTCTTCACGTAACCAAAATGGCCAATCACAATCTCCACTGGAAAATCATGAAAGTCTTTTTGTAACTGCGGAAAAGCATCCACGTGCATTAAGAATTCTAAATGCCAGCCAAAGGGAGCAATGCGCTGTGCCAGCGAACGGAGTATGGTCATTGGCAATTGTCCCGTTGCGTCGGCTAAGTCAACAATATTGCAGCGCAGTCCGCGCACGCCTGCTTGATGCAAAGACTCAATTTCAGCATCGGTAATGGTGGTATCTACCACTGCAACGCCACGCAATTTTTTTGGAAATGCCCTGAGTGCTGCGAGCATAGCGCGGTTATCGGTGCCGTAAATACTGGGCTGTACTAAGACAGCGCGCTCAACCCCCAGGTGCGTTAACAGATTAAAGTAATCTGGGAGCAGTGCATCTGGCGGGGTGTAAATACGCTCACTGAAATACGGAAAGCTACTTTCCGGTCCACAAATATGGGCATGGCAATCCGTTGCCCCAGCCGGCAACAGCAGATCGGGCCTGCGCAACACCCGATCTGGAGCCTGGCAGAGTGGCGCCTTACTGAGGCTCAATACCGGCGTCTTTTGCAATCTTGGTGTACTTGGCGATTTCATTCCGAACAAACTGAGCGGTTTGCTCTAAATTCATCGGCTTGGATGTAATGCCTGCTTTTGCGTACGCTATTTTGATATCAACGTCTTGCAGTGCACGATTAATGTCCTCGTTGATCTTGACCTTGATTTTCTCTGGTGTCGCAGATGGAGCCCAAACGCCAAACCAAAGTCCAATATCAAAGTTTGGATACCCCTGCTCTGCAATGGTTGGAATTTCTGGCGCTACAGAAGCTCGTGCAACGCTAGTTATACCCAGTGCACGTGCTTTGCCGCCACGGACTTGCGCCATGGCTGTTTCAAATGGAGCCATGTAGAACGCCGTTCTACCAGAAATGGTTTCCGTAATTGCTTCAGGGGATCCCTTATAAGGCACATGCAGCATCTTGATTCCCATGGTCTGATTAAAGTACTCCGCAGCCAAGTGCGTAGAACTGCCAATACCAGCAGAAGCGTAAGGCAGGTCACCTGGCTTGGCCTTTGCCGCAGCCACTAAATCTTTAATGGTTTTGTAAGGGCTATCAGCGCCGACAATTAAAAGATAGGGTGTTGTGCCTAGAATATTCAGATCCGTCAGACTTTTTAAGTCGTAGGGTAATTTTTTATAAATCGCTGGGTTGGCTGCATACGAGGCAGACTGTACTAATAAGCTATAGCCATCTGGCGCCGCATTAACCACTACACCGGTGCCAACTAGGCCGCCAGCACCTGGGCGGTTTTCAATAATTACGGGCTGCTTCCACAGCTCAGCCAGGCTTTTTGAAACCAACCTACCGGCAATGTCCGCGCCCGATCCAGGTGTTAACGGAACAACCATCTTGACGGTCTTAGTTGGGTATTTATCGACCGCTGGCTGCGCCTGAACACTAATGCCTGCGCCCAATAAAGCTAAACCAATGATTCCGAGTTGCCATTGTTTATGCATCTGCTTGAATTGTGTCACAGTAAGTCTCCTTTTTCTGTATTGTGCTGCTATGAAATACTAAGCCAATTTATTGAACGGAGTCCAAAAAATGCCGCAAGGATGCATTGAATTGATCTGGCTTTTCAATGTTGGATAAATGGGCCGCATCGTCGATGATGTGCATGCTCGAATGCTGAATTAAGCGATGCAGCACAGTCGCCTGTGCCACGGTACACGCAGGATCCTGCCTACCCAATAGGACCAAGGTAGGAGCCGTAATCTTGAGCAGCATCGTTGACTGCGCCATATCCCGAACAGCGCTGGCACAGGCAATGTATCCATCGACCGGTGTGTTCAATATCATCGTACGAACCCGCTCAATTTTTGCTGGCTCGCTGGCAACAAATCCATCCAAAAACCAGCGTTTGATGGTGCCATCTACTAGACCACCTAAACCCTGCCCCCGCGCAATCGCAAAACGCTCCTCCCACAGTGAGCGTGGCGGCATCTCGCTGGCGGTGTCACACAAACTCAATGAAGCAACGCGATCAGGAAAATGAGCGCCAACAAACTGGCAAATCATTCCGCCCATCGATAAGCCGACTAGATGGGCCTTGCTAATCTGCAACGCATCCATGAGACCCACTAGATCATTCGCCAATAACTCAATGCTGTACGGCCCAGGAGTCACTTCGGATTGACCATGACCACGGGTGTCGTAGCGCACTACGCGGTAGTGGGAGGTCAATGCAACAATCGTGTCATCCCACATTTCTAAGCTCGACATCAAGCTGTTGCTCATGACTACGACTGGCGCAGTCTCGGGGCCATCGACTTGATAAGCCATCGTGATGCCATTGGCATGAATCGTTTTCTTCATAACACCCTTACAGTAAACAGATTGAACGTAAAAAAAATTGCAATGCATCTTTTGTTTGCATTAAGTCGCTAATTCTACTCAGAAGACGCCCACTTCACCTACACTAGTGCCATGATTGCTGGTTTAGTTCAAATCCTTTTCTTTCAGGGCTTAGGCGAGCTTATTTCCAAGTTTGTCTTTACTACCCTGCCAGGGCCTGTGATTGGGCTGGTCTTACTGTTAGCGTGGTTAATGCTGCGCGGTAAGCTTGATCCATCCTTGGCTCTGGTAGCCGATGGCTTTAGTCAGTACTTGGGTCTGCTGTTTGTTCCCGCTGCAGTTGGGGTAGTGCTATTTTTGCCACAACTCAAAGAACATGCCGGGGCACTCATCAGCGCTTTAGTGGTGAGTGTTGTCCTCACCATTACCACGAGCGCACTCATCCTTAAGCTAATAAACCGCGAGCCTAAAAACGATGCGTGAGTCTGCTTCGATTGTCGAGATCTGGGTTTACCTTTCCGGCAGTCCTTTAATTGCCCTTTTTATTACATTAGCCGCCTATCAAATCGGTCTATGGCTTTATCAGCGCAGCGCCCAAAATCCAATCGCTAACCCGGTGGCCATCGCAGTGGTTTTGGTTTCAGTTGCAATTGAGTTACTGCAAATGCCGTATCGGACTTATTTTGAGGGTGCGCAATTTGTCCACTTTTTACTTGGCTCAGCGACGGTATCTTTGGCCATTCCGATTTACCGCGGCATTCAACATTTACAAAGCCGTGCACTGCCGCTAATTATTTCATTGGTCTGCGGTGGCCTTGTTTCTATTTTGAGTGCAGTCGGTATTGCAACTGCATTGGGGGCCGATCAAACTCTGGTTGGCGGGCTCTATTCGAAATCGGTCACAGCGCCGATTGCCATGGGTATCGCTGAACAAATTGGTATCTCACCCACGCTGACCGCCGTGTTTGCGGTAGTGACGGGCATTTTGGGCGCCGTATTAGCGCGCTTCATCTTAGATGGACTTGGGATGAAGTCTTGGTGGCAACGGGGCTTTGCCATTGGGGTTGCATCCCACGGTATTGGCGCCTCGCGGGCCTTTAGTGTGAGCCCTGAAGCGGGCGCCTATGCCAGTCTAGCGATGGGCATGCACGGTATCTTGGGTGCAATTGCGATACCGTGGATTTTTCACCTGATGAATCGCTAAGCACTAAACCATTAATCTAAATGCGCCTTTAAGAATGCATGGGTACGTTGCCATGCTTCTTTTGTGGCTGCTGCGTTGTATTGCAATGGTGGCAAATACCGCGCATCCGCCTCCGGATTGGTAAAGGCATGCTTTGCGTCATAGCGATAGAAGGTATATGGCGTGTTTGCCGCTTTGAGATTGGTTTCGAGTTGATCAACTCCGGCAATCGGGAAGAATTCATCGTGCAAGGCCCAATGGCCCTGAAGCGGCTTCTGAATTTTGCTGGCATCCACGTATTCGAGCGGAGGATAACCATACCAAACCACGCTAGCATCCAACTCGGGTACATGGACTGCCGACAGAAGCGTTAGCGCACCGCCCATGCAAAAGCCCGTGACAGCAACCTTGGGGCTACCCGTTTTCTTAAGGTGCTGCACCGCCCCTCGAATATCCTGCGAGGCAACATCACCGAAGTTCAAGTCGCCCATCAAGTGCTCTGCCTCTTTAGCCTCTAAGGCCAGCTTACCCCGATACAGATCCGGCACTAAGGCACGGTATCCGGCTACAGCCAATTGATCGGCTACAGCCTTAATCTGATCATCTAGGCCCCACCATTCCTGAATCACAACTACCCCAGGTCTGTTCGAGCCCTGTTCTGGCTCAGCAAGGTACGCGTTAACGGATTGGCCATCGGGGCGTGTGTACTGAATCTGTGAATGCATGGCGGTGTGCTCCTTAGCTAAGTGGGAATAGAATGAAAACGTACACAATAAATTACCACAATCAGGCACAACCGCCATGCTTGCCTCTCCCGATCAAAGCGTTTTACTCATCATCGACATGCAGTCCAAGCTCATACCAGCGATTGAGGACCATGCCCACGTGCTCAATCAATGCATTCGACTGGCGAAAATTGCCCAGCAGCTTGACATACCCATCATTGGGACCGAAGAAAACCCAGCCGGCCTTGGGGAAAATCACCCTGAATTAAAGGCCCTTTGCCAGAAAACGGTGACGAAGTTTCACTTTGATGGCTGCAGCGATGGGCTCATCAACCATATCCCTACCGATCGTAAGCAATTGGTATTGGTTGGTTGCGAGGCGCACGTTTGCCTAATGCAAACTGCGCTTGGGCTACTTGAGCACGGTTTTGCAGTCTCGATTGCGGTGGACGCCATCGGCTCACGCCAATCCCTTGATAAGACCATTGCCACTCTGCGCCTCAAGGAATCGGGCGCAATACTTAAGACCGTTGAAATGCTGGCATTTGAATGGCTCAAGACCTGCAAGCATCCAGGCTTTAAAAATACCTTGTCACTAATTAAGTAAGAAAAGATTCTTCGCCAAGCAATAGATATAAAAAGACCCGCCGGATTTGATTCACATCAAATCACAAAAGCTTTTTTTGATCAAGAATATGGGCAATGTGGGTGATAAGCTGAATTAACGTCAATTATTACTGCGCCCAGAACACACAAACATCCTTACGGAGAAAACATGAAAATATTGTTACCCGTAGACGGTTCAAAATCGGCTATCAATGCTTGCAAGTACGTTGCCAAGTTATCAGCGAACCTTAAAAGCAAGTGCACCGTCACCCTAATCAATGTGCATGACGATATTGGCCTTAACCATGTAAAGCAATTTGTAGCCAAGAGCGTAGTCGATGATTACCTCCGTGAGATCAGTGAGAAAGAGCTCAAGCCGGCACAAAAAGCATTGGATGCAGCTGGCATCAAATACACGATCGTGATTAAGCGTGGCAATGTTTCTGAGGAAATTCTTGCTCTAGCTAACAAAGAGAAAATGGACATGATTGTGATGGGCTCGAAAGGCCGCAGTGGCTTTGTCGACATGATTATGGGCTCGATTGCGCAAAAGATTGTTTCAAGTGCAAAACAGCCGGTTGTTTTAGTCAAGTAACTCGCTTGTGCGCCCTGGATGGGCGTAAAAAAGCCTCGCAGAATTTTTGACGAGGCTTTTTTCTATTTCTGTAACGAAAAAGGAGAGCTTACGATCAAACAGAAAAATTAGTGGGTCTATGCGGACTCAATAATGGCGTTGAAGGTTTTACTGGGGCGCATCACCGCATCACACTTCGCCGGCTCTGCAAAATAATATCCACCGATGTCGACTGGCTTGCCTTGAACGGCATTGAGCTCACCCACGATGGTTTTTTCTTGCGTCTCCAGCGCTTTTGCGATGGGCGCAAAATGGGCCTGCAGCGCCTTATCTCCGGTTTGCTGGGCCAATGCCTGAGCCCAATACATCGACAAGTAAAACTGGCTGCCACGGTTATCGAGCTCACCTGTTTTGGTGGACGGCGACTTGCGATTTTCGAGCAGTGCACCGGTTGCCTCATCCAAGGTACGCGCCAATATTTTCGCTTTTTGGTTGCCGGATTTGTCGCCAATGTCTTCCAGAGATACAGCCAATGCCATAAACTCACCTAAGGAATCCCAACGCAAATGATTTTCTTCGACTAATTGTTTAACGTGCTTCGGAGCCGAGCCGCCCGCACCGGTCTCAAACAGTCCACCGCCAGCCATTAAAGGCACAATCGATAACATCTTAGCGCTGGTGCCCAATTCTAAAATGGGGAATAAATCGGTGAGGTAGTCACGCAAGATATTGCCCGTCACAGAAATCGTATCCTTGCCGCGAATCACACGCTCGAGGGTATAACGCATGGCTCGTGTTTGCGACATGATCTGAATATCAAGTCCAGTGAGGTCATAATCGTTCAAGTAGGTCTTTACTTTTTTAATTAACTCGGCCTCATGGGGGCGATAGTCATCCAGCCAAAATACAGCTGGGGTATTTGACAAACGGGCACGATTCACAGCCAACTTGACCCAATCCCGAATCGGCGCATCTTTCACTTGGCACATACGCCAGATGTCACCCTCTTCTACCTGCTGCTCGAGTAAAACGCTGCCATCATCGGCCACGATGCGGGCTGTACCAGCTTCGGCGATTTCAAAGGTTTTATCGTGTGAGCCGTATTCTTCTGCTTGCTGCGCCATTAAGCCAACGTTGGGTACTGTACCCATTGTTTTAGGATCAAAGTTGCCGTGGGTTTTACAGAAATTAATAATCTCTTGGTAGATCCGTGCAAAGGTGCTTTCTGGAATAACCGCTTTGGTATCTTGGGGCCGTCCATCTGCACCCCACATCTTGCCGCCAATGCGAATCATGGCTGGCATGGATGCATCCACAATCACATCGCTTGGTGAATGTAGATTCGAGATGCCCTTGGCTGAATCCACCATCGCCAAGGCAGGACGGTGCTCATGGCACGCATGCAAGTCTTTTAATATTTCTTCGCGCTTGGATTCAGGTAAAGATCCAATCTTGTCATGCACGCTGCTCAGGCCGTTGTTAGCATTCACACCAAGCTCTGCGAAGAGTTTTTCGTGCTTTGCAAAGGCATCTTTATAAAAGATTTTGACTGCGTGACCAAAGACAATCGGGTGCGAAATCTTCATCATCGTTGCTTTCACGTGCAGCGAAAACATGAGCCCAGTCTTATGCGCATCTTCCATTTCTTCTTCGTAAAAAGCACACAGGGCTTTTTTACTCATGAACATACTATCAATCACTTCGCCTTCCAGCAGGCTGATTTTTGGCTTCAAGACAATGGTTTTGCCGCTCTTCGTGACCAAATCCATTTTCACATCACAGGCCTTAGACATCGTCATGGATTTTTCGCTGGAGTAAAAATCACCGCCATGCATATGCGATACGTGGGTGCGGGATGCCTGGCTCCACACACCCATGGAGTGCGGATTGTTACGCGCATAGCGCTTGACCGCAGCAGGCGCGCGGCGATCGGAATTGCCCTCTCGCAATACCGGATTTACGGCACTGCCTAGGCATTTTGCATACCGCGCCCGAATGGCTTTCTCATCTTCATTCTTGGGATCATCTGGAAAATCTGGGATCGCATAGCCTTTGTTCTGCAACTCTTTAATGGCATCTTGAAGCTGCGGTACGGATGCGCTGATGTTGGGCAACTTAATGATGTTGGTATCCGGCTGCAAGGTCATCTTTCCCAGCTCGGCTAAATTATTGGGTACGCGCTGCGCCTCGCTCAGGCATTCTGGAAACTCAGCCAAGATTCGAGCCGCTACAGAGATATCACTTTTAACAATATCAATTCCAGCCGATTTAGCAAACGCGCTAATGACCGGCAAAAAAGCACAGGTTGCAAGCGCAGGGGCTTCGTCTGTGAAGGTATAAATGATCTTTGAATTTCCTGATGCCATGACTATTCCTTAAATGGGATAACGCGATTGAGCATGGTTTTAGACCTGCCCGATGCATGCTTTACTCCATTGATGCTGCGAGCGCACAATGGCATCCAACATGCAGACACCTCATTTTAAAGCATCGCCTTTGCAGAAAAGGGGCTGATTTTATATACTGAGATGCGGTATTACCCAATGAACTGGATAATTGCCCCTAACGCACTAAATTAGTGCATATCTAGCCTTCTTTTCTCTTTTGAACTGACCAACCCATGAAAACCCCTCTCAAACTCGGTCTATTGATTCTCGCTGGAGGCTTGGCTGTGGCATTCTTAATGCCGAAATCCGGCGGTGATCCGAAATCGCCCTCTACTACCCCCTCTTCTATAAAGGCAAATACTGTGAGCGAATTCCAAAAAATTGACACTGTCCTGGGCAGCGGCGCCGAAGCAACTGCTGGATCCGATGTGTCGGTTCACTACACCGGCTGGCTGCATGACCCAGCTGCTCCTGATTTAAAAGGCAAAAAATTTGATAGCTCGGTCGACCGCGGCGAAGCATTTGAATTTCCCTTGGGCGGCGGTCGTGTCATTAAAGGCTGGGACGAAGGCTTTGCCGGCATGAAAGTTGGCGGCAAGCGCACCTTAATCATTCCTGCAGAGATGGGCTATGGCGCCCGAGGTGCTGGCGGCGTTATTCCACCCAATGCTACCCTTGTATTTGACGTGGAGTTACTCGGCGTTAACTAAAGTACTGAGCCTACTCAATACGAAAAAGCCTTCTTAAATAAGAAGGCTTTTTTAGTTTTCAGGGATCGGAAAGCGAGTACCGCAATGACGGCAATACTGGTCGGGCGTCTCATGGCCATTGGTATAACAGGCATCGCAGGTTTTTTTGGCGACAAATTCTTGATTACGGCGGTGCGCAAACTCCGCAGTCACAATCCCGGTCGGCACAGCCAATGTGCCCCAACCCATCAGCATCATGGCGGACGAAATCAGCTTGCCCAAATCGGTGTGCGGAGTAATGTCGCCAAAACCAACCGTTGTCATTGTCGTGATTGCCCAATACACCGCAATCGGAATGCTCGTAAACCCATTGCTTGGCCCTTCCACTACGTACATGATAGAGCCCATCACGGTTACTACCATCAACAACACCGATAAAAACACCAATATCTTGCGCCTGCTGGCCGATAGGGCTTCAGCCAGATGCTGATATTCCGACATGTATGCAGTTAGCTTAAAGATACGGAACATCCGAATCAAGCGCAGCACTCGGACATCAATCAATGCATGCAGCTCAGGAAAGAGAAGGGCAAGATACGTCGGCACCACCGCCAGAAAATCAATCACGCCATAAAAACTGGTGGCGTAACGCCAGCGGTACTTAGCGCAATACAAGCGCGCAATGTATTCAATACTGAACAGGATTGTGAACATCCACTCCAGCGTGACTAATTCGCTATGGAACTGCTTTGAAATCGATGCCACGCTATCGAGAACGACCGCCAATACGGAGAGCAAGATGGCGTAAATTAAAACGCGATCAAACAATAAACCCATCTTGGTGTCGGATTCAAAAATAATGACATACATGCGCTCCTTCAATGAATGCGCAGTGTGGTGTTTGGGATCGGCGGAGTGAGCTGTCATGGGCTTATTAATATTAAATCAGTTGCGTCGTCAATTTACGAATCAGTCCAAATGCCCCAATTGCTATTGGGTGGCGACGGCTGATCCGAAGGCAACCCATGCCAAGCGTAGAAAAATAATTCTCATGGCACTACGATACAAGCAAATCCAGTAGTGTTGCGATAAAACTAAGATGAATTGGGCTTGCTTCGATAGCAGGCTTTTACAAGGCGCAGCAGTGGTGGTCCAAAGAATCCAGAAATGCCATGGCGATTTTTGGCAAAGAAACGGTAGCCGGGCCCTAGAATTGGCATCATCCATCTGCGAGAAAAAATCCATGCCATCAGCGGCAAATTAGCCCGGCGGTATGCCTCACCAAACACGGCCACTCCATTAATCGGTGACTCGCCTTCGATCTGACCATACATGCTTGCTAGGGCCTCTTCACAAGACACCCCCACGGTATGCGGATCGTATTGCGCTGAATTGATATCAACAAAATGGAGTAAGCCTGCTTGATTGCGGTTTTGCAAAAAAAGGATTTCTGCCTGACATAGGGGGCAGGCGCCGTCGTAAAAGAGGGTGAAGGGTTTCATCGTCCGTGCGACTGCTTGTATTGAGTGGGGCAGTAGGCACGGTCGACATCCGAACTACGCAGAGCGGAATGCTTAGTTGCACGGCCCGTCACACGAGCACGCCACAAGCGAAAAGAACCAGACTTCAAATTGGCTCGCATTAGGCGAATGACTGCAGGCTCTGCTAGGCCATAGGTACGCAAAATGGCCTCAAACGGAGTACGATCCTCCCAGGCCATTTCAATAATGCGTGACACGTCTGCCGCGCTGAGCTCTGCCGGAGTTGAGGATGAATGATCTGGTGATGGCATACCTAGCAAGTGTAGAGCTTATTCACTAGAATGGCATGACACCCACTTCATTCAATCTGCCATGCATTTCCCTGCCCGCCGTATTGCCCGCTTTGGTTTGCTAGCCTCCCTGCTGGGTGGCCTCGCGGCTTGCGATAAAAACGATTACACCACCTGGAGCTGTATTCCAGGGGCGGATGGAGCAAAAGTAACCATGGTGCTGAGTCGCTCGCTGATGACCCTTGATCCGCCGCAGGGATTTGCAGTCAATCCGTCCAATAAAAACGAATCTGATTTGCGTTTTTGCGGCAGCTTAGGCCATGACAGTTATTTTGATGTGCGTTGCCCAGCCGATACGCAAGCGTCAGTGGTCCGATTTACACCCGGATCCGGAGCGCTTCGCCTTGGCACACAAACGATACAGTGCACCGTCCTTTAATCCGCTTCTTGATCCGCCATGCCGACTAAAAATCCACTCAGTCCTAAAAAATTATTGTTGACGAAGTGGACTGCAGTTCATCCCATCAAAAAGCAAAAGCATTTTTTGGTGTGCAAAGTCATTCTTCCCGAATTACCGCAGGAGGCCATCAAGCATGTAGAGATTGAAGCCGTCTTTAGTAAAGAGGTACGGCAAATTGATTGGCGTGAATTGACAGACGCTACTATCTGGAAACAGGGCTGGATTTAAATGTTGCCATCACTACCCGAGGGCTATCGCGCACTCATCATTGGCTCATCGGGAACGATTGGGTCTGCCTTTTTGGAACTGCTTCAGGCGGACCCCCGTTGCAGCCAAGCGGTTGGCATTCATCGCCATTCCAGTCCAGCCATTAACTATGCGGATGAATCATCGATTGAAATGGCCGCGCAAGCCTTGGCATCCAGCGGCCCGTTTCACCTCATCATCAATGCCATTGGCGTCTTGCATACCGATGCGTGGAGCCCTGAAAAAAAGGGGGCTGATTTGTGTTTCGGTCAACTGGAAGCCATCTTTAAGATTAATGCATTTGGCCCTGCCGTAACGCTAGCCAAGTTCAGTACCCTGCTTGCTAAAGAGAATGCCATCATGGCCGTGATCTCCGCCAAAGTAGGCAGCATTGAAGACAATCACTTGGGCGGCTGGTACAGCTACCGCGCATCCAAAGCAGCCCTAAACATGCTACTCAAAACGACTGCGATTGAGTTGCGACGCACGCGGCCCAATACCAAATTAATTGCGCTCCATCCCGGTACCGTCAACTCACGACTCTCTAAGCCATTTAAAGGAGAGCAAATTGGTCGGCCAGCGATCGATGCGGCGCGCGATATGCTGGCTGTACTCAATCAATTACCGCTGTCTGAATCGGGCAGCTTTTACAGTTACTCAGGGGAAAAATTGCCATGGTGATACGAGCACGATTCAAAATTTACCAACGTGCGATGGCGATGCTAGTCATCATGCTTTGCCTAAGCACTGCAGCATTTGCTAACTTAGCCGGTCCAATGACGGATGGCCAGCACATTCTATTGATGCGCCATGCCGATGCCCCTGGCTTTAGTGATCCTACAGGCTACCGCCTCGATCAATGCAGTACACAGCGCAATTTAGGCGAGTTTGGGAAAAAACAGGCTGAGCGAACTGGGCAGTGGCTGAGCCAACAAGGCATCGAAAGCGCTAAAGTCTTTAGTAGTCCCTGGTGCCGCTGTGTTGACACTGCTACCTTATTGAATAAAGGACCAGTAGCGATCGATAAATCGCTTGGTTCTTTTTTTGAAAGCATGGGTCAAGCAAATCAGCAAACGGAAGCACTACGACAGCTGGTTCAAAAGAGCCTAAAGCAATTTCCAAAGACGCCCATCATCATGGTCAGTCACCACGTCAACATTCAGGCATTCACAGGCGTGGTTCTTGGCTCTGGCGATATGGTCCTCGTCAAAATTGGACCGAGTGGCAAGCCGATATCGCATCAGGTGTTTGCGGGCATGCGCTAATTCGCAGAACAGGGAAGTAATCGATTTATCGTCCCATTACCCTGCGCAATTGTTCCAAAAAAAGCTCTTCACCGTGCTGCACACCCCTATGCCAATCGCTACCAGCGGAGGCATTGGCATCGTCCGTAATATATTTAAATGAGCGCCATGGAATAGCGGCATCGTGTGCTACCGCGGCTATGGCAAAGAGTTCCATGTCCACCACATCAATCGCCTGGGCAATTAGCCATGGATCAGACTCCGTAACAAAACTATCACCAGAACCACACACGTAGATTCCGCCATCGGATGCATAGGTATTCGGGCGCGTGGAAAATGGCACTTCTCCCCGCGGAGCCAAGGGCTCTGCAAAAACATCCCGCTGTACCACCCTACCAATCTCCAGTAAGCCACTGACAGCCGGGTTAATTCGTCCTACGGTACCAAAATTAATGATCTCCCGTGGACTATAGGTTTGGATTGCCTTAAATGTTGCAATTGCCGCATTTACTTTTCCAATCCCGGTATAAACCACAGCCGTTTCCGGCGGCAGTCGCTTCGGATCGAGCTCATGCTCGAGTGCAGTAATAATGACAAAAGGATGGCGCATCATGGAATTTACCTTGAGTAATAACGACAGCAACGCAATCAACAAACAGCACAACTTAACTGATCCACATTATGCAAATGCAATTACTTGATTATCTGCCAACCATCGCCGACTTTCCAAAGCCGGGTATTCAGTTTCGGGATATTTCCCCATTACTTGGCGAGCCAGCTGCTTTTGCGCAGGCCATTAGGCACATGGCGGACATTGCCCAGCAGTTTGACTACAGCCACATCGTTGGAGTGGAATCCCGCGGATTTGTGTTTGCCTCGGCACTGGCCCTGCATACCCAAAAAAGCCTGGTACTGGTTCGTAAACCCAATAAGCTGCCGCTGGCCAGTCACCGAGAATCCTATGGTTTGGAGTACGGATCGGATGCACTGGAAATTCAAAGCGCATCTTTACCTGCAGGCTCACGCGTGCTGTTGATTGATGATGTGCTGGCAACTGGTGGCACGCTCATCGCTACCGCTAAATTGATCAACCAAGTTGGCGCCATCGCTATTGCATCGATCTGCTTGCTTGAAATCGAATCCTTAGGCGGAAAGGCGAAGCTAGGCAGCAATGGCCTCGTATCACACACTGTACTAAAAACAGCGTAGCAAGATTAGTGGTGAAACAACACGGCAGGTCGCCAGCGGCCGATGGGCAACTCAACCCAGCGATACAGGTATCCAGCTGCGATCCAACTCAATACCGAAACAAGAGCAATAAAACTCAAACTAATTGCGGGGCTTTGTACATGCAAAGCAAGCAAGGTTGTATTGGCTAATAAAATAAATGCAAAGTGAATTAAGAAAGCACAATAAGCGCGAGTGCTAGCCCACTGCATCGCTTTGGCGAGCCACGATTGCGGATGCCGATAGGGCCTATTGCCTGCATACAGCAATAAAAATGCAACGCCGAGTGCCAGGTAATTCCGCAGCCAGACGGAATGCAATGCAGATACAAGGACAATTAAGGCAATCGTCAGCAGTACTTTCTTGGCACTTACCCAACCCAGGTTTGCATTGATTGCATTCACGCTACTAGCCCAGTAGGCCAAGATACCCAAGCCATAAGAACCAATAAAGTAAATGAAGCTGTTTTCGAAGCTGGCATGGCGATTAAAGTACAAGATCGATGCCACAATCAAAACGGCGAGGATGCTGATACGTATCATCGGTCGCTGAAAAACAGCATAGACCACCGCCAGCGCAGTAAAAAGCTGCCAATCGATAGCAACATACCAAACCCCTGCCGAGATGGACTCATACCCCAACACACCTTGCAAAAAAAAGAGATGGGCCAAGACTTGGGCGATGGTTTCGGGCTGACCAATGTACTCGTCTGTAGACCACTGGCGCGCCAGTGATGCACACACGATAGTTATGAGCAAGGCGACAACATAGGGTCCTACCAATCGTAAATAGCGCCGCAGTGCTAACTGCACAACAGTACCTGCTCCTTTTTTTCTTACGTGCGCTTGTACCGCCATCATGTTTTCAAAGGATTGCGCCGCCAGATATCCCGCCACCACCAAAAAAATCTGAACGGCATACCGACCGTAATCAAATAGAAAGGTACTCACACTAGGGAGCAACTCTTTTGCCGCAGAGGCAAGCTCACCATAGCTAACGCAATGGTGCAAAACAATAACGTGTGCTGCCAAAACCTTTAATACATCAATCAAGCAATACTGGGATCGCTCAGGGTTCATTGGGTGGTTTTGGCTTGGACTTATCCGAGAAGGCAGCCAATAGTGGATTGGCCTTGACCAACTCGCCTGCCAGCTGTTGCTTGGTTTTGGCCTGGGCTCCTGATCCGGGGCCTTTCACTTTGGACGAATTTTTCATCTTGTGCGCCACGGATAACCCCAGATTTTTGTACAGGTCTGTTTTTTTCATGGGTGTTTTCCAGGCTCAGTTACTGAAGGGATTTATTGGCTGCCAATACTGGCACTCGACTTACTTAAAAAACGAAGGGACTTTTTACTTCTTTTAAGTAAGCTAAGCCTTCATTTTATGCTGTAGGATGAGCTAAGCGGCATCAAACTGTGATTTTTGATTGATGTTCTTTTTTGTTCGTCCTTACCGGAGTTTGAGATGGTCACCAGCACTGTTCCAGCTATTAATTTACGCAATTCCGTTACCGAATGCGCCCAGTCCCTTAAAAAGGAAAATGCAGGCAAGTTTTACAACTATGGCATTCGGGATTGCGCTGCATCGATCGCAGCCCTGAAAGCAAAGTAACTCTAGCAAACCCACTTCTACAATATATGCAATAAAAACAATGGGTTAAGTATAATTATTGCTTTCGATATTTGTTAGTAATTACTTATTTAAAATTATGACACATTTATTAAGTTAATCAGAAAGACAAATTCGGTTGGTTTTAACTATCACGCCAATACAAAAATACGATTATTTAGGCCCCAAAGATCCGCATAATTTGATAGTGGTGATTGCTTCAGTCTTTGATTGAATTGCATCTCCTCCATTTCGATTTAACTGTAAATAAGGAGCCCTTAAATGAGCAAAACTGTAAAAGGTACAAAGACTGAAGAGTCCTTGAAGGCCGCATTCGCTGGCGAATCCAAAGCCAACCGCCGTTATTTGTATTTCGCAAACATGGCTGACGTTGCTGGTGCAAACGACGTAGCAGCTGTTTTCCGTTCTACTGCTGAAGGTGAAACAGGTCACGCCCATGGTCACATGGAGTACTTGATTGCTGGTGGTAGCGGCGATCCAGAAACTGGCTTGCCCGCAAAGACTGTTGAAGATGCACTCAAGTCTGCTATTGCAGGCGAGACACACGAGTACACCGACATGTACCCAGGCATGGCTAAGACTGCCCGCGACGAAGGCTTTGACGAAATCGCTGACTGGTTTGAGACTTTGGCTAAGGCTGAGCGTAGCCACGCAAACAAGTTCACCAAGACTTTGGAAGCACACTTAGCAAACGTGTAATTGCATTTGCTGTGATTGAAAAAGGCTGCTTCGGCAGCCTTTTTCTTTGGTATTTTTTCTTACCGCTTGTAGATGCTTCCCCAAAAGAAATATGGCCATCCGAGGATGGCCATACCGTGATTCGAAAACTGCTGACTAGAAATTAACCCTTCTTAGCCCATGCAGAGCACCAGCCTGGGCCAGCCACTTTTTTCGCACCAAACAAGCTGCAGCCGCCAACAGGGCCAGAGCCTTGATACAGAGCGCAGTTAGAGCAAACTTGACCAGCTGCGTATTTAGGAAACTTGGCTTTATTCACTTTAGTAGCATCAGCTACGTAACCCAAGGCTGCTGCCTGTGGATCGGTTTCAGCAACCATGGCTTGCGCCTGAACGGTATTGCTCAAAGCAATACTGCAAGCACCGGCAGCGGACATGATCATAAATTGGCGACGACTAGTTTTCATACATTCTCCAAAGGGTGGTACGCGTAACAATTAACAATGCAAACAATTCTGCTTGCATCATAAAACAGAAGCGCTTCATGCTGGGCTTACGCTTTAAGTAACTGATTTATATGGCTATTTGATTGAGAACCGTTCTCAATTTAAAAACTGCCCTAGTGCGCCCTTTTAGCGGCGGTCCATTAGCGCCAAAAATTCACGGCGTAGGTTAGCGTCCTTTAAAAAAGCACCGCGCATCACGCTATTCACCATCTTCGAATCGCGATCTTTTACCCCGCGCCACTGCATGCAAAAGTGGTCTGCGTCCATCACAATCGCAACCCCAACAGGACGTATCTTTTTCTCGAGCATGTCAGCAAGGTGCACTACAGCCTCTTCCTGAATTTGAGGGCGGCACATGACCCACTCGGTCAGCCGTGAATACTTCGACAAGCCAATGAGTGCAGATTCTTTGCTGGGCAAAACACCAATCCAAACCCGACCCATGATGGGGCATAGGTGGTGAGAACAAGCGCTGCGGACCGTAATGGGGCCAATGATCATGAGCTCATTGAGGTGACTCACGTTTGGAAACTTGGTGAGGGCAGGCTGCTCGACATAACGGCCATTGAATACTTCATTGACAAACATTTTGGCAACACGCTGACTAGTATTGCGCGTATTGTGATCGCTTTCGGTATCAATCACCAAGCTTTCTAACACGGCCTGCATCTTAACGGCTACCTCATCGACCAAGCCCTCTAAATCACCT
>CAMEXM010000026.1 GCA_945947155.1 Polynucleobacter meluiroseus | reverse complement strand
TGGTGGCCAATCACCAACTCATTACGGTAGAACAATTAGAGTCTCTGTATGTCCGAAATAAAGTCGCCCTGACGAGCGCTGAGCGTGGTGCAAAATAGAACTCTTTATTTTGTGCAGCAATCTCTTTCTTATTCGTGCCGCAGATGACTAGTGCCCTCGATACCCAATTGACCTTCATGCCGATGCAGCCATCCGACATGCCAGCGGTGATGTCCTTGGAGGCCATCTCGCACAGCCATCCATGGACACAAGGTAATTTTTTGGATTCCCTTACTGCAGGGCATTGGGCTTATTGCATCAAGCCGGAGGTGGCGGCAAAGACAGAGCTAGCGCCCAATTTGCCTGCATTGTGGGGCTATTGCATTTTGTATCCGGCCGTGGATGAATTGCATTTGCTGAATATCACCATTGATCCAGTATTGCGGCGAAATGGCATCGGTAGTCGAGTGATGCAAGCGATTGAGGGCATTGCGATTCAACAGAAAATGAGTCGCATCATTCTTGAGGTGCGCCCTTCCAATATTCCTGCAGTGAAATTATATGAGCGGATGGGCTACACCATTATTGGCGTGCGTACGGACTATTACCCAGCCGACGAAGTTACCGGCAAACGTGAAGATGCCGGTGTAATGGCAAAATCGATTACTCTTGAAGCACAATGAACGCTACCCACTCTAATAACGCCAACATGCGCTCCTCTTTTCTAAAAGAAATGGGTATTACAGAATGGGTCGATCGATCGAGTCCCGAAGTGCCTCTGCATGCGTCAGCAGAACCGCAAGGCAATCCTCAGGCATCCGCTGGACCCACAGCACATGCACCAGAACATACAGCTGAAGTGAACGGCCGTTGGATTTTTATTGGCAGCAAACCCCAAGGCGATGCCTTAACCTTGTTTCAAAACATGATACGTGTGCTGGGTTTACCGAATGGTGCTTGGGTCTGGCAAGACCAAAAGGCGAACATCGATGCGCTAATTGAATCAAGTACAGTGCCGCTGGTTGCGATTGCGTTTGGCGCGGCGAGCGCGCAGCGCTTGACCGGTGAACATGCGCCCTTAAATGAGTTACGTGGCGCTATCCATTCACTGATGCACGGCGAAGCAGAGGTGCCTTTGATCGCAACCCTGGAGCTGGCCCAAGTCTTGGCTAGACCGCAAGAGAAGGCTTTGCTTTGGGAAGATTTATTGCTTGCCCGCTCGGTATTGCAAAGCCTTTAAAAGCCAAGAAAATACATTGACTGGCTAGTGCTTGCTTTCGCCGATGAGGTGAAGAGAGTCATACTCTGCTTGATTTTGACGATGCCTGCGCATGATGAGGATCATGATGAGGCTGACGGATAAGCCAAACCCTGTAATCACGAGGGCAACCGGCACGTCAAGCCAAATCAGCAAGGCGTAGAGCAACAGCATACTGAGCACAGACAGATTTTCATTGAAGTTCTGTACTGCAATCGAATGGCCTGCCGATAGCAAAACATGACCACGATGTTGCAGTAGGGCGTTCATGGGAACGACAAAGTAGCCTGCGAGCCAGCCGACCAAAATCAGCAGGGCATAGGGCGGTATGAGATTCAAGATTAACTTGTGATTCCCAAACTCTAAAAGCACCACCGGTGGGATCATATCGATGTGATAAATCGCCATGACGCAAACCACAAGACCCATTACCACCCCATACGGCAATACCTTTAACGATTGCTTTAAGGGGATACGGCTAGCGGCCCAAATTGCGCCCCCGGCAACGCCAACTGCAGAGATGGCTTGCAAAATAGCGCCCTGCGAAAGGCTCATGTTGAGAGCCACTTCAGCCCACTTGAGCACAATAAATTGCAAAGTAGCGCCAGCACCCCAAAAGAGGGTGGTTACGGCCAAGGAGATCTGGCCCAAACGGTCATTCCATAGGGTTCTAAAGCAATGGGCAAAATCAGCAATTAACTCGATTGGATTTGTTTTTTGAGCGACGTAACGAGCCCCGGTATCAGGGATTTTGAGGTTAATGAGTGCGGCGATGATGTAGATCACCATGATGATCAAAATAGCCGCTTCCGCCGGCGTATCAATGCCCGTTTCAATCATGGGCAGATCAAAGCCAAGTAAACGGGATGAGACCCCAACGCTGATCAGCACACCGCCTAAAACCGTGCCCAAAATAATGGAGCCGACAGTTAAGCCCTCAATCCAGCCATTCGCAGCGACCAGGCGCTCCGGGGGAAGTAATTCCGTGAGGATGCCGTATTTAGCGGGGGAATAGGCTGCAGCACCGAGGCCCACAATGGCATACGATAGTAATGGATGGCTACCAAACAACATGACCGCACAGCCCACAAACTTAATGGTGTTAGTGATGAACATGACGTTGCCCTTGGGCCTAGAGTCTGCAAATGCACCCACAAAGGCGGCCAGAAGAACGTAAGACAAGACAAAAAATAGCTTGAGCAACGGGGTCATCCAATCCGGAGCGTCAAGCTGGATTAGAAGTGCAATAGCCGCAATAAGAAGGGCGTTATCGGCCAGCGACGAAAAAAATTGCGCCGCCATAATGGTGTAAAAACTACGGTTCATTCGTACAATCGAGTCATTTACAGCATTAAAACATGAAAGGGGTTTCAGATATGAATCGGCCTATTTTGGCATCCATTCACATTGAGGCCTTTCGCCATAATTTGGCCAAGGTACGTGCGCTTGCCCCTGAGGCGAAGATCTGGTCGGTTGTCAAGGCCGCTGCGTATGGCCATCGCCTAGAGTCCATCCTAGAGGGCTTAAACGAGACCGATGGATTTGCGTTACTTGATCTGCGGGATGCGCAGTGGCTGCGAAATCAAGGCTGGCAAGGCCGCATTCTCATGTTGGAGGGGCTATTTGAGGCAGAAGAGCTCGCAGAAGCAGTGTTGCTGGACTGTGATTTAGTAGTCCATTGCCAAGAACAAGTTGGACTGCTCGAGCGCTTAGCTCAGCACTCAAGTCATGCGTTTCAGGTTTTTCTAAAGCTCAACTCTGGCATGAATCGGCTGGGCTTTTCCCCTACGACTTATCGGGATATGTACCACCGGCTCCATTCATTAGGCCATCAGGTGCACCACATGACCCACTTTGCCAATGCTGATGCGATGGATCAGCAGCCAACTGTGGGCGAACAGATGGATTGCTTTTCTAAAGTGACCGATGGTCTAGCTGGTGAAACTTGCCTGGCTAATTCCGCTGCCATTCTATGGCGCCGAACCGCCTTAGGCGACTGGGTGCGCCCTGGAATTATGTTGTGCGGACTTTCTCCGACTGGAATACATGCGGATATTGAACATGCACACCTTGAGCCCGTGATGTCTCTCACCAGTGAAATCATCGATATCCAGCATTTAGCCCGTGGCGAGCATGTGGGTTATGGCGGTCGCTTTACAGCCCCTGAAGCAATGCGGATTGGGGTGATTGCCTGCGGTTATGCGGACGGCTATCCACGCCATGCGCCAGATGGCACCCCGGTATGGGTTGAGAGCGATGGCGCTGGTGCGATCTGTCCAATTGCGGGACGCGTATCGATGGACATGATGACGATTGATTTACGCAATGCGCCGGATGCGCAAATCGGAAGTAAGGTGGAGCTATGGGGTCATAAGGTTCATGCAGACACCGTTGCCGCCGCCGCCGGTACGATTGGTTACGAGCTAATCTGCGCGCTCGCGCCCCGAGTGCCAGTTGAATTAATTCGCAAATACTAAACCAATAACGAAAGGTTATCTATTCCAGATTTGCCACCACGAGCGCTCTTTTTTGGCGCGCTGTCCAGTAATCAGCATTTGGCTGTCGGGAAAATTCAGCTTAAAGACGCGAACCGCATCGGTACTTAAATCCGTCATACCCAAGCGTTCGTACGACTTGATCAGAATGTAAAGCGCCTCTTCTACCGCGGGTGCGCGGTGATAGTCTTTAAGCACGAGTTGCGCACGGTTTGCTGCAGCAAGGTAAGCACCACGCTGAAAGTAGTAGCGCGCGACGATGACATCGGCCTCTGCCAAAGAGTTGACAATGTAGCGCATCCGGTCAAGCGCATCGGGTGCGTATTTGCTATTTGGAAAACGATCAACCACCACCTTAAATGCTTCAAACGCTTCACGTGCTGCCTTGGGGTCGCGTTCGCTTAAATCTTGTCCAGTGAACTTACCTAAAAATCCCAGATCATCATTAAAGGTAATCAAGCCCTTGAGGTAGAAGGCGTAATCCAGATTAGGGCTGCCTTGGTGGAGCTTGATGAAGCGATCGACCGCAACCAAGGCTTGCGCCTGTTCGCTGGCTTTCCAGTAACAGTAGGCGGCATTGATTTGCGCTTGCTGCGAATAAGGTCCAAATGGAAAGCGGGCTTCGAGCTTTTCAAAATACGTACCGCATTTTGCAAAATCATTGTCTTTGAGTTTTTCAGTGGCTTCGCTATAAAGCTTAGTCTCAGACCAGCCGTCGGTCTCGTCTTTTTTTCCATCGCTAGCGCAGCCACTCATAAATAAGGTGGCAACTAAGGCAAACCCCAGCAGCACGGTGCTGATGTGGGAGGACAAAGCTAAACCATTCGGGCTTACGTTTGTAGGCCTTACACTGTCGGCTGAGACTACATATGGGTACTTCAAGCGTGGCATTGCCGAAAACTCCTGATTCGAATCCAATTGATTATATCGATGAAGAGGATTTCATTGCCCTAGAAATTCCGTGGGAGGCATCTGGCGAGCGTCTAGATAAGGTTTTGGCTGGCTCTTTACCGGATTATTCTCGAAATCGCTTAAAAACCTGGGTTGAAGCAGGGGCCGTCACAGTCGACGGCAAGGTCATGCGAGCCCGCTATCTATTGCGGGGCGGCGAGAGCGTTAAAGTCTACCCACAAGAAATGCCCGAGCAATTTGCTTTTCAGGCGGAGGATATTCCCCTCGATGTGGTGCATGAAGACGCGAGCTTGATTGTGATTAATAAACCCGCAGGCTTAGTAGTGCATCCTGCTGCCGGCAATTGGTCCGGTACCCTCTTGAATGGGTTGTTATTCCGCTACCCTGAGCTCAAGCAGCTGCCCCGTGCTGGCATTGTGCATCGCCTCGATAAAGAGACGTCAGGCCTCATGGTGGTGGCGCGGACCGATATTGCGCAAACGGCATTGGTGCGCCAGCTACAAGAGCGCACCGTCGGACGCCGCTACTTGGCTTGGGTATGGGGAACACCAGCAGCACAGGGAAAAATACAGGCCATGGTGGCGCGTGATCAACGCGATCGCCTCAAAATGGCAGTGCATTCGATTCAGGGCAAGCCTGCCATTACGCTATATCGGCGATTGGCCAACGGCCACTTTTTACAAGTTCCCGTATCGCTCTTGGAGTGCCGCCTTGAAACCGGGCGCACCCATCAAATTCGGGTTCATCTAGAGTCTTTGGGATTCCCCCTCCTAGGCGATCCGGTTTATCGTAAAAAGGCGCCAAACATAGCCAAAGAGTTGCCATTGCATCGGCAAGCCTTGCACGCGTATGCCTTAAGCTTAATTCACCCCGAAAGCAATGAACTGGTCCAGTGGTACCGTTTGCCGCCAGACGATCTAGTGGCTTTACTGCCAGCCGTCGGCATGACCGATGCTGATTTGCCGGGTGAGCCAAAACTAGAAATACCGATTGCATCATGAGTGAGCAAGGCAGTGAATTTCAAACCATCCATGGGCTGCGGGTGCTTGTTCCGAATTGGCCAGTCTCACCTCAGATTGGATCGTTTTGTACCACCCGAGCTGGTGGCGTTAGCAAAGCACCGTTTGATAGCCTCAACTTAGGTCGCTATGTCAACGATGAAGCTGCCGCCGTCAGCGAAAATCGCGCTCGCGCGGTTACCTTACTCCCGGCAGAGCCGGTATGGCTCAAGCAGGTTCACGGCACCCGGGTTTGGGACGCCGATTTGACTCGGACTGAAGAGATCATTGAGGCTGATGCAGTAGTGACCACTAAAACGAATACCGTCCTTACTGTAATGGCGGCCGATTGCCTGCCTGTCTTAATCAGTAGCCCTGATGGAAGGGTGGTTGGCGCCGCGCATGCGGGCTGGCGTGGTTTATTGGGGGGTGTTCTAGAAAATACCGTGGATGCAATGCAGACAAAAACAGGGTTGAGCGATGCCGGTCAATACCGTGCCTGGCTTGGTCCGGCGATTGGTCCAGGGGCATTTGAGGTGGGCGAGGAGGTGCGTGCCGCCTTCCATGATTATGGTCAAAAATATGGCCTACCGATACCTGCTGAGGCATTTATGGCGATCGACAATAAACCGGGCAAGTATTGGGCCAATCTCTATCAATTGGCCCGGCAACGCCTGCAGAGTAAGGGGCTGACCCATATTTACGGCGGCGAATTTTGTACGGTTCGCGATCAAACGGACTTCTTTTCCCACCGCCGCGATGGCGTGTCTGGGCGATTTGCCGCATTTATCTGGCGCCGCGAAAATGAGGCGTAAGCTCTAGGGCTAGGGTTAGTGCTTATAACCCTTGTAAGCCATTCAAACGAGAATGGGCATATGCAGCAAGCCTGTACGGCTTGCCACGTTGAGAATAGAGAAAAGCATGTTTACTGGAATACCTTCTGGAAAGTCGCCAAGTTTGGCACCGCAACACATGGCTTTGATACCGCCCGAGCGCTTGTCTGAAATTCAGCAGCATTATATGACGGAATTGGCAGCCTACGTTAGCAATCCAGGCGCCCTTGAGATTAAAGATCGGCGTTTTTCTGGCAATGCCTGGCAATCGCCGTGGAGCAAAGCCATTGCTGGAATGTATTTACTGAACTCCAAGCATTTAATGGAATTGGCTGAGGCAGTAGAGACCGATCCAAAAAGCAAGCAGCGCATTCTGTTCAGCACTCTGCAAATGGTCGATGCGCTCTCGCCATCGAATTTCATGGCGACCAATCCAGAAGTGCTCGAGCACATCATTAGCTCGCAGGGACAATCGATTCAAAACGGCATTCTGAATTTACTGAGCGATCTCAAAAAAGGCAAAGTTTCACAAACCGATGAAACGGCTTTTGAGATTGGCACCAATTTAGCCACCACCGAAGGTGCTGTGGTTTTTCGCAATCACTTGTTTGAGCTGATTCAATACAAGCCACTCACTGAAACTGTCTTTGAGCGCCCATTTTTAATGGTGCCGCCGTGTATTAATAAATACTACATCCTCGATTTACAGCCCGATAACTCGGTAGTGCGCTACATGGTGAGCCAAGGCCATACGGTATTTCTGGTGTCATGGAAAAACCCCGACAAGTCGATGGCCAAGGTGACCTGGGATGATTACATTGGCGATGGCGTCATTAAGGCCATTGAGGTAACGAGAGAGATCGGCGGGCTTGACCAAATTAATTTGTTAGGCTTCTGCGTTGGCGGCACCTTAGTGAGCAATGCCTTGGCGGTATTAGCGGCGCGCAAACAAAAGCCGGTAGCCAGCTTAACCTTGTTAACTACCTTGCTTGACTTTAGTGACACCGGAATCTTAGATATTTTCGTTGATGAGGACACAGTCAAGCTTCGAGAAAATACCATCGGCGGCGAGCAGGGCCAATTTGGTTTGATGTCTGGCCTAGACCTAGGCAACACCTTTTCCTTTTTGCGCCCCAACGATTTAGTTTGGAACTACGTGGTTGAAAATTACCTTAAAGGAAATTCACCACCGCCATTTGATTTGCTGTATTGGAATGGTGATTCGACTAATTTACCCGGCGCCATGTATTGCTGGTATTTGCGCCATCTCTATCTACAAAATGAATTAGTGAAGCCCGGCAAGCTCAAGGTGTGCGGTCAAAAAGTGGATCTCTCACTGATTGATTGCCCCGCCTACATTTATGCATCACACGATGACCATATTGTTCCGTGGCATAGCGGCTATCGTTCAACTCAAATCTTAAGCGGCAAGAACCGTTTTGTACTGGGTGCATCCGGTCATATTGCCGGGGTAATTAATCCGCCCGCAAAAAACAAGCGCCACTACTGGGTTAATTCCAGTTTGCCAGCAAAGGCAGAGGATTGGCTTGCTGCCGCTAAGGACGTTCGAGGCAGTTGGTGGCCTGACTATGCCGAATGGCTCACCCAATTTGGCGGCAAGCAAGTGAAGGCTAGTGCTAGCTTTGGGAATGCAAAGTACAAAAAAGGGGTGGCCGCTCCCGGCAAGTATGTCAAAGAAAAAGCGGACGAAGCAACGTAAGAATTTTTATTAATGAATGCAACACCTTAAAGACGCAACACACATAGAGAAAAGAGGGTAATACGATGTCGCAACGAATTGCTTATGTAACGGGTGGTATGGGTGGAATTGGTACCGCGATTTGCCAGCGGCTCTCTAAAAAAGGGCATTTGGTCATTGCCGGCTGTGGACCGAATTCACCGCGTCGTGATCGTTGGATAGGCGAGCAAAAAGAATTGGGTTACAACTTTATTGCTTCCGAAGGCAATGTGTCTGACTGGGCATCGACTGTAGCCGCATTTGAAAAAGTAAAGGCCGAAGTAGGCCGCGTCGACATTCTAGTCAACAATGCAGGCATTACGCGGGACAGCGTCTTTCGTAAGATGACGCCAGAAGACTGGAAGGCGGTAATCGATACCAACCTCAATTCCTTGTTCAATGTCACGAAGCAGGTCATCGAAGGCATGATTGACAATAACTGGGGTCGGGTCATTAATATTTCCTCAGTCAATGGCCAAAAAGGGCAGTTTGGGCAAACCAACTATTCCACCGCAAAAGCCGGCTTACATGGTTTTACGATGGCTCTAGCGCAAGAAGTGGCTGGAAAAGGGGTCACGATCAATACGGTCTCTCCCGGCTACATTGCAACGGATATGGTGAAGGCAATACGGCCCGATGTGCTCGAAAAGATTGTTTCTGCCATTCCGGTAAAACGGCTGGGAACCCCCGATGAAATCGCCTCCATGTGTGCCTACATCGCCTCAGATGACGCTGCATTTGCTACTGGGGCAGATTTTTCGCTCAACGGCGGTATCCATACAGGATAATTCCGAAGCTAAACTGTCGGTTATGGCATTTATGTAGTGCGGAGGATTGGGGATATGGCAACCAGAACAAAACGAGCGGGTGAAGAGCGGCTGATTAAGAAGTACCCTAATCGCCGCCTTTACGACACGCAAACCAGTACGTATGTGACCTTAGTTGACATCAAGGGCTTGGTGATGGCGAACGAGGCATTTAAGGTCGTGGATGCCAAAACCGAAGACGATCTTACGCGCAATATTTTGATGCAAATTATCTTGGAAGAAGAGGCCTGTGGCTCCCCGGTCTTTTCTTCGCAAATGCTATCGCAGATTATTCGTTTTTATGGCAATTCCATGCAAGGCCTGATGGGCAACTACCTGGAAAAAACCATGCAATCCTTTGTTGATATCCATGGCACATTAAGCGATCAATCCAAGGGCGTTACCGGCGGCGCAGATGCGTGGGCGCAAGCCATGAATATGCAGAATCCGATGATGCAGGGCTTGATGGGCAACTACATGGAGCAGAGTAAAGATCTGTTTATGAAGATGCAAGAGCAAATGCTAGGTTCGCAAGCGATGTTTAAGGGATTTCCTTTTACGCCGCCTACGCCTAAAAAAGAAAACGATTAGTTGTGGCAGGTAAAGTTGGTTTTGTTTCCTTAGGCTGCCCTAAGGCGCTGGTTGATTCAGAGCTCATCCTCACGCAACTGAGTGCGGAGGGGTATGAGACCGCTAAAGACTATTCGGGTGCCGATCTAGTCGTAGTCAATACCTGCGGCTTCATTGATTCTGCTGTTGAAGAGTCGCTTGCGGCGATTGGTGAGGCCTTGTCTGAAAACGGCAAAGTGATCGTGACGGGCTGTCTTGGCGCGCGTAAAAATGAAGACGGCTCTGATTTAATTAAAAGCATTCATCCCAAAGTACTGGCAGTGACCGGTCCCCACGCCACCGCTGAAGTGATGCAGGCAATTCATCTGCATTTACCCAAGCCCCATGACCCTTTTACCGATTTACTACCACCCATCGGGGTGAAGCTAACACCAAAACATTACGCCTATTTAAAAATATCCGAAGGCTGCAATCACCGCTGCACGTTTTGCATCATTCCCAGCATGCGTGGTGATTTAGTCTCTCGGCCAATCAGCGAAGTCCTGATGGAGGCAAAGCGCCTGTTTGAATCCGGCGTGAAGGAGCTGCTGGTTGTGTCACAAGATACCAGCGCCTATGGCGTTGATATGCAATACCGCACCGGTTTTTGGGATGGCAAGCCACTCAAAACCAAGATGCTCGATTTAGTCAGCGCCCTTAATCAGATTGCGCGCGAACATCAAGCGTGGGTGCGCCTGCATTATGTCTACCCCTATCCACACGTCGATGATGTAGTGCCCATCATGGCTGAGTTTAAAGAGCATGGGTTTGGCCTTTTGCCCTACCTTGATATTCCATTGCAACATGCGCATCCCGATGTGCTCAAACGCATGAAGCGTCCTGCCAGTGGCGAACGCAATTTAGATCGCATTGAGGCGTGGCGCGCTATCTGCCCTGAGCTTGTGATTCGCAGCACCTTCATTGCTGGATTCCCGGGAGAAACCGAAGATGAATTTAGTTACCTATTGGATTTTTTAGATCAAGCGCAAATTGATCGGGCTGGCTGCTTTGCGTATTCGCCCGTAGCGGGTGCCACAGCCAATGCGCTTGCGGGCGCACTGGATCAATCGATTCGGGATGAACGTCAAGCCCGCTTCATGGCAAAAGCGGAAACGATATCGGTTGAACGGCTCAAAAATCGAGTGGGAAAACGCATGCCAATTTTGGTTGATCATGTAAGCGAGGCCGGCGGAATTGGCCGTACCGCGGGTGACGCCCCAGAAATTGATGGAATTGTGCGCATTTTGCCGGTGAGTAAACCATCCAAGCGCTATCGGGTGGGTGATTTTGTGCGTGGAACGATTGTAGATACGCAGGGGCACGACCTGATTGCTCAATTGTAGGCAATCGGGTAAAAATAGCGTTGGAGAGTGAAGGCTTTTCAAAAGAAATTGTTAACTTAAGGGGATTACTATGAGTCGTGAAGTCGTTGTATTAAGTGCGGTGCGTTCTGCCATTGGCGCCTTTAATGGCAGCCTCAGTAGCATGGAGCCATCCGAGCTCGGCGGCATCGTCATGAAAGAAGCAGTTGCGCGATCCGGCGTTAATCCCCAAGACATTAATTACGTTACGGTTGGCAATACCATCCCAACCGATAGTCGCTATGCCTACGTTGCGCGGGTGGCTTCGATTCAGGCAGGCTTGCCAATGGAGTCTGTGGCAATGTCCTTAAACCGCCTGTGCAGCTCTGGCTTGCAGGCGATCGTCACCACATCACAGGCCATCATGCTCAACGATTGCGATTACGGCGTTGGCGGCGGCGTTGAAGTGATGTCCCGCGGTATGTATGGCTCTCCTGCGATGCGTAGTGGCGCGCGCATGGGCGATACCAAAATGATTGACCTGATGGTTGCGGTCTTAACTGATCCATTTGGCGTCGGACACATGGGCGTCACTGCTGAAAACCTCGCTGAAAAATGGAAGTTGACCCGTGAAGAGCAAGATGCATTTGCGGTAGAGTCGCACCGCAGGGCCAGCGAAGCGATCAAAGAAGGCCGCTTCAAGTCCCAAATTGTTCCCATCACCATCAAGTCACGCAAAGGTGATGTGGTATTTGATACCGACGAGCATTGCAAGCCCGACACCACCATGGAAACGCTCGGCAAGATGAAGGCGGTATTCAAAAAAGAGGGTGGTACTGTTACTGCAGGCAATGCATCTGGCATCAATGATGGCGCAGCATTTTTTGTATTGGCTGCTGCCGATGCTGCTGCGAAAGCCGGTCAAAAGCCGATTGCCCGATTGGTATCGTATGCTGTTGCTGGCGTTCCTAACCACATCATGGGCGAGGGCCCGATACCCGCATCCAAAATTGCATTGACCCGCGCTGGATTAAAGCTAGATCAAATCGATGTGATTGAATCCAATGAGGCGTTTGCGGCTCAGGCTTTGGCGGTTACGAAAGGTTTGGGATTGGATCCTGCAAAAACCAATGTGAATGGCGGTGCAATTGCGCTTGGTCATCCGATTGGTTGCTCGGGTGCTGCAATTGCAACTAAAGCAATTCATGAATTGCAGAGGGTGAATGGCAAGTACGCTTTAGTCACTATGTGTATTGGTGGCGGCCAAGGTATTGCGGTTGTGTTTGAGCGCCTATAAGTTGCGCGCAGCGATTCAGTAAATTTATTGCGCAATCAACGCCAGTGTGGCGTCTAAGCCGACTCGGTCAAACGCCGCGTCGGTTTTTTCTTTGACGACGGGCTTAGCGCGGTAAGCAATACTGAGACCTGAGCCATCCATCATCAGTAGATCGTTGGCGCCATCCCCAATGGTAATGGCAGCACTTTTTTTACACCCCAATGCTTTGCATGCATTCTTGACATGCGTGGCCTTGCCAGTCGCATCGACAATATCCCCTAATACCAAACCAGTTAGCTTTCCATCTTGAATTTCTAAGGTATTGGCATGGGTTTCTGCAAAGCCGAGATCGCGCTGCATGCGCTGCGTAAAAAAAGTGAAGCCCCCCGAAACCAGCAGGGTATGCAATCCGGCTGCATTGGCAGCAGTGAGTAATTGAGTGGCGCCTGGGTTGGGCATCAGGCGCTCACGATAGACCGCTTCCAATACGGATTCTGAAACGCCTTTAAGTAATGCAACGCGGCGGCGCAAGCTTTCACTAAAGTTGGCAATTTCGCCGCGCATCGTTGCCTCCGTAATCGCTGCTACTTCGGCCTTCTTGCCTGCAAAATCGGCAATCTCATCAATACACTCAATATTGATTAAGGTGGAGTCCATATCCATCGCTAAAATCCGTAGGCGAGCAGGCTTAAAGGAGGGTGCTAAAAAAGCCAGATCAAGACTGAGGCTAGTGGCTAACTTACGAAAGGCCTCACGCTCGGTTGGAGCAAGCTCGCGCGATACCTGCAGGCGCTGGGCGTGCGTATTGCACACCAAGACACAGCCCCGGTTGTCAAAGGGCTTAAGGGATAGGCCTAAATTGGTTGCCAGATTACCCAAGGTGTTCGATAGCCCACGATCGATCGGGGCTGTGGACAGCACAACAATAATTTGGCCAAGGCTCATAGTGGGTTTCTCATAAAGCCATAGTAAGCGAATTTTGATTCATAAAGGCATGGCTTTTATAGGGTATCCACTGGTTTAAGCGCTCGCCAATGTGGCTGATGCGCTCAGGTGCTTTAACAGTCGACGTATTTGATCTAAGCGCTGTTCTAATTTATCAAAGTCACCTGCTTTTTGGGGCAATACCTTGAGTCGATCTTGGCCGTTGAGTAAAACCTGTTTATTGGATTGCACTAATTGAATAATGCGCAGCGGATCAATCGGTGGATTTGGAATGAAGGTTAGCTGAATTGCAGTTGGCCCAGCATCAATTTTCTTGATACCAAAACCACTCATCTCCAGGCGCAGGCGGTGGGTTTCGTAAAAAGACTTTGCGGGATCTGGCAGATCCCCAAAGCGATCGACTAGCTCCTCGCGCAAACCCATCAGCTCAGAAAAATCGTGGGTTCCTGCAAAGCGCTTGTAAAGCGAGAGGCGCTCATGCACATCAGGACAGTAATCTTCTGGCAACAGCGCTGGAACGCCTAAATTGACATCGGTCGTGACCTGCAGTGGCGCTAATAAATCGGGCTCTTTTCCGCTGCGCAGGGATTTGACTGCGCGATTGAGCATCTCGGTGTAGAGCTGAAATCCAATTTCATGAATATCGCCCGATTGTTTATTGCCCAGCACTTCACCCGCACCCCGAATTTCTAAATCATGCATTGCTAAGTAAAAGCCGGAGCCCAATTCTTCCATTGCCTGAATGGCGTCCAGTCTCATTTTGGCTTGCTTACTTAAGGCCTCTGGATCAGGCACTAATAAATACGCATAGGCTTGGTGGTGCGATCGGCCAACCCGGCCACGCAACTGATGCAGCTGCGCCAAGCCAAATTTATCGGCGCGGTGCATGATGATGGTATTTGCTGTCGGCACATCGATACCGGTTTCAATGATGGTGGTGCAAAGCAAAATATTACTGCGCTGCGTTACAAACTCCCGCATGACGGATTCCAGTTCGCGCTCATGCATTTGCCCATGGGCAACGCTAATGCGTGCCTCGGGGATCAGGGTTTGCAAGGCATGCCGACGATTCTCGATCGTCTCTACTTCATTGTGTAAAAAATAGACCTGCCCACCGCGTTTAATTTCGCGCAGTACTGCCTCGCGCACAACGCCATCGCCTTCACGCCTTACAAAGGTCTTGATTGCCAGGCGCTTTTGCGGCGCGGTTGCGATCACCGAAAACTCCCGCAATCCTTCCATCGCCATTCCTAATGTTCTTGGAATCGGGGTGGCGGTGAGCGTCAAAATATCGACTTCAGCTCGCAATGCTTTCAGGGCATCTTTTTGACGTACGCCAAAGCGATGCTCCTCATCCACAATTACGAGCCCTAGGCGTGCAAATTGAGTTTCTTTCGAAAGCAATTTATGGGTACCAATGACGATATCGGCCTCGCCATTGGCGATCGCCTCGAGTGAAGCATTAATCTCTTTACTAGTTCTAAAGCGAGAGAGTTCCACAATCCGCACTGGCCAGTCCGCAAAGCGGTCTTTCCAAGTGGCCACATGCTGTTCGGCAAGTAGGGTGGTTGGCGCCAAAATCGCCACTTGTTTGCCACCCATGACTGCAATAAAACTGGCGCGCAAAGCAACCTCGGTTTTGCCGAATCCCACATCACCGCAGACGAGGCGATCCATTGGTGTGCCGCTGGTCATGTCGCCAATCACCGCGGTAATGGCATTGGCTTGATCCGGCGTTTCTTCGAAGCCAAAACTTTCGGCAAAGGCAGCGTAATCGTGCGCTGAATATTCAAATGCATGCCCTTGGCGGATCGCTCGGGCTGCATACAGACTCAATAACTCAGCGGCAGTATCGCGAATTTGCTGAGCGGCTTTGCGCTTGGCTTTATCCCACTGGCCGGAGCCTAACTGATGCAGTGGTGCTGAATCGGGGTCCGCACCGGCATACCGGGTAACCAGTTGCAGTTGATGCACTGGTACATATAAGGTGGCTTGATTGGCATAGATCAGATGCAAAAATTCTTCAAAAATAGGGGCTTCTTTGGGTGGCGCTAGGTTGAGCAAAACCAAGCCTTGGTAGCGGCCAATGCCATGTTCCACATGCACTACCGGATCGCCGATCTTAAGCTCGGCTAAATCCTTGAAGAGCATGTCGGGATCGCTCGCTTCCTTGCTACTGTCTTTGCGGCGCTGACGCGTAGTTAAGGTAAAAAGCTCGGCCTCAGTAATAAAAAGAAGGCCCTGACTTGGCCAATCAAAGCCATTTAAGAGTGGGGAGACAACTAAAGCAAAGGGCGCAGTGCCCTTAACAAACGTAGCCAAGTCATCCAGTAGAACTGGATTAAGTGGGTAGAGAGTACCGCCCCCATCGGCCGATACCGAATTGCTTTCATCCAAGAGTGCGCGGATCGACTCACGGCGACCTGCGCTATCGCAGCAAATCACAATGCGCCGCTGGGCCTGTGCAACCTGCTGACGTAATCGTCCAATTGGATCATGGTCACGCCGATGAATGCCAACGTCTGGCACCGATAAAAACTGGGGCGGCTCATTTGCTTCGGCGTGCGAAACAATGCCGTCGCGATTCAGTACGAGGCGGGCGTTACTTTTTGAAAGACTAAAAAATTGATCAACATCCAAGAAGAGGGCTTTAGGCGGGAGTATTGGGCGATCTAAGTCATGCTTGAGGAAGGCATACCGTTGCTCCGTATCTTTCCAAAAGCTGCGTACCGTCTCTTCTGCATCGCCAACGGTAACTAGCCAAACTGGATCACCTGAGCGCGGAAAATAATCAAATAGGGTGGCAGACGCATCAAAAAAGAGGGGCAAATAGGATTCAATACCCGCACTTGGGATGCCTAAGTTGGCATCTTTATAAATGGAGCAACGGGTTGGGTCGCCCTCAAATACTTCACGCCAGCGATTCCGAAAGGCGGTGCGCGCTGCATCGTCAAATGGGAACTCATGGCCTGGTAATAAGCGAATTTCTTTAACGGGATACAAGCTGCGTTGCGTATCCGGATCAAAGGCGCGCACTTGCTCAATTTCATCGCCAAATAAATCCAATCGATAGGGTAATGCCGATCCCATCGGGAATAAATCAATCAGGCCGCCGCGCACACTGTATTCGCCAGGCCGCATTACTGCGCTGACCGGGTCGTAGCCCGCTTGCTGCAACTGCAAGCGCAATGCACTTTCGTTTAGGCGATCGCCTTGCCGAAAGAAAAAGGTATGGCCAGATAAGAATTCCGGTGGGCCGAGCCGTTGCAGTGCAGTAGTGACTGGCACCAAGACAATGTCACAGGTACCCGCGAGCATTTCATATAGGGTGGCGAGGCGCTCGGAGACTAAATCCTGATGAGGGGAAAAATGGTCGTAGGGAAGAATCTCCCAATCGGGCAATAGACGTGTTTTTAATTGTGGGGCAAATGCGGGGATTTCTTCTAAGAGGCGTTGCGCTTCTTGCGCTTGAGCACAAAACACCACCATAACGGAAAAATCAGCCCGGTGCCGAAGAGCAGATTGAGCGATCAGGGCGGCATCAGCAGAGCCAACTAGGCCGGAAAAGGTAAAGCGCTGCCCAGCCCGCGGAGCAGGTATGGGGGGCGCTTGATTTGTTCCATCCGACATCTGGCCTCATTATAGAATCAGACATGCGCGACATTCTTCCTTCATGCCATGCCATTCTCCCAACAGCTGGAACTGGCTCTCGTTTGGGTGGTGCGATGCCCAAGCAACTTCGCGTTCTAGCGGGTAAGCCCATGCTGGCATTTGCGCTCGAGGCCCTAATTGCAACGCCTGAGATTGAGTCGATTTGGGTTGGTGTCAGCCCTAGCATGCACGCATCCGGTGATTTCGCTGCGTTTCAAGAAAGCAGCAGCGCTCTTTTAAATACCAAGCCCAACTACTTTCTGCCGACCGGCGGATCAAGCCGTCAAGAAACGGTCTTAAACACCCTGAAGGCCATGCTCGATGCGGATATCCCGGGTGAGGATTGGATTTTGGTGCACGATGCCGCGAGGCCAGGTATCACCTCAGAATCCATTCAAGATTTGATTCATGGCGTGCTGGATGCGGACTCTGGAAGTCCATTGCACGGCGGCATTTTGGCTATGCCCGTGGCAGACACCCTAAAACAGGCTGCAGCGAACGGTCAGTCGATTGAGGGCACGATTTCGCGGGAAGCGATTTGGCAGGCACAAACGCCCCAAATGTTTCGCCTCGCAGACTTGTACGCCGCACTGGAAAATGCAGTATCGAATAGCGCAGCCGTCACAGACGAGGCTAGTGCAATCGAGCGCTTAGGTGGAAAACCCCTATTAATCAAGGGCTCGACACGCAACTTTAAGGTTACGCATCAAGCAGACTGGGAGCTGATGGATCTTGTATTGCGTAAACAGGATGCCTCACTTTAGATGAAAGCAGGGGACGAAATGGCTTCAGGACACAACTCAGAACGGAACGGGCCGCCATTTCGCATTGGCCAAGGCTACGACGTACATGCACTGGTGGAGGGTCGACCACTGATTTTGGGTGGCGTCAGGATCCCCTACGAAAAAGGATTACTAGGCCATTCCGATGCGGATGCACTACTACATGCATTGACAGATGCCTTGCTGGGAGCTGCGGGCCTGAATGACATTGGACAGCTTTTTCCCGATAACGATCCCCAATTTAAAAACATGGATAGCCGCATTTTGCTGCGGCGGGCTTTGGAATGCGTCTCCGAGGCCGGCTACCTTGTTGGCAACATCGATGCCACCATCATTTGTCAGCAACCTAAATTGGCGGGCTTTTTGCCAGAAATGCGGACCCATATTGCGGCTGACCTGGGCGTTGCGGTCAATCAAATTAATCTAAAAGCAAAAACCAATGAGTTATTAGGGCATCTCGGGCGGGGCGAGGGCATTGCAGTCCATGCCGTTGCATTGGTATATCGGAGTTAAGTCAGGCTCATCTGACCTTCAATTACGGCTTTAAACCAGCCTAAACCCTTGATCAATGTAGAATTCATCTTTTAGAGTGAAGTTTAAGCAGGGTTTTGTCTGCGGTATTCGCGAGGATGGCGAAATTGGTAGACGCACCAGGTTTAGGTCCTGACGCCAGAAATGGTGTGGGGGTTCGAGTCCCCCTCCTCGCACCACAAGGCATACCTTGGCTTGGGCTTCACATAACCTGATCTTTACAGAAGAAACGAGAATGGCTTTGCAGATAGAAAATTTAGGTCAATTAGACCGCAAGATGACCTTGGAAATTCCCCGCGCTGATTTAGCAAAGGCGCGCGCCGCTCGTTTGGCTAAGGTTGGTAAGACCATGAAAATGGCCGGCTTTCGTCCAGGTAAGGTGCCACAAAAAATTGTGGAGCAGCAATACGGTATGCAAGTTGATTTCGAGGTGCAATTTGATAAGGCATCCGAGCTGTTCTATGCGCTGAGTAAAAAAGAGGGCATTTTCTTAGCGGGCCAGCCTCGCCTAGAGCCCAAGAGTGAAATTGGTGCTGACCCGATTGTGTTTGAGGCCTTCTTTGAAGTGTTGCCCGAAGTCAAGATTGGTGACCTGAGCAAAGCAGCAGTCAGTCGTTACAGTACGATGATTGGCGATGTCGAAATCGATCGCGCTCTGGATGTCCTGCGTAAACAACAGGTTCACTACCACCCACGCGGCGTTGCAAGCGACCATGGTGACGGCGGCAGTAACCTGGCAGCGCAAAGCGGTGACAAAATTACCATCGACTTTGTTGGCAAGATTGACGGCGTGGAATTTGCCGGTGGCAAAGCCGACGGTTTCGAGTTTGTATTGGGTGAAGGTCGCATGTTGCCTGAGTTTGAGGCGGCTGCGCTTGGTCTGAAGGATGGCGAGAGCAAAACCTTCCCATTGAAGTTTCCAGACGATTACCACGGTAAAGATGTTGCCGGTAAGACAGCTGAATTCACAATTACAGTGAAGCAGGTCAATTGGCCCCATATGCCTGAAGTGAATGATGCCTTTGCTCTTTCCCTTGGTGTAACCGAGGGCGTTGCCAAGATGCGCAGTGAAGTGCGAGAGAATTTAGAGCGCGAAGTAAAGCGTCGTACCACTGCCTTACTCAAAAACGAAGTGATGGATCAGCTTGAAAAACTCTGCGAGCTCGATGTACCGAAGTCACTGATTGCCAGCGAGCAAGAGCGCTTAGTTGAAATGGCGCGCCAAGATCTGATGCAGCGCGGCATCCCGAATGCCAAAGATGCCCCTATTCCAGGGGAGATGTTTGCAGAGCAAGCTCAAAAGCGCGTTCGCCTCGGTTTGATCCTCAGTGACCTGGTCAAGCAGCAAAATCTGGTTGCCACCCCCGATCAAATCAAAGCAGAGATTGAAGAGCAGGCATCAACCTATGAAGATCCAAAAGAAGTGGTTCGTTGGTTCTACAGCGACCCACGTCGCTTAAAAGATGTGGAATCGGTTGTGCTGGAGGCCAATGTGATTCAGTATGTGAGCGGTCTTGGCACAATTACCGATAAAGCAGTAAGCTTTGAAGAACTAAGCAAGCTTAATTAATTGATTGCCCACGAAAGCCCATTCGCATGAACCGTACTAATTCCCATTTTTTCAATGCTAGCAATGCCTCTGCAGGTGACCTAGAAACCCGCGGTCTTGGCATGGTTCCCATGGTGATTGAAACATCGGGTCGTGGTGAGCGCGCTTATGATATTTATTCTCGCCTCTTAAAAGAGCGCGTCGTTTTTCTAGTGGGCGAAGTGAATGATCAAACGGCCAATTTGGTGATTGCGCAACTCCTGTTCCTAGAGAGTGAAAATCCCGATAAAGAAATCTCGCTCTACATTAATTCGCCTGGTGGCTCCGTCTCTGCCGGCCTGGCTATTTTTGATACGATGCAATTTATTAAACCTGATGTCAGCACCCTGTGTATGGGTATGGCTGCCAGTATGGGTGCTTTTTTATTGTGCGCCGGCGCAAAGGGTAAGCGGTATGCCTTACCAAATTCCCGCGTCATGATTCACCAGCCACTCGGCGGTGCACGGGGTCAGGCATCGGACATTGAAATTCAGGCGCGTGAGATTTTGTACTTACGCGAAAGACTCAATCAGATTTTGGCTGACCGCACTGGTCAATCGATTGAAACCATTGCGAAAGATACCGATCGCGATAATTTTATGTCGGCTGATCAGGCCCGGGATTACGGCCTGATTGATAAAGTGATTGATAAGCGACCCTAATTGAGCGATTCTAAAACCCCGACCTCGGCTGATAAGCTCCTTTACTGCTCGTTTTGCGGCAAGAGCCAGCACGAAGTTAAAAAACTCATTGCAGGTCCTTCGGTATTTATTTGCGATGAGTGCATCGACTTATGTACTGACATCATTCAAGAAGAGTTAGCCAATCTACCGTCCGATAAGGGTGATGGTGGATTACCTACGCCGCACGAGATTCGCGCTGACTTAGATCAGTATGTGATTGGTCAAGACCAGGCTAAAAAAACATTGGCAGTGGCGGTCTATAACCATTACAAGCGATTGCAGTATTTGCCAGCACCTAAAAAAGAGGTGTCAGCTAAAACGGACGGGGCCGCCGATAGCAAAGACAATAAAACGGCAGCCGAAACCAAAAAATCGAAGTTGCCCGCAAAGGCGATGGTGGATGGCGTTGAACTAGCCAAAAGTAATATTTTGCTGATTGGCCCAACCGGCTCAGGTAAAACCTTGTTGGCGCAAACACTGGCTCGCTTACTCGATGTTCCTTTCGTGATGGCGGACGCAACGACCTTGACGGAAGCAGGCTATGTTGGCGAGGACGTTGAGAACATCATTCAAAAACTACTGCAGGCCTGCGATTACAACGTAGAAAAAGCCCAGCGCGGTATTGTCTATATTGATGAGATCGACAAAATTTCACGTAAATCGGACAACCCATCCATTACCCGTGACGTTTCGGGAGAAGGAGTGCAGCAGGCCCTCTTAAAATTAGTTGAAGGAACCATGGCATCGGTGCCTCCGCAGGGTGGTCGTAAGCATCCCAATCAAGATTTCTTGCAAGTGGATACAACCAACATTCTGTTCATTTGCGGCGGCGCATTCGACGGGCTCGAAAAAGTGATTCAGCAGCGCACTGCAAAAACGGGTATTGGTTTTAGCGCTGAAGTGCCTGGCAAAGATGACCGCGGCTCTAGCGAACTACTCAAAGAGGTTGAGCCAGAAGATCTGATTAAGTTTGGCTTGATTCCCGAGTTAATTGGCCGCTTGCCGGTCCTAACTACCTTAGCTCAGCTCGATGAGACTGCCTTGATTCAAATCTTGACTGAACCCAAAAATGCACTGGTGAAGCAATATCAAGCCCTTCTAACCATGGAGGGTGCTGAACTCGAAGTGCGTCCCGAGGCCTTGTCGGCGATTGCCAAGAAGGCCATTGCCCGCAAAACAGGCGCCCGTGGACTGCGTTCGATTCTAGAAGGCACCTTAATGGACGTCATGTATGACTTGCCATCCCTGCGTAATGTGCAAAAGGTGGTGATCGATGAAAGCAGCATTCAGGGTCTCGGTAAGCCGCTTTTGGTCTACAAGCAGAGCGAATCCGCTGCCCAGAAGCAGGAATTATCAAAAAAAGCATAATTCAGCCTTTTTTGCCCTTTTTTGCCTTGTTTTTATCCCTTTTTTGCCTTTTTCCCCTTGCAATTCTGTAGCCCAAACCCATATAAGTAGTATCCTGCTCATAGAAATACCCCTTTTAAGTAGCTTTTGGTACTTTTGAGATTTCTTTGAGCGTTTGACTACTTTGGAGGATTCGCCCCATGCCTGGCCATTTATTACTACCCTCTGAACCGATTCAACTGCCTTTGCTCCCCCTGCGGGACGTAGTTGTCTTTCCCCACATGGTGATCCCCTTATTTGTGGGACGCCCCAAATCAATTAAAGCCCTTGAAGCAGCGATGGAAACCGGTAAAAGTGTTTTGCTGGTTGCTCAAAAGACAGCCGCAAAAGATGAACCTTCCGTTGAGGATTTATACGACGTGGGCTGCATCGCCAGTATTTTGCAAATGCTCAAATTACCTGACGGTACCGTGAAGGTATTGGTTGAGGGCTCGCAACGCGCCGAAGTCAGTCAAATTGAAGATGCGCTGGGCTACTTTAGTTGCGAAGCAACGCCCAAAGCAATTGATGTCCTCGATGCGCATGAGACCGAAGCGCTGCGCCGCGCGATTATGGCGCAGTTTGATCAGTACGTAAAGTTAAACAAAAAAATTCCACAGGAGATTCTGGCTTCCTTGGGTGGCATTGATGACCCAAGCCGACTGGCCGATACCATCTGCGCTCATTTGCCTGTGAAGCTTGAGCAAAAACAGCGCCTGCTGGAAATGACCGATGTAGTCAAGCGCCTCGAAAGTTTATTAGCTGACTTAGAGAGCGAAATTGATATTCTGCAAGTCGAGAAGCGTATCCGTGGTCGCGTTAAGCGCCAAATGGAAAAGAGCCAGCGCGAGTACTACCTCAATGAGCAGGTCAAAGCCATTCAGAAGGAGTTGGGTGAGGGCGAAGAGGGTGCCGATCTAGAGGAACTGGAAAAGCGCATCAAAGCGGCCAAGATGCCGAAAGAGGCGCTGAAAAAAGCCGAGTCCGAACTAAAAAAACTCAAGCTGATGTCACCGATGTCAGCAGAAGCAACGGTGATTCGTAACTACATTGATACCTTAGTAGGCCTGCCCTGGAAAAAGAAGAGCAAGGTCAATAATGATTTAGATAATGCCGAGAAGGTGCTTGATCAGGACCACTATGGCCTTGATAAAGTCAAAGAGCGGATTTTGGAATACCTCGCGGTACAGCAGCGTGTGGACCGCGTAAAAGCCCCGATTTTGTGCCTTGTTGGCCCTCCCGGCGTTGGTAAAACATCCCTGGGTCAGTCGATTGCGCGCGCCACCAACCGCAAGTTTGTGCGCATGGCTTTGGGCGGCGTCCGCGATGAGTCGGAGATTCGCGGCCATCGTCGTACCTATATTGGCTCGATGCCGGGCAAGATTTTATCAAGTCTGACTAAAGTGGGCGTGCGCAATCCCCTGTTCTTATTGGATGAAGTCGATAAGATGGGCATGGATTTTCGAGGGGACCCGGCCAGCGCGCTCTTAGAGGTGCTCGATCCAGAACAAAACCATACCTTTCAAGATCACTACGTCGAGGTTGACTTCGATCTCTCCGATGTGATGTTTGTGGCCACCGCCAATTCCTTAAACATTCCAGGACCGCTCTTGGATCGCCTTGAGGTGATTCGTCTGGCAGGTTATACCGAAGATGAAAAAACCAGCATTGCTACCAACTACTTGATTCCGAAGCAAATCAAAAACAATGGTTTGAAAAAGGGTGAGCTACAAATTGAAGAGAGTGCGATTCGAAGCATGATTCGCTACTACACTCGCGAAGCCGGTGTGCGTTCGCTTGAGCGCGAGATCAGCAAGGTCTGCCGCAAGGTAGTGAAGTTATTGCTACTCAAAAAAGAAGCTGCGCCCATTACCGTTGATGCGGATAATTTAGAGAGGTTCCTGTCCGTCAAGATCTTTGATTACGGCTTGGCCGCAAAAGAAAATAAGCTAGGGCAAGTGACTGGTTTGGCGTGGACTGAGGTGGGCGGCGATCTACTGACGATTGAAGCGGCGCTGATGCCAGGCAAGGGTGTGATTACTCGTACCGGCTCCTTGGGTGACGTGATGAAAGAGTCAGTCGAGGCGGCCAGAACGGTAGTACGTTCACGCGCTCGCGCACTGGGCATTACCGATGAGGCCTTTGAGA
>CAMEXM010000025.1 GCA_945947155.1 Polynucleobacter meluiroseus | reverse complement strand
TAAGAATCCTGCCTGCCTGCAATTGGCTCGTAAGCGCTTCATGAAAGAGCACCGCTTAACCTTTATTGTGCTGGGCATCATGCAGTACTTTTGGTACACCACCAATAAACGCCGCGAGAGCTTTGTGAAGATGTGCGAGGACAAAGACGTGCAAAAGCTGACCTTTGAGTCCTATATGCATAAAAAACTGGTGCGCAAGAAGCCAATGGCCCACGTCAAGATTTTCTTTAAAGACATGGGGCACCTCCTAGGGATCGCCAAGGCATAAAGTATGAGCACAACAGACTTCCTTCTTCAAAAGCATGTGCTGGCTGCTGCGGCCTGGGTTTTGATTGTGGCCATTGCAGGTGGGCTTGCAACTGAAGTAGGGGTTTGGTACAAAGCTTTATTGCAGCCACCATGGAAACCACCCGATTGGGCTTTTGGGGTGGTATGGACTTGCATCTTTATTGCATCGGCATTTGCGTGGCTCGAGTTTTGGAGTCGCAATCCGAGTGCTGATAAAAAATTCATGGTGAGCGTTTTATTTCTCTTGAATGGCGCTTTCAACATTCTGTGGAGTGTGTTGTATTTCAAGCTGCACCGTCCGGATTGGTCAATGATCGAAGCAGTCTTTTTGTGGGCATCGGTAGCCGCCATTATTGTGGCGATGGTTTCAGTATCGAGCCTGGCAGCATGGTTGATGGTGCCGTACTTGGTTTGGGTCACGATTGCAATGGCCCTCAATTGGGAAACGATTCGCCTCAATGGGCCCTTTGCCTAAAGCATATAGACCACCATGAAACTATTAAACCTAGGCGTAAACCACCACACTGCCCCGATTGATATTCGGGAGAGTGTGGCCGTTGCTCCAGAAGTATTGCGCGATTCCTTGCTCGATTTACGCGCGTACTTGAAGAGTACCAATGCCTCGAGCTCTCCAGAGGTTGCCATTTTGTCGACCTGTAATCGCATGGAAATTTATTGCGCTGCCAATGATTTGGATTACACCGACAATCACTTAGAGGCCAAAGCGATTGACTGGCTCTTAGCGCAAAAAAACATGCACCACCATGAGCTCAAGCCCTATATCTATTCTGCCAAAGAGAATATGGCAGTGAAGCATGCCTTCCGGGTCGGCTGTGGCCTGGATTCGATGGTGCTGGGTGAAACCCAAATTCTCGGGCAGATGAAACAAGCAGTGCAGCACGCCGATGAGGTAGGCACTCTGGGCTCCTACTTAAAACCCCTCTTTAATAAGACGTTCTCGATTGCGAAAGCGGTTCGGGGCAATACGAAAATTGGTAGCCAGTCCGTTTCCATGGCGAGCGCCGCTGTGCGCTTAAGTGAGCGTATTTTTGGTGACATCGGCAACAGTAAAGTACTCTTTATTGGCGCTGGTGAAATGATTCAGCTGTGTGCCAATCATTTTGCAAGCCGTAAGCCTAAGCAAATTACGATCTCCAACCGTACCCTCGATAAGGGCCATGAATTAGCCGCCGCGTTTACACAGCAAGGCATCGCTACCGACGTGTTTGCTTTGCAGGACCTGCCTAGCCAATTGCATCAGTTTGATATTGTGGTCTCGTGCACTGCAAGCTCCTTGCCCATCATTGGCATGGGGATGATTAAAACCGCATTAAAAGCACGCAATCGCCGGCCGATGGTCTTAATCGATTTGGCTGTGCCACGCGATGTCGAGCCAGAAATTAAATCGATTCGGGATGTGTACTTGTATTCCGTCGATGATTTGGGTGAGGTGGTGCAGGCAGGGCAAGAAAGCCGTTTGCAAGCAGTGACCGAAGCAGAGTCGATCATTGATCAGGGCGTGAGTGAGTTTTATGAGTCGCTTGAGCGCCGCACCGTAGTGCCGATCATTCAGTCGCTGCAAGAATCAACTGAGCAGTTTAAGCAAATAGAGCTAGAAAAGGCACGCCGACGTTTAGCAAAGGGCGATGACCCGATGGACGTCATGGCGACGATGGCTCAGGCCTTAGCGAATAAGTTAATGCATGCACCAATCCATGCCTTAAAAACTAGCCCTGCCCATGAGTTGGATGATTACAAGAAAATGATTTCTAGTATGTACGGACACAAATAAGATAGTGAGCTTGCTATGCTAAAAGTAACTAACCTTTTAGAAACTATTGGATCACCCCAAGATCTGCGTGATTGCGATCCAGGTAAACTGCCGCAACTTGCCCACGATTTGCGGGAATACATCCTCAAATCCGTTGCTAAAACGGGCGGGCATTTGTCGTCTAACTTAGGGACGGTGGAACTCAGTCTGGCATTGCACTATGTGCTTAATACCCCAGAAGATCGGATTGTTTGGGATGTGGGGCACCAGAGTTACGCACACAAGATTTTGACCGGCCGCCGCGAAGGCATGGCCAACTTGCGCAAATTTAATGGCATCTCGGGATTTCCGCGGCGCTCAGAGAGTGAATACGATGCGTTTGGTACGGCGCATTCATCGACTAGTATTTCAGCAGCATTGGGCATGGCGGTTGCGGCCAAGACCAAAGGCGAAGATCGCACGGTAGTGGCTGTGATTGGCGATGGCTCGATGAGTGCGGGTATGGCCTTTGAGGCAATGAATAACGCCGGTATGCGCAAAGACGTACCATTGATTGTGATTCTGAATGACAACGAGATGTCAATCTCACCAGCAGTAGGTGCGCTCAATCGCTACTTTGCAAAACTGATTAGTAGCTCAGCGTATGCCGTAACCAAGCGCGGCCTCGATAAAGTATTGTCGTATGCACCGCCGCTACGGGAGTTTGCCAAGCGACTCGAAGGGCATGCCAAAGGCATGGTTGGTCCTGCTACGATCTTTGAAGAATTTGGCTTTGACTACTACGGCCCAATTGATGGGCATGATATTCATGCACTCGTTGCTACGCTGGAAAATATTAATAAGCTGGCCAAAACCGAAGGCCCACAGTTCTTACATATTGTGACCAAAAAGGGTAAAGGCTATGATCACGCTGAAGCCGATCCCATTGCCTACCATGGCCCAAGCCCATTTGATATTGAAGCCGGCATCCAGCCCAGCAAACCATCCAAACAAACCTTCACACAAGTCTTTGGAAATTGGTTGTGCGATATGGCAGCAGCCGATGAGCGTTTGATTGGTATTACGCCTGCGATGCGCGAAGGCTCTGGCCTAGTGGAATTTGAGCGCCGCTTTCCGGCACGCTACCATGATGTGGGTATTGCAGAACAACACGCAGTGACATTTGCTGCCGGTATTGCCTGTGAGGGCTTAAAACCGGTTGTTGCGATTTATTCCACCTTCTTGCAGCGCGGCTACGATCAACTCGTACACGATGTGGCGCTGCAAAATTTACCGGTGGTGTTCGCAATTGATCGCGCCGGTATGGTGGGGGCCGATGGCGCTACGCATGCGGGCGCATTTGATATTGCTTACTTACGCTGTTTGCCTAATATGCTGGTGATGACGCCGGCCAATGCGCGCGAGTGCCGGGATATGTTGACAACCGGCTTCGCCTACGATGGGCCATCGGCGATTCGTTATCCCCGCGGCAGTGGTCAGGGCCCGGACGCAGGGACTGCACTCGAGGCGATGGTGATTGGCAAAGGTCATGTGGAGCGCAGCATCCAAGGCAAGCCGACTAAGCGCATTGCATTTGTTTGCTTTGGACCGATGCTGTATACCGCCATGGACGTTGCTGAGGCAATCGATGCTACGGTGGTCAATATGCGTTTTGTCAAGCCACTCGATGAGGAATTACTTCAATCCATTGCATCGACGCATGATGGCATCGTGCTGGTCGAAGACAGTTGCGTGATGGGCGGTGCTGGCAGTGCTTGTTTGGAGTATTTAGCAGAGCAGGATATTTCAGTATCAGCCTTGCAAATTGGCTTGCCTGATCAATTTACCGAGCACGGTGATATTCCGTCGCTGATGGAGTTGTATGGCATCTCAACCAAGCAGATTGAAACTCGGGTACGTGCTCGTTTTGCGATTGAGGCATGCTCGACAGCGTCGTAAATCAAGTCGCTGCACCCTATCGGGATTTATGCACTGACTGCGGCGTATCGCGCAGCAGTGATCCCAAGCGCTGTGGTTCAGCCTGCCAATTTATTCAGCCGGACTACCCCGGCTTTGAAACCGCAGTGCATGGTCGCGCGCGTAATCTGATTGAATCCGATGAGGTCTTTTTCGGGCCCTACCTCAGCATGGCACGAGCGCAGATGAAGGCGCCTTTAGCAGGGGCCCAGTGGACCGGAATCATGACGCGCATTGGTGAACTGTTACTTGAAAAAGGCATTGTGGATGCGGTGGTGACGGTGACGGGTGATTCCCACGACCGCTGGAAACCCGTGCCGATTATTGTGACCAAGGCAGCCGATATGGCCCAGTGCCGTGGTATGCGCATGGGCTACGCACCCGTAGTGCAGTACCTGGAAATAGCCAAACAAGCCGGTCATAAAAAAGTAGCGATGATTGGCATTCCATGCCAGGTGTATGCGGCGCGCGCCTTGGAGCGGGAACTGGGTTTTGAACAACTCCTGATTGTGGGCTCGCCCTGTTCAGACAACACGACCACCGAACACTTCCATCATTTTCTGAGTTTATTAAGCAAGGATCCGGACACCATTACCTACTTGGAATTTCGGGCGGATTACAAAGTTGAATTGCGTTTTAAGAATGGCACACAACAAGAAATTCCGTTTCTAAATTTACCCCTGTCTGATTTACCAAACGATTTTTTCCCTTTGACCTGCAAAACCTGCGTGGATTACGTCAATGCCTTGGCAGACATCACGGTGGGCTATATGGCCGGCACGGGAGCGCAGTGGGTGATTGTGCGCAATCCACGCGGACAAGCGATCTTGGACTTAATTGCACCCGAACTCACGCTGGAGCCAGTAAGCAGTGCAGGTAAACGCATCTCGGCAGTGGAAGGCTTTATGAAAAACGTTAAATTAGCTGCAGGGGGACTGCCTGTAAATCGTATGCCGAACTTTTTGCGCCCGATCATGGCTTGGGTAATGCCGCGATTTGGTCCTCGCGGACTCGAATTTGCGAAAGCCCGCGTTGAGATGAAGGGTATAGAGTCGGTTTTGCACTTGCGGCAAATGGCGCCCCACAAAATCAAGAATATGCTGCCCAAACACATCTGGACTTTAGTGAAGCGTTACGGCTTACACCCTGAATCCAATGAACAAAGCAAATCCAACAGCGCACCTTAGTTACGGATTTGCTGGCTATTTTGCGACACACTATTTTTTATGATGTGAAAGTACCCATTATGGTAATCCCTTAGTGGTATTGGAGACAGTGCCAGAATATAAAAAACCCTTTATAACGTAAGTTCTTTCACTTACTTGGACCTCTTAACTGCCCTCAACCATTAACGTATATTAATTCTTTCTGCGTACAAATGATCTGGTGGGGCCATTTAACCGAATACCATGAAGCTTCGTAGCTTAGTTGATTTAGCGCTCGAGAAATTGGTTGTAAATACCCAGCCTATCTCTGGCGCGCCTGATCCAATCAATAATGCCCAGCGCAATGCTTGGGCCGATTGTTTAACCAATGATGCGCCGATCGATGCGGGCACCAATAGCCCAATTGAAACGCATCCCTTATCCAAAGCCTGTACACCAGAAGAGTATTTGAGTTCCCTGGTTAGGACGATTGAAGGAATTATCCTGCCCCACATCGTCGAGCACCATTTGCAGAGCGATCGATTGGCAAATGGCCAACTGAATGTACCGGTTCACCCAAGCGTAAGTGAAGCCCATATTGATGCGCTCATGACCTTGATTTTGCAAGTCGATGCTGGCCCATCCGCAAACTACGTGAAAGAATTATTTGCCCAAGGCATTGAGCTGGAGGAGCTTTATCTCAATCTCCTTACCCCCGTGGCTCGCAAGCTTGGGGAAAAGTGGGATAACGACGATGCAGACTTTACGCAAGTTACCGTAGCGCTGTGGCGTATCAAACAGTTGATGTATGACTTAAGCCCGATCTTCCAAGAGTATGCGGAGTACAAACAGCAAGGCAAAAGCGTCATGCTGGTTCCTTTGCCTGGTTCGCAACATACCTTGGGCCTTTTTATGGTGTCGGAATTCTTTGCCCGTGCCGGTTGGCGCGTGTGGGGCGAGCTTGCCGCAACCGAGGCGGATATTTTGCGCATGGCCAAAGCGCAATGGTTTGATGTCGTCGGTTTATCCGCAAGCTTGCAAGAGCAATTTCCGGATCTCAAGCGCATGATCAATGAAGTTCGATCGGTTTCCCTCAATCCCCATGTAGGCATCATGATTGGTAGCCCCGTCTTTAATCAAAACCCGGATTTGATTGAGGATTTGGGTGCTGATATGGTGGGTATTGATGCGGTGGATGCTTTAGAAAAAGCCACCTTCCACGTCGAGCAGCATAAAAAGTAGAGACGCGCTGTGCCGGTGATCGGTTGGTCGGTGTATTCTGCTATGCCAATAGCACTGAATACATCCCAACCGAATGGCCAAGCCCCTTACGCTCGAAAAAATACTCTTTAGCCAAGGCTTTGGCACCCGCCGTTATTGCAGCGATTTGGTGTATGCCGATTTAGTCGAGGTCAACGGCACCCTTGCCGATGACCCTGAAATCAAAATTGACCCAGAAGGCCTAGTGTTGCGGGTTGAAGGCATCGATTGGGCGTTTCACGAAAAGGCCTACATCGCATTTAATAAACCCGCTAATTACGAATGTTCCCACAAGACCAAGCATCACCCGAGCATCTATAGTCTCTTACCAAGGCCGCTAATCGAACGCGGCGTGCAATGCGTAGGGCGCCTCGATCAAGACACCACCGGCTTATTGCTGCTCTCGGATGATGGGCAATTTATTCACCGTATGACAACGCCCAAGAAAAACATTGGCAAGGTCTATGAGATCACTGCAGCCGAGCCGATTACCCAAAAGCAAATCGACCATTTACTGGGCGGTGTTGTTTTGGACGATGATCCCAGCCCCTGTTTTGCCAAGGCATGCGTTCTGATGGATGAGCGGCGCTTGGCAATGACGATTGTGGAAGGCCGCTACCACCAGGTTAAGCGAATGCTAGCTGCAGTAGGCAATCACGTCGCTCTATTGCACCGATCCTCGATTGGCGCTTATGCAATGGCAGCGGATTTGAAAGAGGGCCAATGGTGCTGGATTAATCCCCATGAAATGACACTACTGGCACAGCCCATCGAATACCTTGTTGCAGCAAACGCTAGGTCCTAGCCTGCCCAATTATTAAGTTTGTATTCACTAACTTAATACATTCTTTCCGCCAAAAAGGAACACACATTGGCATAGCCGAATGAAGCTAGAATGAGAGCCCTGCCAATAAAAGGCATGGTGCCATTAGGAGAATGAATGAAGATCTTCAAAAAATCCCAATCGATTAATTTCTTACAGCCAACCATGGAGTCCTTTGAAACCATCATAGGGCCAGCAACCGAGGTGCATGGAAGGCTAGTTGCCAATGAAAGCTTGCGCATTGACGGGCGCGTAATAGGCAACATCGAAGCGCGTCAGGGTAAGAGCGTGAGTATTGCGCTGGGTAAAACGGGCGTGGTCCAGGGTGATGTTTTTGCATATCGAGTACTGGTTGCGGGGCGAGTGGAGGGCAATATTTACGCTACCGAGCGCGTTGAATTGCATGAAGGCGCAGAAGTGCGAGGCGATATTACCTACGGCCAGCTGGGAATTGAACATGGCGCTAAGTTAAACGGCTTGATGATTTCCAGAAACGGCGAAGATCCAGAGGGATCTACCGACTCCGCGGCGATCTTTCAAGCAAATTGGAGCAAAATAAAAAGCAGTTAGAGCGTGCCGGATACGCGATTGCTTTATTTACGCCATATTAAGAACGGGTAGCCATGGGATTATTTGATTTAGTAAAAGGCAGGCCCTCGTACATGGGCCAATTGCAGTTTGACATGAGCGTTTTCCAATTTTATGGTGAGCGATTTAAATACGATAGTTTCCAACATTTTTGGCATGCAACCACCCCGAAAACAGATGGCGGTGAGGCGCGTTTAGTTGATCAACTCTACGCTTGCGAAGTTGAATTTCCTAAAGATGACTTTCTGCATGCTCAGTTAGCGCAGGCATGCTTGGATATCGAAAAGCATTGGTTTAATACCTATGGAATCAGCCCTGAGTCGCATTCTCTTTTTTTAAAGATTAGCTTGCAGGCGCGTCAAGCATATGAAGAGTCGATTGCATTAGAGCCAGCAGCGCAAGTGGAATCAAACCCAGAACTGCGGGTAGATGGCTGTAATGCGTCCTTTAAAAAATACGAGCAAAGCCTTGCGCAGCAAGGCTTACCCCCATTTGATGAGGCAGTAAAAATTCATTATTTTATGAACGACATTAATGAAAATTTATCTGCTCCATTTAAGTACAGCGGTAGCGTGCTCAAGGTGTTAGAGCAAGATTCCTATATGCAGGATGATGATGTGAGCTGGGGGCGCTGGACCCTTTTTCGAGACACCACTGGCTATACCGATATTTGGATTGTGCGGATTGAAGGGGGTAGAGCTGAGGTGGTGAAAATGGTCTGCAAGGTTGACGCCGATTCGTATAGCTTGGATGAGGCTCCCAAGGGCATTCAATTTGACTCGGAAATTTTCAAAGCGATCGATAAGACGCGAATTACTGCATTTGATAATTCTGAATTTAATGACCCCCCGCCGCCGTATTTCCAAATGCTTTCCATGATGAAGGCGATAGCGGGTCATTCCGATAGCGCTTCATAAATAAAAATACCCCATAAAGGGGTATTTTGATGAAAGCTTCAAACGATTTACTCGGTGTCGCTAGAGCCGTTATTCTGATAACTTTGGCTGCTGGATGACGAGTAGTTTGTGGGTGACGCGTAATTTGTAGGCGATGGAATGGGGTCGATCACTCTGAGCTCACCACTGAGCTTCGCGCCTTTTTCAACACTCATTTCAGCGTATTGGGTCAGGCCAGTAATCTTAGCGCTGGAGCGAACATTAAGGTGATTGGTTACGTGCAGACCTTGGGTTACTTCGCCTCGAATTTCAACCACTTCTGCATTGATGCGCCCATTCACAATGCCGGTGGTGTCCACTAAAACCTCTTTTGTATTGAGCTCACCTTCTACTAATCCTGCAACGACGGCCATCTCTGGCACTTCAAATGTGCCTTTAACAATGACGCCTTCGCCAACAAAAAGAGACCCTTTTGGATTGTTATCCGTCATATTCAATTTCCTGAAATAATAAAAGTAAAACCATAATATAGCAATATGGTCAGAGAATAAAAGAGGTATCTACGCCCATTACCCTCAATTTGGGGATTATTTTTTAGTCGTAATCGGGGTCGACAGCTCGGAGAACTGGTCTTTTAAATTTTTAAGCTCGCCAATCTTGCTTTCAATTAGTGGAATTTGTTTTTGAAGGGCTAGTAGATTCTCGCGGTAATGGGCCTCAATCTCGTCCATTTCCGTACGGGTAATCACTCCCCCCATTTCTTTGGTCATTTCGGGGCTAAATTGAATTGCCACCCGAAAACCCAAAAAGTGGATGCCAATCCCGAATATTAAAAATGCACTGATAGACAAAAAAGCAATCTTTATCAGGGTTCTGCCCGTGATTTTGATTTGCTTCATGGTCGAAGTGGATCCTGAAATCCATATAAGCTGCATTTTGCTCTATGTCCTTTTAAGAGAAGGGTTAATCCTTCTAATAGCCTATTTTACCAGTTGGCATGGATTTTTTTTAAGCAGCAATCATGCTGAATAAAGTTCCTGCAAAGCGGGCTAATTTGCTAATATTTGCCATAATAATCATTAAAGCCAAAAGTAAGCTTTAATGTGCCGATTTTATTGCGGCGCAGTAAATAACAGGATAAAGGCATGTCGCCAGTAAAAAACACCCCAATGCCAGATATTCTTGGGCCTGCACTAAAGGCGGCGAGGGAGGCACGCCGGTATGAGCGTAGTGAGTTAGCCGCCTTATGCTGCTTATCCGCCAAAATGATCTTAGAGCTGGAAGAAGGGGGCATGAGCTCCTTCTACAGTTATCCGCTAAAAATCAATGCTGCCAAACGCGTCGGCACCTTACTTAATCTCTCTGAATCGGATTACCTCAATTACCCACGCGCAGCTATGGTGAGCTCAGAAGGTGTTGAAGAGGGATCCTTAGAGGGGGAGATCAAAAATGAGGCAAACGAAAGTGCTCCCGCCATCAAGTCATCCCCGTCTGCGCGCGATGGTATGTCGACTGATGCCGTTGATTCTGCAATAACAGAACGATTGGAGTGGCAAGAGCTGTTGACAGAAAAAGTGGGCGGGGATTTAGCAGTAGCAAATACTCGAAGTGGATCTCGGTTTCCAGTGAAGTCGATCGTATTTCTTTCTGTTGGTATTGTGATTGCAGGGATCGTGTTCGGCTTGAACTCAAAATACGACATTGCATATCAGGTCGCTTCACTGCTTGAGCCGGAAGCAAAACCACAACCACAAGAAATTCTTCCTGCTGAGCCACCAAAGACGGATAGCGATGAGGCAAAGGCCGAAGTCAAAAATGCGCCTGCCGAGGCAAGTCAAGAAATCAAGCCTACTGAGGTAGTTGCAGCAGCAGGCCAATGTCCCTTAAAACAGGATGGGCAATTGCTCAGTTATCAAACGCCGGCCCCAACCAAGGCTGGTGACACTGTTAATATAAAAACACTCATCAAGCAGACACTTTGCTTTATTGATGGGAGCGGTAAGCAGCTTGTGATTGCATTAGAGGCGAACACTGCCTATGCCTTTAAGGGCGTATCGCCTTTTACGGTTCTGGGGCAAGATTTAGACAATGTAGAGATGTTTTTTCAGGGTTGGCGAGTACGGCTACCAAACGCAGGATCGAAGCAAGTGAAGTTAGTCGAGGTTAATTGATAGCGCGCTATCGTGCGCGCTAATTTTCTGAGGTAATGCCATGTTCGAATTTTCTAAAAAAGGCCCAATGGCCGACACGCAGCTAAGTTATGCAAGCACGATTGGCGCAGGCTCTACGATTAAGGGAAACTTCACGCACCGTGGGAATGTGTTGTTATCTGGCCACCTGATTGGGGACATGCATCAAGAGGAGAATTCTGCTGGATCAGATGAGGGCCACACCGCTGTAGTTGGTAAAGCAGGATTTCTTGAGGGCAATATCTACAGCTCGCATGCCATCATTATTGGCCGCATCGAAGGCTCGGTTTACGCCAAGGGCCGCGTTGAAATTTATCCTGGAGCCGTTGTAAATGGAGATGTGACGTATTCACAGATTAATGTGCATCCGGATGCCAAGGTAAACGGTAATTTGAAGTGCTTGCTTTCGGATGCATCGGCGCATTTGGCTGGCGAGCAGGAAGATTCAAACTTAAACAATGTGCTGCCGATAAAAAAGGCAGAGGGCTAGTCAATACTGCAGGCGCAAATGAAGGTCGCCGCAGCGCCTGATTTCCAAAGTGAATTACTTCACTGCGTAAAAGCCACTAAACAAATACAGAAATACGCCTACTTGGGGTAGGCAACGTTCTTTTGCAAATCTTGCAACATCCAGGTCTTGGTTAAGTCGCCAGTAGGACCGAATACAACGAAGGCATAAAGCAATCCCAAAACCAGCAAGGCAATCAATAACACTTTCAGGTTAGTGTAGTCACGCGCAGCTGGAGCAAGTTTAGGGGCAGCGGACTGCTTTGGTGGGGCAAATAGTTCTGGAAATGCAGACTCAACCGCCGCATTCGCATTTTTAACATGACGATGGACATGCTCTTCGCTCATCCCTTGTTGAAGTCCGAGAGCGGCGCTCCCATATTCTTTACTCGCAGACTCTAGGGACTTAGCAATGTGCATGTAGCGTTTTTGGCGCTCGTTCAATTCCGGGGTCGTCATGGGCCTGCTCACAAAAGTATAAAAAGATTTAAATCAAAAATTTACCAACAACATACAACAGAAGCGCAGAGATTAAAAGGTAGCCAAAGCCTTTTGCTAGGGCACGTTCGACCCCCTTTTGAACGATCCTATTTTGAATGCCTTCGTCTGCCACAATGTTCTTAATATTCCAAAGATCCTTTCGAATCACGTTGAGGCTTTCATCTGATTTGCGGTCCCGTTGTGCAAGGGTAGAGCTAATCTCAGCCAGGTGCGCATTTATTTCTTTTAGTTCCTTGATTGCGTCATCCAAATTACCCATATTTATCCCAAAATAGTGTTTGTGCGAATGGTTTGAGGCGTATGCACGTCGACATTGACGAATATTCTAGATTATTGCAAATCCTGCAACTCGCCTACGAATTGCTGGAAACCTAAAGATTATGCTTTATAGTAACGCTGTGCCACTGTAATGGCCGAAACGTTAATGATTCCCTCCTAAAGATGACTCGCAGCATGGATAGCAAACCCAAAACGATCGTAAGTCGGGTAGTGTCCTTGGCAAAAAAAATTGCTAAGGGTTTGCTGTATGCGTTAGCTGCTTTGGTATTGGTTTATCTTGCTTTTAAAGCGTGGGAATACACGGTTGAATCAGGTCAGCAGCAGGCAACGAAAGTGGTGCAGGGTGAGCAAAGTGAAAAGTTTACAAATTTAAGTAAGCAGATTGCCGCGTATTCTCCACTGGTCGTCGGCAGCTCCTCGCTCCAGTTTGTGAAGCGCGCAGTAAATGAGCCTCTATTTCAACATCTGCTTGGCAATAATTACCAAACCTTTATTACCGCTTTGGAAGACAGCGTCGCTTTAGTTTATGTAGGGCCATCTATTTTTGGGGCGGGATGCCAAAAATCGGGGTGCACACTATCTCGAGCTGCTTACTTAATCGATCCTAGTAAGGGGCGTGTTTATGCCGCTACGATAGAAAATGGTAAGACGCGGTATTTTGGTTTTACAGAAGGTGAGGCAATCCCGCCGGCGTTTGAAAGTTGGGCCACGAAACAGATTGCGGGGGACTCAAAATGAGCGCATACCTCAGCAAATGCAAATCGATCTTCCAATTCAGCCTCGCCTGTGTTTTAGTGATATTGGCTTGCGGTGCAGATGCAAAGCCCCCTCAAGAATCGGGCTTGAGCAAAGCAACAGATCCTAGAGCGGCAAAAAAAACAAGTAACGATAGCGATATCGTACTGGGTAAAAATGCCCAAAATACCTTGTATTTGCTTGCAGGTTGGGGCAAGGCCGAAGGCTCTACCACGTGGTATACCGTCTCAGCCCACTTTAACAAAGACCAAATCGCTCCCGAGGGCAAGCCATTCAATTTGTTTAGCGCCAGCGGCGCCTTGGATTGCAAGGCAAACTCCTATTTTTATTATCGAACATCCTATCTGTTTTTTGATGCGAAGACGGGGTCGCTGAATGAGGTCTATTTTGAAAAGAATAAAACCGATTCAATACCCATCGATGTTGGTAGCATTGAAAGCGATGTTAAAAATACGATTTGTAAATAATTCATCGAGCGCTGAAGTCAGTTATGGCACTCAGCAAAACCACCACCGAACCCTTGGCTAGTAATCCAGTGGACCTTGATCCAGAGCAAGCTGCAGAGCAATTTAAGCTCCACCTGGCTTATTTACAGGAGATTCTGCAGGGGGCAAATCGTCAAGCCATGATTGATTTTCTGACTCAGGATCCGAGTGCGACGCCATTTCAGCGCCGTATGCTGATGGAATTGCTGGATGGGGTGCATACGACCGGACCCGCTAAGCGCGATGAATTAACCGGAATGTTGACGCGATCCAGTCTGTTGGATCGCTTTTCTCAAAAGAACCTTTCTGCACGGCAGAAGAAAACGGCCTTAACCCTGTACTTTATTGATTTGGACGGGTTTAAACATATCAACGATCAGCACGGACATGCCATGGGCGACCGGGTGTTGACTGCAGTCGGCGCTCGCATTCAGAGCGCGATCAGGCCGACTGATATGGCGGTGCGTTGGGGGGGTGATGAATTTATTGTGGTATTTGAAGGCGTACGCGAGCCTGAGATGGTCATCCAACTGGCCGCTCGTCTGATCAGAATCATCACGGCACCCCTGCATTTAAGCGCCGAGCAATCGATCGAGCTCATATTGGGCGCGAGCATTGGTATCGCAATTGGAGCCGATATCAATTCATCGATTGGTGATTTAATTGATCAAGCTGACCGAGCAATGTACCAAGCAAAAAAATCAGGAAAAAATAGCATTCATATTTTTCCTTGAGCGCTAGTCCTTGCGCAGGTGTACTGCTGGGATGCGCAGTGATTCTCGGTATTTCGCTACAGTTCTTCTAGCAATCACATAGCCTTGATCATTCAATAATTTTGCAATTTGGGTATCCGAGATGGGTTTTGTACTGGATTCACCCCCTACAATTTCCTTAATCAGCGCTTGCACTGCGGTTGAGGAAATGGCGCCGCCTTTTTCCGAATTAAGCTGACTACTAAAAAAGTATTTGAATTCGTAAATTCCCAGTGGACACGATAAGTATTTTTGGGTGGTCACGCGTGAAATCGTTGATTCGTGCATATTCACACTTTCAGCAATTTCTCGCAGTACAAGGGGTCGCATGCCAACCGCACCCATCGAAAAAAAGGTTTGCTGGCGAGCCACGATTTCTTGTGCCACCCTAAGAATGGTCTCTTCTCGCTGCGCAATGTTTTTCACTATCCAGTTTGCTTCCAGCATTTTTTGTTTTAATGCGCCATCCGCTTTCTTCCCCCCATTTTCATTGAGGATTCGGGCGTATTCAGTATTAAGGGAAATGCGGGGTTTGGCGTTTGGATTGGATTCCACTACCCACTTTCCACGACTTGGCTTGACGACCACGTCCGGCAAGACCCATTGGTCATGCTCACGCTCAAATTGACCGCCAGGATTATGTTGCAATCGCCGTATGCATTCAACTGCCTTCATCACTTCGGCCTGTGATTTGCCGCAGGCTTGTTTTATTTTGAGCCAATCTTTAGAGCCCACTTGATTTAAGTGCGTATTCACAATCCGTTTTGCAAGTACCCATTCATCGGCATGGTGTTTCTGTTCCTGGAGGATGCGATCAATTTGCAGCGAGAGGCATTCGGCCAGGTTGCGCGCGCCAACTCCCGGGGGGTCAAGCGCTTGCAGTGTGATTAAGCTCGACTCGATGCGCTCCATTGCGCTTAGAGCACTGCCTATCAGTAGAGTACCAATTTCGCTATGAATGGATTCCAGATCATCGACTAAGTAGCCTCTGTCATCTAGGCATCCGGCCAAATAGGCAAGCAGGGATTGTTCCTGGCTGGGAATATTCAGTAACTGAATCTGCTCTTCTAGGTACTCCAGCAGGGTTTGCTTGTGTGCTACGCGCTCATGCCGCTCTACCCATTCTTCATCATCATGGCTTACCGGATTACTATTGGACCAATTGTTTTGGACCACTTCGATGCGTTCGTTGGATTGGCTGAGATTGGACTCGATTTCCGGGTTGGGCTCGAATTCCAAGAGCGGGTTCTCTTCTGCTGCTTTTGCTAATTCCTGCTCTAGTTCATTATTGGATAATTGCAAAAGCTTAATGGCCTGTTGCAGTTGCGGTGTGAGGCTAACCTGTGGGCTAAGTCTATTGTTGAGCGATATAGCCATGACGGGATCTACGGGCGACTAATGGCAGGGGTCCTGGAGTCAGGCCCATCGGGTATTGTTTTATCTAACATCCAGTTTAGAAAGTGCAGTTCGAAAAACATACCCCCATTCTAACCAGAAGTGCTTGATAAATTGCTTTATAAATTATAGGCTTAAGGAGTTTTGCTAGGCTGCAAGGCAATTTTGCGGCATTATTGACCTAATCAAAAGAGCAGGTATGGCCGTATTAAGAGAACGACAGAATAAATAGGCATTTTATATTATGGAAAATCCAGTCATTACCGAGCACCGCATCCGAGGCGAGCGCTTTTACACCATCGAAAAGAGCAGCAAAATTGCCTTTTATACGACCAATATTGCTGCAGCGCGCTATTGGGTAAAGCACGTTATCAACGGGGAGACGGTTCCGGTTCCGGTGGATGGCAGTGCTGATGACGCGCCAACAGCCTAAATTGTGGTTTTGTAGCGCAGTACGATTTCTAGTTTCGGGGATCAAGCCCCCTTAGACAGCAGCTACGGTGAGTTGTCCCGATGCACACAATGCGTGCGCCCCTTTGAGGGCTACTTTTACCCCCTAGATGTCCGTATAATTGCCAATTTATATGGTTTTTCACCATGGGCAACCCCTTTTTAACTCGTCTTGTTTTTATAGCCGCTTCCAGTTTTCTTGGGGCTGGATTTGCCCATTCTCAAGCAAAAGACGACTTGGTGATGGTGTTCGATGGCAAGCACTATTCCATTGCATATTACAAAAGCTCCATCAAAGCCTTGCCCCCCGATTGGAAAAAAGTTTGGATCATCACCAATCGGAAATCGAATGAAGGGCAATCGCAGTTGCGCGTCGCATCGGTGCGCCGAAACATTCTCTTTAATTGCGTGCGCAATACCTACTCCACATTGGCGACCATTAATTATGCGGAACCCAATGCGGCCGGCAAACCCATGCTGCAAACCGATACCGGCTTTAATTTAAATGATGACCCGGTGCCCGAAGGAAGTCCTCTAGCGACTGTGCAAAGTCAAGTTTGCGTGTCTTAATTTAATCCTATGAAATTTAATATACATCCCCCCGAAGCATTAAAAAATGTGGAGCCGAAGTTTCATGTGGAGCCCCGCGCTATCGCAAAAACGATCGAGCGCGAATTGTTCAAAAAACCGCTTGCCGGTTTGTTTACCCTAGACGGCTCAGCCAGAGAATTGCCAGTTTCATTATTGGACGTCAAACAAGGCCTCATCGTGATGAAGCCAGAAATCCAGCCCGAAGGCGGCCTCACCAGCATCGTTGGGGGACAACGGGTCGTGGCGCTGTGTGGCGACTCGGGAAAAATGCAATTTTTGGCCCTGGACTTGAAAATAACAGAGGATGGAAACATCACCTGCCCTGTGCCAACGGATTTGATCTTAATACAGCGTAGAAAAGAGTTTCGTACCCTCGGCCCTGCGGATGAGGACTTGAGTTTTGTGCTTTGCTTGGGCGCCGGCCAGGAGTTATTGACGAAGGTAATCGATATCTCAGATCACGGGATATTGCTGGACATTCGCTTGGGCGCAACCGAAGTGGAGGTTGGTCGGTATTGGCACTCCGGTTATTTTGAGCGACTGAAGTCGCGCTCGACCACCATCGATCTGCTGATTAAAAATGTACGTCCTGGCGCAGCGATGGATCGCATTCGCGCGGGTTGTGAGTTGTATGAGCCGAACAAATTGGTATTGAAAGAATTCGAGAGTACCCGCAGCGCGATTGAAAATGCCCGAGTGCAAGGCCGCCTCAATCGCTGGCATCTGGGGGCATCGTGGTATGTCTAAGTTTGCTTTAACGCAGCGCCTCGATTTTTAAATGAATTGATAATGAATTTTTTTGCCAACTTAACTACCGGTAAGCTCATCATGATCATCAGCGTGCTGATGTTCATTACGCTCTTGTATTTTTTCATCCGAGACTTTTACGGCAAAGTACTGGAAAGTGCCAAGGGCAAAACGCTTGAGGCAAAACCGATAGAACCAGTGGTGGTGGCGAGTTTGCAAAAAACCCATCAACTGGAAGAGGTCATTAATCAAAAAATTGCCAATATGAAGTTGGATCTCATGGCTGAGCGACTTCGCATTACTTCCACTGCTGAGGTTCTAAAAAATCTGGCTGCCGAGCGCCATCTCCCAGAAACCTTGTATCAAATTTATTTTGAGACACGTGCGTTTCCGAAGAAGAGCCTCGAGGCCCAACAAACTGACCTTGAATGGCATGCTCAGGCTGGCATTACTGCTTTAAAAGTAGATCCATTGCCCTTGGATGATGGAACGGTGATTCATTTCACGCTGCATAACTACCCCTACACACTGACTGCGATTAATCACCGTTTTGCACGAACGTACTATGTTGAGTTAACGCTGCGTGACGTCGATGATGCGCGCTTGTTTGTCGTGCGCGTCAAGGCAAATGAAGCAACCGGCCGCGATATCTTAGAAACAGCCATCATCGAGATGAAGTCGGGCGATTGGATTGATGACATTGCCAGTTGCCGCCTATTAATGGATAAGCGCAAGACGGAAGTGCAATTGATGGCCGAGCACCGCGAAGTAGAGATGATGAAGCAGCGCTTTGTATTAAATCAATCCAGCGCTAAATTCAGCGCAAGTAAGCCTGACCCTAGTCGTAAGAAAAGTTAGAGCCCATTTTGTTTGCATTACGCCCCCCTCGATCCCAGCGCACGATTTACTTTTGGTTTCTGGCATTTACCAGTTTCTTGGTGGTGGTCTCATTAATGACCCTCTTGGGGGCTGCCAGCGAACTGTCTAGTTCCTCGGATGAGCTGAAGAACCTCAAGGTGACTGGCCCCAATATAGAAGACTTTGTGAAGACACAAAGCATCGACTTTCGCTTAAACAATAACAACAACCAACGCCGACTCAGAGCAGCAGACATACCCAAGCTGGCGGATGACGCGATTGTCCCGGTAGGTTTGGATGAGGCCGTCAATCGGGCCTTCCAATTTTTTGCGGAGTTTGAGAATAAACGGTTTAAACCCATTCTGGACGTGACGCTGCCGGTGATTGAGTCCGTCGAGCCTAGTTCTCCTGCTGGTCTTGCCGGAATAAAGCCTGGGGATATCGTCACCTACCTCAACACAGTGAAAATTGAATCCGTAACGGGTTTTTATTTCACGCTCAACGATAGACCGGCTGCGGAGCTTTCTCTAAAACTACTGAGAAATAAAAGAGACCCTATTTCGGTTGTGATGCGAATACCCGGCAAAGGACCCATTAATGACAGCAATATCGGCTTGCGTTTTGTCACTCCTCCAGACGCGGTTTACTACACCGAGCAGGAAACCAAGCGCCAAGCCGATCAATATCGTCGTGAGATGCTTTCAGCAATTCCGATCGATTGGCGTGCGGATGCGGCAAATAATTTAATGCAGAATGCAAAGCGCTTAAATCTGATTGCCAGGGGAATAATTGATCCCTCTGGTGCGAATCCAGCCAAGATTCAATCAAGGGAAGTCTTAGCGTGGCAGCATAAAAAGTACCTTGAAAACGTTGAAGTATATTTTTCGCAGAAATGGAAAATTGAGCGTGTTAGCGCTGCCTATTTAACTGGAATGGGCGATGCCGTCGTCGGCCTCGTTTGTAGCCTGTTTATTTTCGCGATTGCATTTGGCTTGTTTTGGTATCAGCGTCAGCTACCTGGGAAAAGCGCATGATGAATAGCGAAAAACCAGAGTATTGGCTCGGTATGCGCATCAACGGAGAGCGCTATGCACTACCAGCAAGTGCGGTGCAATCGGTTTTTTTACACCCCGAAGCAGAGCAAGCCTTGGGCGATTTGCGCATCAGTGGCGTTGTTGTCCATGAGGGCGCACCAGTGTATTTGCGCAATCATTTTCAGGTATTGCGGTTTAACCGCCGCTCAGAAACACTCTCCCATTGGCAGCAAGTGCTCAAACCAGGAAATGCCCCATGGATTCTGGTTTTAAAAGAAGGTCCAAGTCAAGGTCTTGGCTTTCGGGTAAATAATATTGCTGGCCCCTTCCACGCTTCCATCTTAAGCGACTCCTTGTTCGTGCATCACCATGGAATCGATTATTTACTGTTGGAGGCTTCTTAGGGCCAGGTAACCCACCTGATTCATTAGCTAGAAAAAATTTATGAGCAAAAAATACCAAAACCATATCTTTCAGCGTGCAACGACCCCATGGCGCTGGCTGGCAATTGTTTCTTTTGTGATCGCGCTGATCGCCAGCATCGGCGCATTCATCTCCGCGCGCAGTTGGGTATCGGATGGAGGCTATTTGCAGTCCATTGATATTGAGCAAATTGAAGTATTGCGCCTCATTCCTGCGTTAAAAGAATTGCAAGCCAAGACCAATAGAGCGGTTGGTCTAGAGCCTAGTTTTTTTAATGGCCTAAAAAAATCCGACAGTCTTTTTAAATCTTTAACCGGCGATCTAAAGCCGCAGGCTAATTCAGCAAGCGCAGGCACTACAAAAGCAGCCGCTCCAGCAGTTCAGCCGCAAGCTCTAGCAAAGTCGGGCGCAAGTGAGGCTCCCCGAGCAGCCCTCTCCGATAACCCGATATTGGCGTTCTTCCAAAAAGTAGATGCCAAAATCATGAATCTCTTGTTTGGTAAGCCAGATAAATATGCCTACCTATCGGAAGACAAGTCTGAGCCTGCCGACTTGCCTACCGGTTCTGCAAAGTTGCCCGAGGCGAGCAGCGTGCAGGATGTTTTACAAGGGGCAAAGAGAACAGAGCAGGCCATTGGCGCCGTTTTAGCCCAGGAAAAGAGCCTTGCGGGCTTGGCTATCCTAGCCAAGTCTGCGGAAGCCTTGTTGGCTCCCAAAGGCCTACTGGAACTGGATAAGATGGCAGCGGATTTCCCAGCCAGACGGTATGCAGAAAGCCTAGATGCGTTTGTGAAGGCAAACACAGCATGGCAAAAAAATATCATTGACTCGGCGAATAATGCTGAATTACAAAAAGCCTTGGGTATGGTGATTGACCAAAAAGTATTACTCGAGATTGAGCTTGGCAAAAGAAGCGTTGGTAAAGCGCTGCCGAGGCTTGGTGAGACGATGGTGAAAGTGCAACAAACACCATGGCATACCAAGTTGCCGCAAGAAAGCGCTCTAGCGCTAAAACTCTATGCAGCCGGCATAGCGACCATTCGTGATTTTGCCTCCGGTCATGAGGCCTTAAAAGTAGTTGCTCAGCAGAACTCCCAAGGCTTGGGATTTTTTGATTTCGATACGGCGGGCGGCTTTTTGGGACTTACGTTGTTGTCGCTCTTCGGGATGTTGGGGGTCGGCATTGGGGGTTTCCTCTACCAGCGCAGTACTAGCCTCAACGCAATCGATTTGCAACGTGCTGCACCCGTTGCCTCTGCCGCCGATCAGCTCCTCAGTTCAATTGACTTGGGCTTTGATAATGCGCCCAGCATCAAGGCGCTGGATAGAAAAGAGCCGGGTCAAAAGCCTGCCGTAGCAGAGGGTCAACAAGCCAATGAAGGGGCGGCAACGCCTGAATTAAAAACAGTCGTTAACGTTATCTCTGAGCTGAGTGGCGACCTAAAAGAAAGAATTACTACTATTGAGCGGCGCTTTAAATTACTTGGCCAGTTGAGTAATAAGCTGCGCCATTCAGTCACTACGCTCCAAGATAAGGCGGCGCAAATTCGCCCTGCTAGCTTGAATGAGGACGATGCGATGTATACGGGCTCAGCCGACAGGGGCGGTAGGGTAGGTCCATTGGATCAACTTCAAGATGCATTCTTTGCCTTAAAACAGCAGGGCGTTCGACTCTATTTGGCGATTTTAGATAATCACTCCAGTAAGCAGCTTGCGGTGGAGACGGAGCAACTAAATCTATTGGTTGATCGTGTGGAAGCGACTGTGTCCAAAATGAGGGGCTCACTTGCGCTGGCCTTGGACCAAGCAGCCGCCTCTGAGCAGTTTGCCCCAGAGGTCTCTTTAGAGGCGATTGAGTTGATGTCGATGGACGCGAAACAAGTGATTCGTGACCTCGATGTTTGGGAAGAAGAGTTTGATGGCCTTGGTCAGGAGTTTTCAGACCTAAAACGTCAAGCTAGAACGTAATACGGCTCATTCGATAAAAGCGCAACCCTATGTCTGAAGAAAAACCGCTATTTCTAATCGACGTTGATCGTGCGGTCGAGGGGCTATTGTCGTCTGCTCCGGCCGATGGTAACGCTGGATCGGCTCGGGTTCAGTCTTTGGTTATGTACAGCGTTGATTTGGCAAACGCACTGGACGGCGCTGGGCTAGATGCATTGAGTGGATTCGCCACCGCTTTATCCGAAAGTTTTGTTGCTAATCAGCCCCAAGCATTTTTGTTGATTTCAGAGTTGATTGCCTTAGTCAATGCAGAGGCCGCGTTGATTCATCCCTCGAGTAGCTCCCAAGCACCAGTCAGTCTTGAGCGCTTAAATCAGGCTAAAGCGGATTTCGAGAAAAAATTAAATCAATTAAAAGCAGGCGTGCCGATTTCGACGGAGCCATTGTCGATTGCTACTCCTGCATCTAATATGGCATCAAGCCGGGTAGAGCCGCAGGCTCCGCAAACAGCGCCCATCGATGAGGATGAATACGTCGACGAATTTCCGAATCAGGAATTTTCTTCGGAGCTCACGGAGCGCTTGCGTGCATTCGAAAAGCCGCCAGAGCCTCAAACTCAAACAGCGCGCAATGAAGACCATGCCGCGCATGATCTCAATCGGCTTTTTACACCGCGGCAGGATTCGCCACCCGCTGTCATGCCTGCGCCAAAACCATTTTCAATACCCGAGGGCGTGACGAAGCCGATTGATCGGGCAAGCACCTTTGATTACTCTAGCCATCAACGGTATCAAGATCGGCATTATGTTTTAGACCGCGCAAGCAATTTGAATCGACTGCAAAAAGCCCGTAGCCTCGCTGGCAAGGGTGAAAATTGGAGTGGGGTTGAGCTCGACTTTGTGTTGGGCAAAGAGCAAGATGCGTTAATTAATATAGGGCAGCAATCGTTACGGCATATTTTTGATAATTTGACGGATGAGCTTTTAATTGATGAGGTGTATGCCGATGCGGATATAGCCCAGCAACTTCTCACGATTCTTAGCATTTTGCCGCCATGCCCCAGTATTTTTGCGGTTCAGCAAGAGTTGATGATCTTCATCGACCTCGATCACATTTCCTTATCGCAAGAGCACCTGTTGGCAGTGGGAAGCATGATGGCTGAAATCGGCGGCTCCTTAGAGGTGCATCACGAAGGCGTCCGCCTTTCTTGCCCATCAAGCCTCTTGAGAATGCCGATGGCGTATTTTTCACGCCATGGAAATTTCTATGCGGTGTCCGCGATTCAATATTTGGGGGAAGAGCAGCTTGATAAAGCCGCTGACTCTAAAGTGGATTCGATCGGTGAAATCATTCATCCAGCCAGAAAGATTGCGGTCCGCGCCGGGCGGGAGACTTACTGGCTGTATGCCCACGAATTTTTGGGCGTAGAAAATATGAACATTCATCAGAATATTCCTGCGGTATTAGAGCGACCCCATTGGTTGGCTGGCGTTGCTCTGGATGGGGCTAATACAGTCTATTCTTGGGTTGCGCTGGAGAGGTACGTCAAATAATGCGCGGCTTTTGCCTCCCCTTATGTGTTGGCCTACTGCAGTGCTTCTTGGCGATTTCAGCCCAGGCCGCACTGACACCCGATCTGGAGGCCTCGATTAAGCGGTACATTCAAAAAAGCCCCAGCGTCAACGGCTTGCGAGTCGAGGTTCAGTTGATTGAGCCCAATCAGGTGATTCCACCCTGCATCGGTGGCCAAATTGAGATCATTACGCCTCCTGGCGTCAGGCTATGGGGTAGAAGTAGCCTGCAATTGCGCTGCGCCAAGGCCTCGTGGATGGTGAATGTGCCATTAAATATCCGTGCGTACGGGGATTATGTGGTGGCTAGTCGCTATTTGCCTTTTGGGCAAAAGCTGGAAAGTGGGGATATTCGGGTGATTGAGGGCGATTTAAGCATCCTGCCCGACGATGTCTTGAGAACCCCCCGGGCAGCTTTCGATAAGGTTTTAGGTCGACCACTGCAAATGGGCGCGCCGATTGGGCTAAACGATTTAAAGGAATCTGCCGTAATCAAATCAGGAGACCCCGTTTTGATCCAGTTGGTCGGCAAGGGCTTTCAGGTATCCGGTGAAGGAACCGCCCAAAGCTCTGGCATGATTGGCGATATGGTGCGGGTGCGCTTGATGGATGGCCAGACTTTGCAGGGTAGGGTGTTAAGACCAGGCGTAGTTGGGGTTAATATAGAGTGAGCAGTGACTTACTTTATGCGGTAAAGTAGAATTTAGAGGCAGTTGGCAAGTAAAATTACGGAAAAGCGGTAAACAGGAGAATGCGATGAAGATTAATGAGAATGCAGCACTGATTCCACCACATTCAGGAGTGGGTAAAACCACCCCAGGCGCAAGCTCGTCCACTGTTTCTCAGTCTCCCGCTAAAACGGGTGCGGATGCCGTTCCCGGTCCAGCAGTTAATTTAGACATTAGCCTGACTGCCAAATTGGCGGAAGTGCAAAGCGATTCCAAAGCCAATAAGGCGAGCGATGAGGCCTTGATCGAAAAACTGCGCGCCAAGGTTGCTGCAGGCGAATTCGAAATCGATTACAAACAAATCTCCCAAGCCATGCTCAAGGATGTTGTTGCTGCGATTGGCCAAAAGCCCAATAGCATCTAAGTCGCACCCAATCCTGCACGCAACGCTGGTAACGCGTTCACCCCACTATGACCGATTCTGCCGGCACAATGCCATTTGATGCATTGCACGCATTTTTAGAAAAAATTGACATTGCGGTGCGGGATTTGCGTTCTGCCCTTGAGGCAAATGACATGGATCGTTTACCTGCCGCCCTTGAGCTAACGAATGAAGCTTTAGAGTCAATT
>CAMEXM010000024.1 GCA_945947155.1 Polynucleobacter meluiroseus | reverse complement strand
CTACCAATCTAGCAGCGACCTTAGCAAATAGTCACGTTCGATCAGTTGCATTATCCGATACGGCATCAAATCTGGCGAGCGTGTTGGATTTGATACAGGCAAATTCAGGAAAATTCACCAGTATCACGCAAACCAATCCCGGGGCAGTCATGCCAATCACAGCATCGCAGCTGAGTAATGATTGGGGGGCCTTAAATTTAATTAGTAACTATAAAGTGGCTATCAGCGATACCGCAGCAAATTTAGTAGCAAACTTAAGTAGTCTGCAACAAAACCTCAGTCATATCGCAAACATTCAAGTATCCAATGGAGTTAGTCTAGCGGTTACTACGGCCCAAGAAATTGCCAATATTGGCGCTCTGGCTTTAATTCAGCAAGGCGGTGGTAACTATTCGATCAAAAGCAATGTAATTAGTTATAAGCTGAGTGCAACTACGAGCACGATGAATGAAGGCACTACAGAAAATATTGTTTTGCAGACTACTAATGTTGCTAACGGTACATCATTAGCATATGTAATTACGGGCATTGATGCCAATCGCGTATCAACCGGTGTTTTAAACGGTACAGTTTCAGTAGATGCTAATGGCCAAGCCATCATTCCTTTTAGTATCATCAATAATAAGAACACCGATGGCATTACGACAGCTATTATTACTATCGGCAATAATTTAGCATCTACTTCTATCGGGATTTTTGATACTTCATTAACTCCGGGCAGCATACAGGTGAGTGTGAGCCCTAAGATTCCATTAATTATAAATACCCCGAATATGGTGGTATCGGGCACAGGCGGCATTGATGGCACGGTATTTTCTAAAGTACAAAGTAATTTCACAATTGCTGTTGCGGGATCTCAAGCATCGGTCATAGATAAGTCAGGGGGCCTTGGGACTACAATTCTAAGCAATGTGGAGCGCCTTCAGTTTGCCGATACCATGATTGCGCTTGATACTGGTAAAGACCAAACTGCGGGTTCAGGCTACATGCTTTATAAAGCCGCCTTTAACCGCACCCCCGATGTCGGTGGCCTTGGGTTTTGGATTAGCAAGATGGATACTGGCATGGGCTACAGTTCTGTGGCACAAAATTTTGTCAACAGCGCTGAATTTAAAACCGCTTTTGGCGGCTCTAATCCAACGGTAAATACGTTAGTCACAAAGCTGTATAACAACGTCCTTGCTAGAACCCCCGATGCCGGCGGCCTCGCTTTTTGGCAAGACAAGCTGAGTAATGGAGGCTGGACTACTGCCGATGTCTTAGGGTATTTTGCTACTTCGAATGAGAACGTTACGAACGTGACTCCGCTCATTGCCAATGGGATTCAGTATCAGCAGTTTGTGGGGTAGGTTTAGTGCTGAGCTAGCCTAGCAACCAATACACGGTAAAGAAGTATTGAAAAAAATCAACGAGCACAAAGATGCCGGAAGGCAAGAAAAAGTCAGCGCAAAACGTCTTGAAAACAGGCAAAAGCCTTGAGTTCAGAGAATTTATTAAATTTATATATAGATTGCTAAAAGACCAAAAAAGCTTGTTAAGATAGTGGTAATAACGTCTCAATAATTGAGCAAAAACAGTGGCTCCCAACAGTGAATACCTTAGTAACCAAGCTCTATAACAATGTCCTTGCTAGAGCACCCGATGCGGGAGGCCTTACCTTTTGGCAAAATAAGCTGAGTATTGAAGGCTGGAGTACTGCGGATGTTCTGGGTTACTTCTCGACCTCAGGGGAGAACGTTGCGAACATAACGCCACTGATTGCCAATGGCATTCAGTATCAGCAGTTTGTGGGGTAGAGAAAGCCTTTTAATTTTTTGATTAATGCAGGGAGATTGCTAATGGAGAGAATCTGTAGAATTTTTAAATGGAAAACTGACTCAAGATAAGCCTTCTAAATGGGAATAATTAAAATATCTATCAATAATTTTTTATAAAAACGCTAAGTTTTATTTATGATTATTAAATTAATAACCATTAGACCGCTACAAAACATAACTGTATCGATAATATATTCTGGGGCTAGTAATCAGTATTGCATTGCAGGACCGCGTGATGGAAGCGGTAACCCTAGCAATTTACTCATTTAACTTAACTTAAATTACGAGGAAAAGATTTTATGTCGGTAACCTATAGAGACTATGGCAAATGGAGTTTTTTTAATACTTATGTAACTGCTAACCCAGGCGATTCACCACCAGACTCTGCATTCAAAGTCACAAAACTAACTAGTACTCAGATGGATGTGAGCGTAAGTTTTCAAGGTTTTAATATAAGTCTAAATTACTTAGGTCAGATAGACTTAAGTCGACTAACAACTTCAATCAATACATTTGAGGATGTTAGTATCGCTAGGGCGCAAGGGACGCTGACAGGTGTAATACAATCAGCGCTAATTAAAATTGATGGTGGGAATGCTGCTTTGCTGACGACAAGTCCTAGCAAATCTTTAGACGATTTCGATATTATCTTTGAAAATAAAGATTTAGCTGGAATGAAACGCGTTCTCAATGGTGATGACGTATACATTACATCTAGCGCGGCGGATAGTTCAAACAGTTACTATTTATATGGTGGTAATGACACGCTTTATCATAACCACACCCTACTAAAGTTCAGCGATATATTTATTGGCGGCGATGGTATGGATAAAGTCGTTTTTGATAAGGCCTCTACGGGCTTTACGATAAAAGCAGGCAATGTATGGAATGAGTTAACCCAAAAAACGGATTTAACTGGCTTTACGGTGACCGATAAAAATAAAGTAATCAATACCTTGCAAGTAAATCAAGTCGAGCGTCTTAAATTCACCGACACCATGCTGGCCTTAGATACCGGTAAAGACCAAACCGCCGGCTCAGGTTATATGCTCTATAAAGCCGCCTTTAACCGAACACCTGATGCTGGTGGCCTGGGCTTTTGGATTAATAAGATGGATGGTGGCATGAGCTATAGCGATGTTGCTAATAATTTTGTTAATAGCGCTGAATTTAAAACCGCCTTTGGCGGCGCTAACCCCACCGTTAACATTTTGGTCACAAAGCTGTATAACAATGTCCTTAATAGAGCCCCCGATGCCGGAGGCCTAGCCTTTTGGCAAGAAAAGCTCACTACGGGCTGGTCTACGGCGGATGTTTTAGGCTATTTTTCTACTTCAGCAGAGAATGTAACGAATGTAACCCCCTTAATTGCGAACGGCATTCAGTATCAGCAGTTTGTGGGGTAGGGATTGGTTAAGGAAAATGATTCAAAAAGTGTTAGAAAAAAGTACTTAAAAAACGGATTGCAGTTTATTTAGGTTAATTTATATTATTAATAAATACATAGTTCTATTTATTATTAAAGCTATCAAACGAGAGAAAAAGTAGAGGTTTAATTTGGCAAATTATCAAACTTATTTTTCAAGTCTGAAGTACATCAATCTTGGCAAAGATAGCGCAGGCTCTCTTTTTTACTACTTGGATGTTGCTGATTTAAATAAAGATGGCTTACCTGATATTTTATTGCTGGGTGCAAATTACCCAAGCTCTGGTAATACCAATTCAAGTGCGCAAACGGGGATGTTTTCGCTTGGTACTGGATTAAATACCTATTCCACTCTTTCGTCTAACTTTATACCTTCCACTACACATCCAAGAAATGTCTTTTATGCTGATTTTAATAAGGATGGTAAGACCGATATTTTTATTGCTGACCATGGCTGGGATGCAGGAACCTTTCCTGGGGCTCAAAATCAACTCATCATGTCATCAGGGTCAACTTGGATTAACGCCAGTTTAAGCTTGCCTCAACAAAGTGACTTTACCCATTGCGCAGCCATTGGGGATATTAATGGTGACGGTCATCAAGACATTTTTATTGGAAATGTTCCAACTTCGGGCACTGCTGTAAAGGCATCCATTGCACTGGGCGATGGCACTGGGCGTTTTACAAACTCTAACTCAGCCTTGCCTGCTGAAATCGCCAATGCATCGACTATTTTTTATTCCGCTCAACTGGTTGATTTAAATCTAGATGGTTTGCCCGAACTCATTATTGGCAATTCCGGTTCTGCTTCTAACCAAACCAATCAATCGATTATCTATTGGAACAATAAGGGAGCATATTCCGATAGCAATCGCACATTATTGAAGAATGGTTATTTTGGCGTCAAGAACGAACAAATATTAGATATTCAGGCAGCTGACCTAGACCAGGATGGGTCAAAAGAGATTGTGATGGTCTCTACGCAAAATAGCCCATTTTATAGCGGGTGGGCACTGCAAGTGCTCAAACAAGTCAATGGTAGTTATGTGGATGTTACTGCTAATGCATTTGGATCATCTATTAGCAATGAGGGCAAGCCAGGGGTGGCCGTTACCTCGGCATGGCTTGCATTTATAAAGCTAATCGATATTAATGCAGATGGAAATATCGACATCGTTTTTGACAGTATGCATGCATCGAATGCCACAGGCTATGGGCAACGGCCAGTAGCGTACCTCAATGATGGCTTTGGTCATTTTGAGGCTGTACTAGCATCCGATGTATTAAGTCTGAATAGCAATAATCAACAATTTTTTTCGGGCATTGCGAGGGCTTTTTATGGAGCTAATGGTTTGCTGTGGGTGTCAGCCTACACATCAAATGGTCAGGTGTATTTAAAGGAATTGGATGCCATAACCAAGCTGCCAGACATTACCAAAATCTCTGGCACCGATAATGCAGACCGTATTACGGCGAATGCTTTAAATAATCTATTAAATGGTATGGGCGGCAATGACACCATCGATGGCGGCTCTGGTATCGACGCTGCCATCTATTCAGGAGCGGTAGCTACGCATACCGTTGCAATCGGTAATGGGGCTGTAACTGTAGCGGATAAAACCCCCAATCGTGACGGCACCGACACCCTCACCAACATTGAGCGCCTCCAGTTCACCGACACCACCATCGCCCTAGATATTGGCGCGAACCAAACCGCTGGTTCCGGCTACATGCTTTATAAAGCCGCCTTTAACCGCACTCCGGATGCTGGTGGCCTGGGCTTTTGGATTAATAAGATGGACACCGGTATGAGTTATAGCGACGTGGCGAATAACTTTGTCAATAGCGCCGAGTTTAAGACTGCCTTTGGTGGTAGTAACCCCACTGTTAATACCTTAGTAACCAAGCTGTATAACAATGTCCTTGCTAGAGCCCCCGATGCAGGAGGCCTTGCCTTTTGGCAAGAAAAGCTCACTACAGGCTGGTCTACGGCGGATGTTCTAGGCTATTTCTCTACTTCAGCGGAGAACGTAACGAACGTTACCCCCTTAATTGCCAACGGCATTCAGTATCAGCAGTTTGTGGGGTAGGAAGTTCTTGGCTTTAAGATGGACTTATCTTTATATTGGATGCTGTAATGAAATTCATGGCCATTCGTGCTTAAAACATCCTATTTGTCAGCGCAGCATCTTGATCCAGTGCGATCACTAACGTACTCTTTTGGAAAAATTAATGCGGTTGTTATCAGTGATATTGACCACAATGGGTATTTAGATCTCCTTACCTTTCCATCGAATTTCGTATTTGATACTCCCATGGTTTCAATTCCATGGACTAATCAAGGTGGCGTCTTTACAGCCAATCTTGCTGCTGTAAAAAATACGAGTCCATATCAGTATTTTCGTGACAGCGTTCCTGGGGACTTTAACAATGACGGTTATATAGATTACTTCCAAGTAGACCAGGGATGGGAGCTGAATAACAGAGACACAGGTACCTTTAAAGGGAGCGATCCTGCGTTGCTATTGGGTGGCAAAAATGGCCTCACATGGCAGAATTTAGACAGCTGGTTAACCAATCCAAGCGGAGCACGAACATTTAATCATATTGCGGATGCTGCCGACTATGACCGAGATGGTGATCTGGATGTTGTGGTGGCATGTTTTTGGGATTTTAGAATGTATCAAAATTCAGGGCCCGCTCAATTTACTTGGCGCGAAGATCTATTGCCAGCTAAATTTAATAATTTTGACTACAGTGTTTCTGGTACTAGCTTTATGGAGTTAAATGGGCAGTACGCCATTGTGGCTGGCGCATACAGGACGTGGCTGGGTGATATGAAAACGCTCCCCTTGTCGGTTCTAACCCAGCAAAACGGTCAGTTTATCGAGTCATACACCTTAGCCAGACCAAACTTGGGATCTGCTCGGGAGCGCAATTATGGCGCATCGGACATGTTTAATATGGATCTCAACGGCGATGGCCGTGAAGATCTCTTGGTCGTTTGGGAGACTGAACCCAGTGGCGGAATCGATGATGGCATGTCAAACATGTCGGGCACACCACAATCCGCTAGGTATAGTGATTTGGGTAATAGTGTTTTTTCAGTGTACTTTCAAGATGCATCAGGAAAGCTAGTAGCAGATAATACTTTTTACAGCGGCGACAATACAGCTGGAGCTCCTTTATTTTTTGAAGATTTTAATTTGGATGGCTATGTCGATTTTTGGATCTCAAGCTATTTTGCGCGCCCCAACAATTTTGATCAGTATGTTTTTATTAATGATGGTACTGGGCATTTTGCGCGCCCTAAAACGCCCATGTTTAATACGAACGAATCTTTTCAAGACTGGTACACGCTAAGTCCTTTCTTTTTTGATGCCAATAATGATGGGGCTATTGATGTTGTAGCCACACGCGGCATATATCCAAGCCCTCCTGCTCGAACAATTGGCGAAGAAGTGCGAACTTTTTTATCGGATAAGCCAGCGTTTGATATCAATGGAAATAATAAATTTATTACCGCTTTAGCAGACAAGATTTGGGATGGCGGTGCAGGGGTTGATACTGCTGTGTTTACAGGAATGGCTGCCAGTCACGCAATTACCATCGGTACTACTAGCGCTACTGTGGTTGATCAAATTGTTAATCGTAACGGCACCGATACCCTCATCAACATTGAACGCCTCCAATTTGCCGATACCAATATCGCCGTAGATATCGGCGTTAATCAAACCGCTGGTTCTGGCTACATGCTCTATAAAGCGGCTTTTAATCGCACTCCTGATGCTAGTGGTTTAGGTTATTGGATTGGCAAGATGGATCTCGGTATGGCTTACAGTTCAGTAGCGCAAAACTTTGTGAACAGTGCTGAATTTAAAACTGCCTTTGGGGGTAGTAACCCCACAGTGAATACCTTAGTCACCAAGCTCTATAACAACGTCCTTGCTAGAGCCCCCGATGCCGGAGGCCTTGCCTTTTGGCAAGAAAAACTGACTACGGGCTGGTCTACTGCGGATGTTCTGGGTTACTTCTCGACCTCTGGTGAGAATGTAACAAACGTGACTCCATTAATTGCGAACGGCATTCAGTACCAGCAGTTTGTGGGGTAGAGACTCGCTTTCTAACAAGAAAAGCGGACTATGCCCTGATCTACCGCTGGTGTTCAGGGCTATTTATTTGCCTTAGCAGCGAGCGTTACCAATGCGATCCCAATGATGAATTTGGCAAAACACCATTTTTGCCAAACGAACTCCGGTCGATTTTCTAGGAGCTGCGGATTTGCTCCGATGGTGAGCTGGACTGAACTGGTAAGCCTGCACCAGCCTATGTGTGGCGCGCTCGCCCGTAAGGCGGTATTTTTGACTCTTCTGCTGGAAAAATGCCCATTAATACCCAAGAAACTACTCCAAAAGAGGTGCTAAATCGCTGCCTATCCTAGTTCCAGTGCTAGATCTAGTGGTCGGCAGTGCGATTTTGACTAAATAGCCAAAGTTAGAAGCAATTGAGGCTACTTTAGTGATGTATGCCGCAAAATTGATGCATTCGTGGTGGACACGCCCATGCCCTGGAGATAGAATAAGGGTGAATCAAAAAGTTTCCAGAGCTTCCTTAATGTATATATTTAAAACAAACACGCCAAGTGGCACGGACGAGTACCTCGCCAAGCCATCCAAGAATTCTGCTTTGCAAAAAAATGCGGACGGTGTGCCGGTGCGCCTTCAAGCGCCTGTGGTTCCAGCGCAAATCGCCGTTTTAAACGATGCGGTTGCGCCGATGGGTACTGTACTTGGTACGATTTTGGATTCCGTTGCGCTAGCCGGCGTGGTGAGCGTGATTGGTCAGCCTGTAGCGATTGACTATGCGCGCGAATCGGCCAATCAAAACTTGGCCCTGATGGATGAAACCATTGCGAAAAACGCCTTAAGTGCTCTAGCCAGTACGACTAATACCATTTTGCCAATTTTCAGTCTTTCCGATGGCGCAGCGCCCGTTGCAAGCACGCCAGTCGAGTTGAATTTAGGTACCCTAAAATTGAGCCCTGCATTTCAGGTGATTGATTTGTCCGATGCCTTTTTATTAGTGCAAGCAACGCCAACGGTTGTAAAGGATTTGTCGAGCAGCAATACGTCCGTTACCGTCATTGATGGCTCTAAAGACAATGTGCAAATTCCCGATTACGTCCCAACGGGAACAGTCAGTGAAACATTTATTAATACGGGCTTAGGTAAGCTCACCATTATTACGCCGGCGACTGCCGTTGCTTCCCTCACCCTGAGTGGTGAGGTGGAATTTACGGCTACCGGCATGGAAGTGACTTCCGGCATTACCGTATCGGGGCAATCGGATTCAAGTAACGTTGTCCTTTATATTACGGGCGGCGCAAGCCGAGCCAATGGCAGCGTCGATACCATTCAGTTGGGCGACGGCAATAACGTGGTCTTTAATGCGGGTGACGGCACCATGTTGATGGAGTTTGGTTCTGGAGCCAATACCGTGGTGCTCTCCGGAATAGGCGTTTCTGGCAACATCAACTTTGCTGCCCACAACAATGCGATTAGCGATACGGTGGCGATTGCACCATCGGATTTTATGAGTTTTGAATTCTACGGAACCATTCCTTTGGTCACCATCACGGGTCTGAATGTCAATGCCAACAGTTCCGATAAGATTTTTTTCTTAGGCGCTATTGGTAACGAGCTCAGCTGGGCTGGCGGCTCTGCACAAAACGCCAAAGTCAGAGCGGTAACCGGTGATGCGACGGATTTAGTCAATTGGATCAACGCCGCTCAAACGACTGCTAGCACTGCTCACTCGGTTGCCTGGTTTCACTTTGATGGCGCCACGTATATTCTAGAATCGATTGCAGGCGTGAATGAGTCCAATATCGGTGATACCTTAATTCGATTGACGGGCACCATTAGCTTTAGCGGCGCTGAGGGCAGTCTCTCCGCAGGAACGCTCAATCTGGTTGGTTAACCAAATAGAATCGATTCCTCAACAGTAAAAAACCGGCAGTGTGCCGGTTTTTTTATTGGTGCCCGCGATACCGGCAATCCATTAGAACTTAATCGTATCGCCGCTACCCAAGGGGTTTAATTCGTTTTGCAATTCTTTGGAGTAAGCCATGCGCGCCGTTTGCAAAACCGAGGCTTGCGCTTGCAAACGAGCCAGCTCATTATCGACAAATTGCATGCTGGTTAACTGCGCTTTGGCTTTGTCGGAAAGGGTTTCGTATTCGTATTCTTTGCCGTCGATGGTAATCGTGGTCATGGTGGTGGTTCTCTCTCGTTCAGTCATTAATCAATGGTCTAGGGCAGCAGTAACCCAATGTACGTGCTGCCCATTGTAATCGGTTCAATCGGATTGTTTTGCGCAAAAAAGGTGCAAAAAAGGGCAATTAATGGAAAATAACCCTAAAAATCAGGACCATTTTGAAGGGATATTGTTACAATCAGCGATCGGGAAGTTCTTGTCCCATGAGCTGATAGGCGCTATGTCCATTATTCGCATTGATGAAATTGAGTATGAAACCGATCTTCTGACCGAAGAGGCGAAGGCTCAGCTTCTATCCGTTCAGCATACCGACCAAAAAATTGCGGAATTGCAGCGTGATTTAGCGATCGCCCAAACCGCGCGCGCGAGTTACGCCAATGCACTGCGGGAACTGCTGGGCCATGGTGTAGAGGGGTCGGCGCACCCTGCTGCTGGACTGCAGGTTCGCCACTAAAAATTCCTAAACCCCTGTTTCTCATGGGTAAATTTCATGATGAATATGTGATTTTAGTCACATATTGATTTGATTAAAGAACGCTGCTTCCGTATCATAGGGTTCCACTCATTCGTAACTAGAATTGCAGCGCCGTGTCTATGCCCATTAGCCAATATGCCTTCAATAGTGCTGCCCAGCTCTACTTGGGATTTTTTGGCCGCGCTCCGGATACAGCGGGACTCTATTACTGGAGCAACCAAATCAGTTTGGGGCTTTCGCCCATCGAAGTCGCTAAGGGCTTTGCGCAATCGGCTGAATTTGCACAAAAATATGGTCCTTTGAGCGCGGGTGCAAAAATTGACTTGGCGTATCAGAATATATTGGAGCGCAAGGCAGACCCGGGCGGCCATGCTTTCTGGACCAATCGCTTAGAAACCGGCACAGCCATCGGTGAAATTGTTTGGAGTTTAGTCAATGCGGCGTTTCAGCAGCAAGGCACTGCGGATGGCTTGCTAGTCCAAAACAAAGTCAGCGCGGTAGAAACCATCACTGCTCCGGTTATCCTCGATAAGCCGATGGCGCAGTGGAGCGCGAGCGCGGGTTACGGTGTGGTGAATGTGGCTTCTGCCTTATCGTCGCTGTTGGGAATTAACATCAAGCAGGGAACGAGCTTTACTTCGAGCATTGAGCAGTGGCCCATTACTACGGCAAAGTTTCAAGATGCCTGGGCTGCTGGCGCCACAGGTAAAGGCGTGGTGGTAGCAGTGATTGATACGGGAATTGATTTAAGTAATAGCACTGTCAATCACAGCATCAGCCCCTTGAGCTGGAATTTCATTAACAATTCGGCCAATGTTCAAGACGACAATGGCCATGGCACTGCGGTGGCTTCGCAAATCAATGCCCGTCCCAGCGCTGCAAACACAAAAGCCTTGTACGGCGGCGCATACGACGCGGAGCTGATGGTGTTAAAAGCCTTGGGTGCGAACGGGCAGGGCTCGCAAAAAGATTTAGTAGCGGCGATTCACTATGCGGTCGATCATGGCGCGCAAGTGATTAATTTTTCGGTGGGTGGCAACCTTAACGATGCATCGACCTTAGCAGCCTTAAATTATGCAGCTGAGCGCGGGGTCATTGTGTGCATGGCTGCAGGCAATAGCGGTGCGAGCGCGCCGCAATACCCAGCCCAATATGCCAAGATGTCCAGCACCACGATTGCAGTAGGAGCGGTGACTCAAAATGCCGATGGCTCCCTTGCTTGGGCAAATTCCACCAACAGCGCCGGATCTACGGCGGCTTACAACTACATCAATGCGCCAGGAACGAAGATATTGGGTTACGGTTTAAATAACGCGATTCAAAATTGGACTGGAACCTCGTTTGCAACCCCTTACGTTAGCGCGGCTGCAGCCACCTTGTTATCGGCCAATACCGGACTGGACGCTGAATTGATTGTCAATGCGCTCGTCAATACCTCCGTTGGCCTTGTGGGTGTTCCGCCCATGGTTGTCTGAGTTTTGCTTTAATACCAGATTGAAAATAGAGTAACTATGCCGGATGCCATCCCAACCCGCGATGCGACTGTTCAGCAGTGCGCCGGTTAACCGTTTAGTAAATCATGGCAACGATCGTTAACTTTTATCCCTTTGGCATTGCTGCGAATGCCCTCTTTAATTTTGACGAAATCGCAGACATACAGGACTACAAACTATCTGGCCCGATTACGGTTTCGGTTTCCGATGCTTTTACACGGGCCAATTACACGCAGTATGTTTTTTCCTCCAATATCTATACCATGGCTTCATCGGGCTCGGGCAATTGGACGGCAACCCAGATAGCGAACATTCAAACGATTCTGGATACATATTCGCATTTTGCCAATCTTTCATTTTCTAAGGTAGTGAATTACTCTGGATACAACCCTGCGCAGGTTGGCAACAATTCAGATATCAATGTGTCATTCATTTCCCGGCCTACGCTCGACTTTGCAGGCCTAGCATCTTTGGCCACAAATAGTTTTGGTTATGCAGGCGGAGAAAATGACATTGTTTTAAATACCAATGGGTTTGGGGGCAGTGATACGAGCTTAGCGATGAGCACATGGGGTGGCCGTGTTCTCATGCATGAGCTAGGGCATTCATTGGGGCTCTCGCACCCCCACGCGGAGTATGTCAATGGTAAAGCAGTACTTACAGATGCTTTTTCAGCAACCGTGAATATGGGTTTTTCCAAGCTCGGCTTTGTGATCCGAAATGCTGCAGACATGAATAAAGAGTATTTCACCATCATGTCGTACGATGAACAGACGCCAACTGTTGGCCCTCAAACCTTTGCACAAACCCCGATGATTTTAGATGTCTTGGCTTTGCAAGAAGCCTACGGCACAGGCGCTGGATCATCGGGCGGGAGTAATGATGTCATTACGATCGGCGCAACATCTGCAGTCAACAGTTATAGAACTTACTTTGATCTGGGCGGCGTTGATACGGTTAATCTGAGCAATTACGCTTCGGGTGCTTATTTCAATATGGGAACAAGCATTGTTGGTGCGCGGCAACTGGTTGGCGTTTCAATGAGTATTGCCGACCGTCAATTAATGACAGCAGGCAGCGCGCCACAAAGTTTGCGGTGGTTTTATGGCGATTATGAAAATGCGCTAGGTAGTGCCGGCAATGATCTGATTACAGGTAACGTATTGGCTAATGCGATTACTGGCTCAGGGGGCAATGACACCATCGATGGCGGCGAGGGTATAGATCGCGCTATTTATTCTGGTACTGCTGCTGGGTATACGATCACGATAACATCTTCCAGCAGTACGGCGACGGATAAAACGGCTAACCGTGATGGTGCCGATACGCTTACTAATATAGAACGCCTCCAGTTCACCGACACCATGCTGGCCTTAGATACTGGTAAAGACCAAACTGCGGGTTCTGGCTATATGCTTTATAAAGCCGCCTTTAACCGAACACCTGACGCTGGTGGATTAGGCTTTTGGATTAGCAAGATGGATGGCGGTATGAGCTATAGCGATGTTGCTAATAACTTTGTGAATAGCGCTGAATTTAAGACTGCCTTTGGGGGTAGTAACCCAACTGTTAATACCTTAGTAACCAAGCTGTATAACAATGTATTAAACAGAGCCCCTGATGCAGGAGGCCTCGCCTTTTGGCAAGAAAAGCTGACTACGGGCTGGTCTACAGCGGATGTGCTCGGTTACTTTGCGACTTCTGGTGAAAATGTGACGAACGTAACGCCGCTGATTGCTAATGGCATTCAGTATCAGCAATGGGTGGGGTAACTTTTTAGTAACGCGCGACTGTTAATGGTGTCAATCGCTGCCTTTTGTTTTATCTGCGCTAATGACATGCAATTTTATTGAAAGGTTTTAAATGGGAATGCAATTATTCGAAGGGCCAAATGGAAGTCCTAGCACCTTCTACCAAGGGCCAGATGAGGTTCAATTAAGTTTTCTAATAGACGGATTTTCTTCTACTCAAGTTAGCGCTCGTGCGAATTATCAGGGGCAATCAGTTAATCTAATCACGCGAGGCAGTTTTGACATTAGTAAAGTAGTTACCATCCCAAAAACCTTAGATGAGCTCGGCGCCCTAAATATTCCTGGGTTACTTTTTTCGGGCTATTCTTTATCGATTGGTGGTGGTGTGATTTTTAATGTCTATTACGACACTCCAGTTACTCAGGCTGTTTTTAATCGCTACACGGAGGCAGCTTCAAATGCGGATTATGCGGCTTCATTGGCTGGGAACGATGTTTACACGGCAGTGAGCGGTAGGAATAGCGAGTCTTCATTCTTATGGGGTGGAAATGATACCTACATCCACCGCCATTTATTGCAGCAATATAACGACTTGGTTTATGGCGGCGATGGTACGGATAAAGTTGTTTTTGATAAGGCCTCTACAGGCTTTACGATAAAAGCAGGCAATGTATGGAATGAGTTAACGAAGAAATCCGATTTAACTGGTTTTACGGTGACCGATAAAAATAAAGTTGTGAATACCATGCAAGTAAACGAGGTCGAACGCCTCCAGTTCACCGACACCATGCTTGCTCTAGATACCGGTAAAGACCAAACTGCGGGTTCTGGTTACATGCTCTATAAGGCCGCCTTTAACCGTACACCAGACACTGGTGGCTTAGGGTATTGGATTAATAAGATGGACACCGGCATGAGTTATAGCGATGTGGCGAATAACTTTGTGAATAGCGCTGAATTTAAGACTGCCTTTGGGGGTAGTAACCCCACAGTGAACACTTTAGTCACTAAACTCTATAACAATGTATTAAACAGAGCCCCCGATGCAGGAGGCCTTGCCTTTTGGCAAGAAAAGCTCACTACGGGCTGGTCTACTGCCGATGTTCTGGGTTACTTCTCTACTTCAGCAGAGAATGTAACCAATGTAACCCCGCTCATTGCGAATGGCATTCAGTATCAGCAATTTGTGGGGTAGGGATTGGTGAGTCTCGTTCATTTAATGCATACGTCGAGAAAACCCCTGTGCCTTGCTCGTCACGCGGAAATAAAGAAGCCCAGCCTAAGATTACTCAAGTTAAATTTCGCAAAAGACATTTAACTGTTATTTGTAATGCTTTTTTAGTACAAGATACTACGCATACGCAAAAAGGATCTATTCAGAAGGTACTGCGGGGTTTCTGGAGCCTGAAAAGCAAAAGAAAGGCTGCTTTATCCCACAAACTGCTGATACTGAATGCCATTGGCAATGAGTGGCGTTACATTCAAAATATTCTCATTCGACGTAGCAAAGTACCCCAAGACATCCGCAGTACTCCAGCCCGTATTCAATTTTTCTTGCCAAAAAGCGAGACCTCCTGCATCAGGAGCTCTAGAAAGCACGTTGTTGTAGAGCTTGGTGACTAAGACATCGACGGTGGGATTAGAGCCCCCAAAGGCAGTTTTAAATTCAGCGCTATTCACAAAGTTCTTAGCAACATCGTTATAGCTCATGCCACCATCCATCTTATTGATCCAAAAGCCCAGGCCACCAACATCAGGGGTACGATTAAAAGCGGCTTTATAGATCATGTAACCGGAGCCAGCGGTTTGATTTGCGCCAGTATCGAGGGAGAGCACGGTATCAGAAAAACGTAAGCGCTCAACACCCACCAGCGTATCGATGCCATCGCGATCGGCAGTGGTATCGGTAACAGTGCGAGAAGGGAGTCGACTTGCGCTAGAAGGATCGGTGCGATCTAAGGTTGTGCCGGTCGTCATGGTGTAGTCTCTCATCGCTCCGCGAAAGACTGCCGTATCAATTCCACCTTTGCCATCAAAATAATCATTGCCCCCGTAGCCTGTAAACACGTCGTTCTTGATGCCACCCCGCACTTGATCACTGCCGCCATTCGAGGCATCGGATCCAATAAAGGTTGCACCTTTATCAATTAAGCTGACCAGGTTGTTATATATCAGCGCCGCTTGCGCACGTTGGGCGGTAGGGCTGGGAGTCGGAGGTGTACCTGTGCTGTCGGTGACGCCAAATAAGGTGTTGTCGACACCAGCCCCATAGGTGATTGTTTCTGATAGGGCGCCGTTGACAAACAGCTTAAAGCCCGTGATCGATCCTTTTACCGCGGAAATAGTGGTATTGGTATTGCTGTTGGCGGTTACTGTAAAAGTACCAGTAGCTAAAAAGGTATAGGTATTGCCATCGACCGGAGTGGTCATGTAACCAGATAAGGAGGTGGTACTGGTTTGGATTCCTGGAGTAACCACGTAAGCTGAGGCCATCGTCGGGGTGAAATGATTGACGTTGACGCTGGCTGCTGCGCTGCCCACAGCGATGTTTGAAAAAACGGTGGCAACTTGCGCGGCAGTGGCACCAAGAGTGCCAGCGGTAAAGGTCAAGCCAGCGATTGCTAGCGTTTGCCCTGCGGTCATGTTTTGAAAAGTGACGGCGGCAGTTTCAGTTCTGACGACGGCTACACCATCGGTGACTGCAATCGTGGGTGCTGAGGCTGCAATCGAAAGCGTGCCGAGTAAATTTTCGACGTTGGTATTCACCGTCGTGCTGGTAAAAGCCACTGCTGCGCCAGCTGCAGCGGCGCTTGCCCAACTCGCAGAGGTGCCTGAGGTGAAGGTACCGCCCGCAGCATCATTTAAGGTCTTTGCAGTATTGACTGCGGCAAAGCCAGTGCCCGCATTGATGCTAGCAAAAGCACTGGCCAGCTGGGCTGCTGTTACGCCAGATGATCCAGCGGTAAAGGTCAGGCCAGCAAGCGTTAAGGTTTGACCCGAGGCTAGCGCTTTAAACGTAACGGTGGAGACTTCGTTACCAGCGCCGCTGCCGTCAACAACAACATAGGTCGGGGGTGAGGTGACGCCTACAGCCTGTGCACTCGTTAAATCGGCCACATTGGTGTTGGCAGTAGCGCTGGTAAAGGTCACGTCCGAACCGCTAGCGGTACCAGAAGCCCATGCTGCAGAAGTACCTGCGGTAAATGTGCCGCCTGCTGCATCATTTAATGTTTTACTGGTGTTAATGGCTGCTGCTGCTGAGTTATTCGCAATGCTAGAAAAAGCGCTAGCCAGTTGAGCGGCGGTTGCACCGCCAGTGCCGGCGGTAAATGTTAAACCAGCGATAGCAATAGTTTGACCAGCTGCCAAGGGTCTAAACGTGACGACAGCCGTCTCAGTACTGAGAGGGGCGCCCTCGGTAACCACGATGGTTGGGGCAATGGCAGGCGTGGAGGGCGTAGCCACCAAATTGGCGACATTGGAACTGGCGGTAGAGCTGGTAAAAGTGAGTGTGTTTCCGGAAGCCGCGCCGGTTACCCAGGCAGCAGAACTTCCAGCGGTAAAAGAGCCGCCACTGAGGTCGCCCAAGGTTTTGGTGGCTGTTAGGTTATTGATAACCTGATTGAAAAAAACCTGCTGTACAAAAACCATAACAACTGCACCTTTTAATTAGAAACCACACTTACCAGGAGGCTTGGCTCAATTGCGCTCATTTTGGGCGCAAAAAAGATTACTGTATAGATTTAACGGCATTTTATGGGCTTTTGTTTAATAAACCGCGTCTCCTGCCATTAGATCAAGGATGGTTCATTATGCAATCCGGTAAGCCAGATTCTGCGTGGCTTTTGCCCGATTTTTGCAAAAATAAGGGGTATTTTTGAGTGAACAATTGCTTAAAGTCCCTAGTTTTGAGTTTTAAAGGGCGCTTACAGGTAGTTTGCAGGCCCCGATTATTTAAAAAGCGGGGAAATACCCTAAAAATGGGCTGGTGGGCATTAAACCCAGCATTAAATCCGAGTAAAATTGTGCTTTTAGAATTCGCTCCTTAAAGAAGGTTTAGTAATGAAATTGACCAAGCTATTGTTTCTATCGTGTGGATTGCTGTTGAGTGCGTGTGCCACCTCATACCAATATCAACCTGCAGCAGATAGCAAAAAGTTCTTTGCAGACAAGCTTAGCTGTGAAACTCAATACACCTCTGGTTTTAATATTTGGGGTAATAAGGTCTATGGCAATATTTACCAAGAGGGCCCTGCCCGTGACTGCATGCTTTCAAAAGGCTATCAGTCTTTAAATTAATTTAAACCGTTACTAGTTTAGAAAATTGCCCCTTTAGCTCATCTGGTAGAGCAACTGATTTGTAATCAGTAGGTGGTCTGTTCGAGTCGGACAAGGGACACCACTTTCTTGCAGTACTGTTTCTGCTGCGGCGACACGCTGCATTTCAAAAGGCGTAACCTTTAACCTGCATGCGCGGGTCCTGTTTGGTTTATTTCAGAAGGGCATTGACAGCCAGCAAATCCTGATCGGTTAGTACGGCTGCCTGTGCTTTCAGCTTAAGGGCGCTCAGGATAGTGTCGTACCGCGCTTTGTAAAGGGTTGCCCTGGTCGTAAAGAGGGCATCCAGTGCGATGAGTACATCCAAGTTAATCAAGATGCCCACATCAAATCCCAACTGACTCGACGCTAAAGCAGTGACGGAGGATTTTTCGGCGGCCTCAAATGCCCTGACGGTAGCAAGGCCACCATAAAACCCCGTAAAGGCTTGCCGTGTAGCCTGGGCAGCGGTTCTACGCAGATTGTCATAATCCGATTTGGCTTTGTCCAGCAGTGCTGCCCGTTGCCGAATGACGGAGTTATTAAAGCCACCCGAGAAAATCGGTACATTCATCTGCAGGGCAATGGTGTTGTTAAAGATATTTTGTGTTGTCGATGGATTAAAGTTGGTGGGCGAGCCATTCGCAGCATTAAAGCCAGTGGTGCCGACAAAGTTCACGGTTGGGTAGTTAGCGGCCAAAGAGCCCCGGTATGAGCTTTGGGCAATGTCGACATTGAGCTGACTGGCGAGTACTCCATAGTTGGCCGCTTCTGCCTGATTAACCCAATCCGTTAGTTCTTGACCCGGTGGCAGTTTTGGATTGACGCTGTCAGCAATTGGAATCCCTTTAGCATCCTTTGTTTTTACTCTCGGATCGGCAACCACCCCTTCAATTTTGGCGTCTTTTGCCAGTGGCTTTAGTGAGGGCACTGGGTGCCCGACGATCTGCTCGAGTACGCCGCGCCGGACAATCAGCTCTGCTTGGGCAGCGATCTCTTGGGCATTAGCCAGATCAAATCGAGCCTTTGCATCATTGGCATCCACAATGCTTGCTGAGCCCACTTCAAACTTCGATTGGGCCGCTTGGAGCTGTTGTTTAATCAAGCCTTTTTTATTCTGAAAAAGCTCGACGTTATCCTGCGCCGTGAGCACATCAAAATAGGCTTGCGATACTCGAATAACTAAATCTTGCTGGGCTTGCAAAAATTGCAAGTCCGATACTTTAGTTACCAAGTCACCTTGTTTGAATACCTCTAGGGCAGCGGCATTAAATACGGGCTGGGTTAAGGCAACCGTATAGCTCTTTTGATCAAAGATGCGGCTATTGCCTTCGCCGTGTTGGAAAAACCGAGTAGCAGTCGGATTGGCCGATACCTGTGGAAGCAGAGTCGATAAACCTTGCCAATAAATTTCTTTATTGGCAGCGTAATTAAAGCGGGCGCTATTTAATACTGGATCATTAAATGCCGCTTCTTGATAGAGGCGCATTAAATCCATATTAGGACCAAAATTGACGGCACCCCTTGGGTTGCTGCTGAAATTACTAAACGCAGGAACCCCACTGGAGGAGGATGACGTTAATGCTGGCGGCAAGGACAGATTTTGATTGCCTTGAACCGCGCTGGGTGTTTTAACGGACGTATCGGGCAGCACGGTTACTTGGCCGGCTGTAGCCGCATTGCGGCTTTGATTTGGATTGACAGCTTGCGCCAAAACGCTTGCAGGAGCGCTCAAGACAAGCGCCCCCCAAATGCCGACGCCCATCACGCGCTGGAGGGAGCGGCGCTTAAGGTGAGTGGGAGCTGAAAAAAACGGCAAGGTCATTCAAATTGGCATTGGTTAAAAGGGTTAAAAATGAATACGCAATAAGCTTCAGTTTAAGGCTAAACCGCCTGCCAGCACCGAAGTCCGCTGCCTTGGATGAAGGACCACTTTTTTCCTGGGCTGCAATATGGGCTTGGAATTGCCCGCAGGCCGTAAAATTAGGCGATGGATCTATTACTACTGGGCAAAGCCCTTATTCTGGGGATTGTGGAAGGCCTGACGGAATTTTTACCGATTTCCAGTACAGGGCACCTCATCTTGGTTGGTGATTTACTGGGCTTTAACGATGAGCGTGGCAAAGCCTTTGAGGTGATTATTCAGTTTGGCGCTATTTTGGCGGTGTGCTGGGAGTTTCGTAGCAAGTTGTGGTCCGTTGCCTCCACCATTAAGACGAGTAGTGCATCGCAGCGCTTTGTAGTCAATGTCCTGATTGCCTCGATACCGGCCATGAGCTTAGCGCTGCTCTTTGGCAAATACATTAAGCAATTTCTATTCTCACCGGTACCCGTTGCCATGGCATTTATTGGCGGTGCCCTAATTATTTTCTGGGCGGAGCATCGCCAAACACAAATGGCAAACGCCAGCAGTAGTGCGGATAACGCAGCGAAATCAGGCGGGAGGGTGATTGCATCGGTAGACGACCTCAGGCCTTTGGATGCCTTGAAGGTGGGCTTAGCGCAGTGTGCTGCGCTCATACCTGGAACGTCCCGCTCAGGAGCCACCATCATTGGCGGCATGCTCTTTGGTTTACCCAGAGCGGTTGCAACCGAGTTCTCTTTTTTCTTGGCTATTCCGGTGATTGGCGGGGCAACGGCCTATGAGCTTTTAAAGCTCTGGATCAATCCCATTCAAACCAGTGGTACAGAGACCATGCATTTTGGCTGGGCAATTGCAGTCGGTTTTGTAGCCGCCTTTATCTCTGCCTTTATTTGTGTGCGCTGGTTAATTCAGTATGTGGCTTCCCATACCTTTGTGCCGTTTGCCTGGTACCGCATTGTGTTTGGGGTAGTGGTATTGATTACGGCGTATACGGGTTTAGTAGCGTGGTCTTAGTAGATGTCCACTGCAATTAATTTATCAGAGCTATTGATTGAGGAGGCAAAGCCCTTTGCTAAGGCGATGCATCGATCCGTTGCAGAACAGATTGAGTATTGGGTTCGCTTAGGCAAAGTTGCTGAAGAAAACCCCGATTTACCAATCAACATACTGCAAGATATGCTTATAAGCATAGGAGAAATGAAATCTGGCAATCTGAGCAAATATCAATTTAGATGACGTCTAACGCCGCCGCATTACATTATTTATAAGCTACATCATGATCACCCACATTAATTGGAATGATCTCTCGTTCTGTAATGATCAGCTCCATGGTGATGCGGTATTTCAGGTTAATCGAAACGCTATGCAATCCTTCCAGTTTTCCGCTTAAGGCGTGGAGACGCAATGAGGGGTGATGGGGGTTATGCTCTAAGAGCTCAAGCGTTTTAGTGTATTGGCTTTCGATTACGGGATTGCGTTTAAGAAATTTAGCGGCCCGTCGGTTGTATTGTTCGGTAAAAATCAACTGCCAAGTCATTTAGCTGCTTTGTTGAGTTGTTTCAGGCGCTTGAGGTGCTCGGTAACAGTTTCTTTTACAAAATTCCCAGATGCCAAATTCGCTTTTGATTCAGCCAAAGCAGCCTCTAGCTCACATTCCCGTAGATAGTGATAGTGATCTTGACTCATCACCACATATTTGATTTGGCCGCGCACAGAGAGAGACGCCTCAGGCTGAGTAAGCAGCGCATCTTCAATGGCTTTAATGCCTTTGGTTTTTAAATCGTTGGCTACGACGGTGCTCATGAGGATCTCCTTATTAATACTATTAATCGCATTATATAGAGTATTTTTAATGCCCACAAGTTAATAACCCGATGTAAATAGGGATCTGTCCGTGCTTGGATATAAGAGGGCATGTTAGTTGGGCAGGTTTAAAATGCAGTTGAATAGGCCTTAGAAAAAAAGCACAACTCCTCTGTAGCATCCGCAACCAGGATGGCTTCCACAGCCTTCGCATGTAAACACTGACACCTTACTACCGAAATACCAAATGCCTTTATGAACATCGCAATTGACGCCCTCACTAACAATATCCAATTGGCTTTGGCGCCAGTGTTCTTGCTCACGGCAGTCGCTACCTTGGTTAGCGCGATTTCAACTCGGTTAGCAAGAACAGTAGACCGGATGCGCTTTGTACAGAATGCTTTGTATGGCAGCCCAGCGCTCTCTGACAAGTTGCGCATGCATTATGAGAGTGAGCTTCGTGAATTCAAGATGCGGGGCCGCCTATGTACTGTTGCCATCTTCTTTAATGTGCTGAGCGGCGTATTGATTTCTTTAACGGTATTAGAACTGTTCTTCTTTCAGACTGGCTCGGTAGCCCTTCTGCAGACTGGCTATGTCGTTGCGACTTTTGTGTTGGGTTTAATCTCTTTTATGACCTCCCTACTCATTGTCTTGGCAGAGGTAATGTATGCCTATCGCTCCGCGAGTTGGGATATGCCACCATCATGACCGCAGCAGTTTTTTTATTACCTTATTGAATAAGGTCACCCCATTTTTTCTGGAATACCCCATGATTAAGAACCCCGCCTCAACCAATACCATTAGCGCTAATAAAATCCTCATCACTGGCGGTGCTGGATTCTTAGGTTCCCACCTCACCGAGAAGCTACTCTCGACAGACAATGACGTATTGGTGGTGGATAACTTCTACACGGGCAGCAAACAAAATATTGCGCACCTATTGGGTAATTCCCGTCTCGAGGTGATGCGCCACGATGTCACTTTTCCTCTGTATGTGGAGGTGAATCAGATTTACAACTTAGCCTGCCCAGCATCGCCCGTGCATTACCAATATGACCCAGTACAAACCACCAAGACCAGCGTGCATGGCGCGATCAATATGCTGGGACTGGCTAAACGAACGCGTGCGCGGATCTTGCAGGCCTCGACCAGTGAAGTGTATGGCGATCCCGAAGTGCACCCCCAGCCAGAAAGCTACTGGGGACGAGTTAATCCGATTGGTATTCGGTCCTGCTACGACGAAGGTAAGCGCTGCGCCGAAACCCTCTTTTTTGATTACCACCGCCAGCACCAGCTCGACATTAAGGTGGTCCGTATTTTTAATACCTATGGGCCGCGCATGCACCCCAATGATGGCCGAGTGGTCAGTAACTTCATTGTGCAAGCCTTGCAAGGCAAAGACATCACTATTTATGGTGATGGGCAGCAAACCCGCAGCTTTTGCTACGTCGATGATTTGATTGACGCCATGGTCAAGATGATGAACTCGGAAACTGGCTTTACCGGTCCCGTGAACACCGGCAATCCAGATGAGTTCACCATGCTGCAGCTCGCCGAGACGATTCTGCGCCTCTCCAATAGCAAATCCAAATTGGTCTTTGCGCCACTACCATCGGATGACCCAAAGCAGCGCCAACCCGACATCACTCTAGCCAAAGCCAAGCTTGGCTGGGAGCCCAAGGTGAACCTGGAGGATGGCCTCAAAGAAACGATTGCCTACTTTAAAGCTCTCTTGGCTAATACCTAACCCACATCGCACGAGCGCACTCTGTGGAAAAGAAACCCAGCCATATGAGCTCAGTAGGCCAAGCCGATCGCACCGATCGCATTCGGTCTTTTGTATTGCGCGCTGGTCGTTTAACCGCTGGCCAGCAGCGCGCGCTCGATGACTTAGGCCCCCAGTTTTTAGTCCCTTTTCAGCAACAGCCATTTGATTGGGCGAGCACATTTGCACATTCCAGAGCGGGTGGTTCAGGCGGAACCCACCCCCGCATTGTGGAGGTTGGTTTTGGTATGGGCGAGACCACCGCTACCATTGCACAGTTGCGCCCGGAGGATGACTTTTTGGCGATTGAGGTGCACTTACCCGGAGTGGGCGCATTACTCAAGCGCATTGGAGAATTAGACCTCACTAATTTACGTTTAATTCGGCACGATGCAGTCGAAGTGCTCGAGCACATGATTGCAGAAGATTCCTTGGACGGCATCCACATTTACTTTGCAGATCCATGGCATAAAAAACGCCACCATAAGCGCCGCTTGATACAACAGCAATTCGTGGAACTGTTGGCATCACGCCTAAAGCCTGGGGGCTATTTGCACTTAGCAACCGATTGGCACAACTATGCCGAGCAAATGCTCCTGGTTCTCAATCGCCAAGCGAGTTTGCAAAACACATCCACTGAACGCGTACGCATTGAAACCTTTACTCGCGCTGATGTGGTTGCTGATGCGGGTGCTGATGGTCAGAGTGAAACCACAAATGAATTCACGCCCACCTTAGAAGAACTTACGGACGATCATCCCGGCTATGCCGAGCGACCTGCTTATCGGCCCGTTACCAAATTTGAGAACCGCGGCATTCGCTTGGGGCATGGCGTTTGGGATTTGGTTTATCGCAAGCGCTAAAGTTTTTTCGTAAAGCACTTGTGATTCAAGTGCACTTAGAACAGGCGGGGACTTGGCTTACTGACTATTCTTCCCTACAACCCCACGCACACGTATTTCATCTCCAGATACTCATCCATCCCCCAGATGCTGCCTTCGCGTCCAAGACCCGATTGCTTGACGCCCCCAAAGGGACCCACTTCATTCGAAACCACGCCACTATTCACGCCGACAATCCCGTACTCGAGTGCTTCAGCCACGTTCCAGATCCGGCCAATGTCGCGGCTGTAAAAATAGGAGGCGAGCCCAAAAGGCGATTGGTTGGCTAGGCGCACGACTTCCGCATCGTCATCAAAAGCCATGATCGGCGCTACTGGCCCAAAGGTTTCTTCGCTGCTGATGCGCATCGCTGTCGTGATGTGCGACAAAATAGTAGGTTCGTAAAAGTGTCCTCCAATGGCCGCTACCTTCCCGCCGGTGACTAGCTTGGCCCCCTTGCTAAGGGCATCGGCTACGTGCTGCTCCACCTTGGCAAGCGCTGCGGCATCAATCAGCGGGCCTTGCATCACGCCGGCATCCAAACCATTGCCGATCGTTAAGGTCTGTACTGCTTTAGCAAAGCGCTCGGTAAAGGCATCGATTACCTTGTTATGGACATAAAAGCGGTTGGCACATACGCACGTCTGCCCGGCATTGCGGTATTTGGAAGCCATGGCTCCGGCAACGGCGGCGTCAATATCGGCATCCTCAAACACAATGAAGGGGGCATGGCCACCCAGTTCTAAGCCCAGCTTTTTAATCGTTGGGGCGCACTGCGCCATCAAAATACGGCCGACTTCGGTCGAGCCGGTAAAGGAGAGG
>CAMEXM010000023.1 GCA_945947155.1 Polynucleobacter meluiroseus | reverse complement strand
AGACGGTGAGCGTCGTTACATCATTGCCGCTAAAGGCATGGTTGCAGGTCAGCCCGTTATGAACGGTTCGCAAGCGCCAATTAAAGCCGGTAATAACTTGCCGATTCGTAACATCCCAATTGGTAGCACGATTCACTGCGTTGAAATGCTGCCAGGTAAGGGTGCTCAAATTGCACGTTCTGCAGGCGGTTCAGCTGTCCTGCTTGCACGTGAAGGCGTATATGCGCAGGTTCGTTTGCGCTCCGGTGAGGTTCGCCGTATTTTGATCGAGTGCCGTGCCACGATTGGTGAAGTTGGCAACGAAGAACACAGCTTGCGTCAAATTGGTAAAGCTGGTGCAAATCGCTGGCGTGGTATTCGCCCAACCGTTCGCGGTGTGGCAATGAACCCAGTGGATCACCCACATGGTGGTGGTGAAGGTAAGACTGGCGAAGGCCGTGTTCCTGTATCGCCATGGGGCACTCCAACCAAAGGTTATCGTACACGTCGTAACAAGCGTACAACTTCGATGATCGTTCAACGTCGTCAAAAACGTTAAGCGATAAGGATAAAAAGATATGACACGTTCAGCTAAAAAAGGCCCATTTTGCGACGCCAGCTTAGTAAAAAAAGTGGAAGTTGCGCAGGCCAACAAAGACAAAAAGCCGATTAAAACTTGGTCACGCCGTTCCACAATTCTGCCAGACTTCATAGGTCTGACAATTGCTGTGCACAACGGTCGTCAACACGTTCCGGTTTATGTATCAGAAAACATGGTGGGTCATAAGTTAGGCGAGTTCGCCTTGACCCGTACTTTCAAAGGTCACGCTGCTGACAAGAAAGTAACGAAGAAGTAAGGGGATGATGATGGAAGTTAAAGCTATTCACAAGGGCGCCCGTATTTCTGCGCAAAAGACACGTTTGGTCGCCGATCAAATTCGTGGTTTGCCAATTGCGCGCGCCATGAACATTTTGAATTTCAGCCCCAAGAAGGCGGCTTTTATTGTAAAGAAGGTAGTTGAGTCCGCGATGGCCAATGCCGAACACAATAAAGGTGCCGATATTGATGAGCTGAAGGTTGCTGCGATTATTGTAGACAAGGGCACCTCCTTGAAGCGATTTACAGCGCGCGCCAAAGGCCGTGGCAATCAAATTGAAAAACAAACCTGTCACATCAGCGTGACCTTGAGTAACTAAGGAAAGATATGGGCCAAAAGATAAACCCCACCGGATTCCGACTCTCGGTAAGCAAGAATTGGACATCGCGTTGGTATGCGAACAATACTGATTTTGCAAAAATGCTCAAAGAAGATGTGGATGTACGCATCTATTTGAAAAAGAAATTGAAAAATGCCTCAGTTAGTAAAGTCATCATTGAGCGCCCAGCTAAAAATGCACGCATTACGATTTACAGCTCACGCCCAGGCGTAGTGATTGGCAAAAAGGGCGAAGACATCGAAGTACTCCGCCGCGAACTGCAGAAGCGCATGGGTGTTCCTGTCCATGTGAATATTGAAGAAATTCGTAAGCCCGAAGTGGATGCTCAGTTAATCGCAGATTCCATTACTCAGCAGCTCGAGAAGCGCATTATGTTCCGTCGCGCCATGAAACGTGCTATGCAAAATGCAATGCGCCTTGGCGCACAAGGCATCAAGATTATGTCTTCGGGTCGTTTGAATGGCGCTGAGATTGCGCGTCGCGAATGGTATCGCGAAGGTCGTGTCCCACTTCATACCTTGAAGGCGGACATTGATTACGCAACATCAGAAGCAGAGACAACCTACGGGATTATTGGTGTCAAGGTATGGGTATATAAAGGCGACACATTGGGTCGTGGTGCGGACGCTCCAGTTGCTGCCCCTGCAGAGCCAGTTGTTGATGACAAAAAGCCACGCCGTGCTCCATCCAAAACAATAGCGCGTAAACCAGCAAGTGATGCAAAGCCACTAGTGCCTGCAAAACCAACCGTTAAGCGTGTTAGCAAAGCAGCAGCTAAGCCAGAAGCTGCCGCCGAAACACAGAAGTCAGGAGAGTAAAGCATGTTGCAACCAAAGCGTCGCAAATATCGCAAAGAGCAAAAAGGCCGGAACACGGGTGTCGCAACGCGCGGCAGTTCGGTAGCCTTTGGTGACTTTGGATTAAAGGCAGTTGGTCGTGGTCGATTAACCGCGCGTCAAATTGAGTCAGCACGCCGGGCAATGACCCGCCACATTAAGCGTGGTGGCCGTATTTGGATTCGTATTTTCCCAGATAAGCCAATTTCGCAAAAACCAGCTGAAGTCCGTATGGGTAACGGTAAAGGTAATCCAGAGTACTACGTTGCTGAGATTCAGCCAGGCAAAGTGTTGTACGAAATGGATGGAGTTGATGAGACCTTGGCGCGCGAAGCCTTCAAGCTAGCTGCAGCGAAGTTACCTATTCAGACCACATTTGTGATTCGCCATTTAGGCTAATCGGGATAGAGATAATGAATAACAAAGAATTGCAAACCAAAGACCTGAATGCCTTAAACAGCGAACTGTCTGAGCTCCTCAAAACGAGCTTCAAACTGCGCATGCAAAAGGGTACTCAGCAACTTCAAAATACTAGCCAATTGGGTAAAGTTAAGCGCGATATCGCTCGCGTGAAGACATTTATTACCCAAAAGACTGCCCAGAAATAAGGAAGGGATATGACAGAAACCTCCAAACCCTTACGCCGCACATTAATTGGCCGCGTTGTAAGTGACAAAATGCAAAAAACAGTTACGGTCCTCGTGGAGCGTCAAGTAAAGCACGCACTTTATGGAAAGTACGTTGGACACTCCAAAAAGTACCATGCTCACGACGAATCCAGCCAGTACAAGATGGGCGATACGGTTGAAATTGCAGAATCTAGACCAATTTCACGTACAAAGTCATGGGTTGTTACCCGCCTAGTTGAGGCATCGAAGGGTATTTAAGTTTTTTAGGGGGAAATGCGCAAGAATCCTTGTCATAGCCCCTGTTTCAGTAGTAGAATAGAAGGCTTTTCGTAGATACAGAAGTAGTTTTTCCATTAAATCCGGGTTTTAGCGTCGCTAAATGCCCATTGACGGAACCAAAACTGTTCGCCTTTGGCCAATAAGTTGGGAATTAAGAAATGATTCAGACCGAAAGTAGATTGCAGGTTGCCGATAATACTGGCGCCAGTGAAGTGTTGTGCATCAAGGTATTGGGCGGCTCTAAGCGTCGTTACGCCAGTATCGGTGATGTCATCAAAGTCAGCGTGAAATCCGCTGCTCCACGTGGCCGAGTAAAAAAAGGTGATATTTATAACGCAGTAGTTGTGAGAACTGCAAAGGGCGTTCGCCGCCCAGACGGCTCATTGATTAAGTTCGATGCCAATGCCGCAGTACTGCTGAATGCCAAGCTTGAGCCGATAGGAACTCGCATCTTTGGACCAGTTACGCGTGAATTGCGTACCGAGAAGTTCATGAAGATCGTTTCCCTCGCGCCTGAAGTGATTTAAGGGGTAGATATGAAAAAGATTCGTAAAGGTGACTCCGTCATTGTTCTGACTGGCCGCGATAAAGGCAAAAAAGGAACAGTCACGGATGTACTGGAGAACAAATTAGTGGTTGAGGGTGTCAACGTCTATAAAAAGAGCGTTAAGCCTAATCCCAATACAGGCACAACTGGCGGCATGATCGACAAAGTAATGCCAATTCATGTATCCAACGTGGCTTTGGTGGACGCAAACGGTAAGGCTTCTAAGGTTGGCATCAAAGTGGATGCCGGCAAAAAAGTCCGTTTTCTGAAAACCACTGGCGCAACGTTAAGCGCATAAGGGCCCGGAGAAATTATGAGCACACGTTTACAAGAGCACTATAAAGAAAAAGTCGTTGGCGATTTGATGACCAAATTCGGTTACAAGTCAGTAATGGAAGTTCCACGCATTACCAAGATCACCCTCAACATGGGCCTTGGCGATGCAGTAAATGATAAGAAGATCATCGAGAATGCAGTTGGCGATTTAACCAAAGTTGCAGGTCAAAAGCCAGTAGTAACAAAAGCACGCAAAGCGATTGCCGGATTTAAAATTCGTCAAGGCTATCCAATTGGTGCAATGGTTACCCTGCGTGGCGCACGCATGTTTGAATTCTTGGATCGCTTTGTTACGGTTGCGTTACCTCGCGTACGTGACTTCCGCGGCATCTCAGGCAAGGCATTTGATGGCCGTGGTAACTACAACATTGGCGTTAAAGAGCAAATTATTTTCCCTGAAATTGAATACGACAAAATCGATTCACTTCGTGGTTTAAATATCAGCATTACTACAACCGCAAAAACAGACGACGAAGCAAAAGCGCTGTTGGCGGCATTTAAATTCCCTTTCCGCAATTAAGAGGCTAACGTGGCAAAACTATCCCTAATTGAGCGCGAGAATAAGCGCGCTAAATGTGTAGAGAAATATGCAGCAAAGCGTGCTGAATTAAAGGCCATCATTGCCGATACAGCGCGTAGCGACGAAGAGCGCTACGAAGCCCGTTTGAAAATGCAAGCTCTACCACGTAACGCAAGCCCGATCCGCCAGCGGAATCGTTGTTCATTAACCGGTCGACCACGTGGCACATTCCGTAAATTCGGATTGGCTCGTAGCAAGATTCGTGAAATCGCCTTCCGTGGCGAAATCCCCGGTTTAACCAAGGCCAGCTGGTAAGCGGCGAAAGAATTAGGAGAACTCATGAGCATAAGCGATCCAATCGCCGACATGTTGACCCGGATTCGCAACGCGCAAGCGGTGCAGAAGCCGATGGTTGTCATGCCGTCATCAAAAATTAAAGTAGCTATCGCTAAAGTCCTGAAAGAAGAGGGCTATATTGATGGTTTTGAAATCAAAGGCGAATCAGCGAAGCCGGTATTGCATATCGAGCTGAAGTACTACGCTGGCCGTGCCGTTATAGAACGTATTCAGCGCGTATCTACGCCTGGATTGCGGATCTATAAAGGTCGTCACGATATTCCTGAAGTCATGAACGGTTTGGGAGTAGCAATCATTTCTACGCCCCAGGGCGTGATGACTGATCGCAAGGCTCGCGCTACTGGCGTGGGTGGCGAAGTTATTTGCTACGTCGCCTAAGGAGAGCACTATGTCCAGAGTCGGAAAATCCCCCATTCCAGTGCCAAAAGGCGCAGAGATTTCTATCAGTGGTTTAAATGTCACTGTTAAGGGCCCATTGGGTACCTTAAGCCATACATTAAATCCATGCGTTGGCTTAAGCCAAGCTGATGGCGTGTTAACCATTGACCGTAAAGACGACACAGTAGAGTCCGCTGCGATGTCAGGCACTACCCGTGCGTTAGTCAATAATATGGTGATTGGCGTTACCACTGGCTTTGAACGTAAGCTTAGCTTGGTAGGCGTTGGTTACCGTGCTGCTGCTCAGGGCGATTCCCTTAAGCTGCAACTCGGCTTCTCACACGACATTATTTACAACCTACCTAAGGGTGTAAAGGCGGAAACGCCATCGCAAACGGAAATCGTTATTAAAGGTTCCAACAAGCAGCAGGTTGGTCAAGTTGCTGCAGAGGTTCGCGCATACCGTTCACCAGAGCCATACAAAGGCAAGGGCGTACGTTATATCGACGAAGTCGTGCATCTGAAAGAAACTAAGAAGAAGTAATCGGGATTAGATATGAATAAAGACGAATCAAGATTAAGGCGCGCTCGGCAGACCCGCATTCGGATCGCCGAAGCATTGGCAAACCGTTTAACGGTGATCCGCAGCAACTGCCACATTTCTGCGCAGGTTTATAGCCCATGCGGTACAAAAGTGCTCGCAGCAGCGTCAACCATGGAAAAAGAACTCCGTGCAGCAATTAAGAATGGCGGAAGTGCTACAGCAGCGCAACAAATTGGTAAGTTAATTGCTGAACGTGCTGTGAAAGCCGGTGTTGTAGACGTCGCCTTTGACCGCTCTGGCCACCGTTATCACGGACGTATTAAAGCATTAGCAGAAGCCGCGCGTGAAGCCGGCCTGAAGTTCTAACAGATTGGTTTAGGAAAAAACATGGCAAAAATGCAAACCAAAATGCAATCAGAAGAGCGCGATGATGGTCTTCGCGAAAAGATGATTGCTGTTAATCGCGTAACGAAAGTAGTGAAGGGCGGCCGTATTTTAGGTTTTGCCGCACTGACCGTAGTAGGCGATGGCGATGGCCGTATTGGAATGGGCAAAGGAAAATCGAAAGAAGTTCCTGTGGCTGTTCAAAAAGCAATGGATGAAGCCCGTCGCAAGATGATCAAGGTAACGCTCCGCAAGGGCACTTTGCAACATACCGTGATCGGTCAGCATGGCGCGTCACGGGTGATGATTTCCCCAGCCAAAGACGGTACAGGCGTTATTGCCGGCGGCCCAATGCGCGCTATTTTTGATGTAATGGGCGTAACCAACGTTGTTGCGAAGTCGATTGGCTCAACCAATCCTTACAATATGGTTCGTGCAACCATCGATGGCTTAAGCAAGATGAGTACTCCTTCTGAAATTGCTGCCAAGCGCGGCAAGTCAGTTGAAGAGATTCTCGGCTAAGACCACTAGATTAGGAATTCATAAATGACAACGCAATCCAACTCCAAAGTCAAACTGCAATTGGTTCGCAGTTTGATTGGTACACGTGAAAGTCACCGTGCCACTGTTCGCGGTTTAGGCTTACGCCGTATCAACTCGGTTTCAGAATTACAAGATACCCCTGCAGTACGCGGAATGATTAATAAAGTTTCTTATTTGGTCAAAGTCATCGGCTAACGATCAGCAAGATATATAGGCAAATACTATGCAACTCAACACAATTAAACCTGCAGAAGGTTCAAAGAAAAATCGCCGCCGCGTTGGTCGTGGTATCGGTTCTGGCCTTGGCAAAACAGCCGGTCGTGGGCACAAGGGACAAAAATCCCGTTCAGGCGGCTTTCACAAAGTTGGTTTCGAAGGCGGTCAAATGCCTATGTATCGTCGTCTACCAAAGCGCGGATTCGTGTCCTTGACCCGCCGTCACGTCGGCCAAATTACATTGAATGATCTCGAAAAGATTGGTTTACCAGAGGTTGATCTTTTGGTTTTGAAGCAGCATGGTTATGCAGGCGAGCAGATTAACGCCGTTAAGGTAATTAAGACGGGTGAACTCAAGCGCGCCGTTACCTTAAAAGGCCTAACAGCAACTGCCGGCGCAAAAGCTGCTATTGAAGCTGCTGGCGGTAAGTTGGTTGACCAGGCTTAATTGATACAGTAATGGCACTCGGATCTTCCAACACTCAAGGCGCTGCGCAAGCAGGGGGCAAGTTCGGCGACTTACGCCGACGCTTGGTTTTCCTGCTGCTCGCTTTGATTGTGTTCAGAATCGGTGCACATATCCCGGTGCCTGGTATTGACCCAAATCAGTTGGCAGAATTGTTTTCAGGCCAAAAAGATGGCATCTTGGGAATGTTTAACCTGTTTTCAGGTGGCGCATTGTCCCGTTTTACCGTATTTGCGCTCGGCATCATGCCTTACATTTCTGCATCGATCATCATGCAGTTAACAACGATCATTGTTCCATCGCTAGAGGCAATGAAAAAAGAGGGCCCTGCTGGCCAACGCAAAATTACGCAATACACCCGCTATGCAACCGTTGTTTTGGCAACCTTCCAAGCTTTGGGTATTTCAGTAGCGCTAGAAGCACAGCCGGGTCTCGTGATTGACCCTGGTATGGCATTTCAGGTTTACACCGTAATTACTTTAGTCACTGGAACGATGTTCCTGATGTGGCTGGGTGAGCAAATTACAGAGCGCGGTTTAGGCAACGGAATTTCGATCATTATTTTTGCTGGAATTGTGTCTGGCCTGCCCAGCGCAGTCGGTGGCTTGGGTGAATTAGTTCGTACTGGCTCGATGAGTATCTTGGCCGGCCTGTTCATTGTGTTGATCGTGATTGCAGTGACGTATTTCGTTGTATTTGTTGAGCGTGGCCAGCGACGCATCCTCGTTAATTACGCGAAGCGTCAGGTTGGTAACAAAGTGTATGGTGGCCAATCATCCCATTTGCCATTGAAACTCAATATGGCTGGAGTTATTCCCCCTATTTTTGCTTCGTCGATTATTTTGTTCCCCGCAACCATTGCTGGCTGGTTTACTTCGGGCGAGCCGACCAATATGTTCAGTAGCGTCATTAAAGATTTAGCGGCGACATTGGCGCCAGGTCAGCCAGTTTATGTGATCCTTTACGCCGCGGCCATTATTTTCTTCTGTTTCTTTTACACCGCTTTGGTATTCAATAGCCGTGACACTGCAGACAATTTAAAGAAAAGTGGAGCTTTTGTTCCTGGTATCCGGCCAGGTGATCAGACAGCCCGTTACATTGACAAGATTTTGGTGCGCCTCACCTTAGGTGGTGCTATTTACATGGTTCTCGTGTGCTTACTGCCAGAGTTCTTGGTCTTGAAATACAACGTACCGTTCTATTTTGGTGGTACCTCGCTCTTAATTATTGTTGTCGTAGCAATGGACTTTATGTCGCAAGTCCAGTCGTTTGTAATGCAGCAGCAGTATGGCTCTTTAATGAAGAAGGCGAATTTTAAGATGGGTATTACACAGTAACTATGTCAAAAGATGATGTTATTCAAATGGCTGGTGAGGTGGTTGAGAATTTGCCAAACGCGATGTTTCGCGTAAAGCTTGAAAACGGACACGTTGTACTGGGGCATATTTCTGGAAAGATGCGAATGCATTACATTCGAATTCTTCCGGGAGACAAGGTGACGGTGGAGATGACTCCATACGACCTGACGCGCGCACGTATTATTTTCCGCGCGAAATAGTGGTTAAGCAGTAAATATATTTTAAATAGGTGAGTTATGAAAGTATTGGCATCCGTAAAGTGCATTTGCAGAAATTGCAAGATCATTAAGCGTAAACGCGTTGTGCGCGTGATTTGTTCATCAGATCCACGCCATAAGCAGCGTCAAGGCTAATTCGGTTAATTAAGAGGAATTCTCATGGCACGTATCGCTGGGGTAAACATCCCGAATCATCAACATACCGTTATCGGTTTAACGGCTATTTTTGGCATTGGCACAACTCAAGCGCGCAAAATTTGTGCGTCAACGGGCGTTCCAATTGACAAGAAAGTAAAAGATTTAACCGATAGCGATTTAGAAAAATTGCGCGACGAAGTTGGCAAGCTGACGACAGAAGGCGACCTGCGTCGTGAAGTCACGATGAGCATCAAGCGCTTGATGGACTTGGGTTGCTACCGTGGTGTTCGCCATCGCAAAGGCCTGCCAGTTCGCGGCCAACGTACTAAGACAAACGCGCGTACCCGTAAGGGCCCACGGAAGTCTGGCATCGCACTTAAGAAATAATCGAGAGAGTTTAACGACATGGCAAAACAGCAAAGTACTTCAAACGCAGCCGCTCAGCGCGCTCGTAAGAAAGTGAAAAAGAACGTAGCAGACGGCATTGCGCACGTCCACGCCTCGTTTAATAACACCATCATTACCATTACAGATCGCCAAGGCAATGCGTTGTCATGGGCTACTTCCGGTGGCCAAGGCTTTAAAGGCTCACGTAAGTCAACTCCATTTGCTGCTCAGGTAGCGGCTGAAGTTGCAGGCAAGGCAGCAATCGAATGTGGCATTAAGAATTTAGAAGTTCAAATTAAGGGTCCTGGCCCAGGTCGCGAATCTGCTGTCCGTGCCTTGAATTCTTTGGGAATCAAGATTACTGAGATTCAAGACGTAACGCCAGTGCCACACAATGGCTGCCGCCCTCCAAAGCGTCGCCGTATTTAAGTTTTGCAGTTCGCAGTATCCGTTTAGCTATTTTTTATTAAAAGCCCACTGTTCATCTGATGTAAGGGATGAACTCACCGCCGGTCGAAAGACTGCGGCAAAGAAAGGAAAGCACCGTGGCACGTTACTTAGGCCCTAAGGCCAAATTATCACGTCGGGAAGGTACCGACTTATTTCTGAAGAGTGCACGCCGCGCTCTGTCGGATAAATGCAAACTGGACACCAAACCAGGTCAACATGGACGCACATCAGGCTCCAGGACTTCGGACTACGGCAATCAGTTGCGCGAGAAGCAAAAAGTGAAGCGCATGTACGGCATTTTAGAGCGTCAGTTCCGCCGTTACTTTGCTGAAGCAGAGCGTCGCAAAGGCAATACGGGTGCAACTTTATTGCAGCTCCTAGAATCCCGTTTGGATAACGTGGTTTATCGCATGGGCTTTGGTTCTACACGTGCAGAAGCGCGTCAGTTGGTATCGCATTGCGCCGTTATGCTCAATGGCAGTGCCGTCAATATTCCATCGATTCAGGTCAAGCCTGGCGATGTAATTGCAATTCGCGAAAAAGCAAAGAAGCAAACTCGCATCCAGGAATCGCTCAATTTAGTGCAGCAAACAAGCGCAGTTAACTGGGTCACTGTTGATGCAGCAAAGCTAGAAGGAACATTTAAGCAAGTGCCCGACCGCGATGAAATTAGCGGTGAAATTAATGAAAGTTTGATCGTCGAATTGTATTCGCGCTAATTAGGCACTCTAAGGAAGAATATATGCAAACAAATTTGCTCAAGCCAAAAATTATTTCTGTTGAAGCAATTACTGCAAATCAAGCAAAAGTTGTAATGGAGCCGTTTGAGCGTGGCTATGGCCATACTTTAGGTAATGCATTACGCCGTGTATTGCTGTCATCCATGGTGGGTTTTGCACCCACTGAAGTTGCTATCGCTGGCGTTGTCCATGAGTATTCGACTCTGGACGGCGTACAAGAAGACGTTGTCAATTTATTGTTGAATTTGAAGGGCGTCGTATTCAAACTTCAGTCACGCGATGAAGTTATGATTAATTTGCGCAAAGAAGGTCCTGGCGTTGTTACCGCAAAGGACATTGATTTGCCGCACGATGTTGAGATCATTAACCCAGATCATGTGATTGCGCATTTATCCGCAGGCGGTAAGCTGGATATGCAGATCAAAGTTGAAAAAGGTCGTGGATATGTTCCGGGCAACATGCGCCAATACCACGATGAGGCAACCAAGTTAATCGGCCGCATTGTATTAGATGCGTCGTTTAGCCCGGTCTCGCGCGTAAGCTATGCTGTAGAGTCTGCTCGCGTTGAACAACGTACTGACTTAGATCGCTTAGTAATGACCATCGAAACTAACGGCGTGTTATCGCCAGAAGAATCGATTCGTCAAGCTGCTAGCATCTTGGTCGATCAGCTGGTTGTATTTGCTGCGCTCGAAAGTAGCGAAGTGATGGGTGATTTGGCTCCGAGCCGTTCATCGACAGTTGATCCGATGTTGATGCGTCCGGTCGATGATCTTGAGTTGACAGTACGCTCTGCCAATTGCTTGAAGGCCGAGAATATTTATTACATTGGTGATTTGATCCAACGTACCGAAAATGAATTGTTAAAGACACCTAACTTGGGTCGCAAATCCTTGAATGAAATTAAGGATGTATTGGCGGCCCGCGGCTTGAGTCTTGGCATGAAACTTGAGAGCTGGCCACCCGCTAGCCTCGAGAAATAATTAGAAAGGAAGCACCATGCGTCACGGAAACGGCTTACGCAAACTCAACAGAACTTCATCCCATCGTTTGGCGATGTTGCGCAATATGTCCAATTCGCTTTTAGAGCATGAAGTGATTAAAACCACTTTGCCAAAAGCAAAAGAATTGCGCATGGTTGTTGAGCCTTTAATTACTTTGGGCAAAAAGGACAATTTGGCAAATCGCCGATTGGCTTTTAATCGCACCCGCGATCGCGATATCGTTACCAAGCTCTTTACCGAACTTGGCCCACGTTATGCGACACGCCCAGGCGGTTACTTGCGCATTTTAAAGTTTGGCTTTCGCCATGGTGATAATGCGCCAATGGCATTGGTTGAATTGATGGATCGCCCAGAAGTCGAAGAGACTGCAGTCGAAACTGACGCAGCTTAAGTCTTTGGGGTATATTCAAAAGCCAGGCTTCGGTCTGGCTTTTTGCTTTTTTAATTAGCCCAGTTTATGAATCACACAGTGAACAATGGATTCTCCCAATGACTCAATTGCTATTGGTCATGACAAGCCTTCCAGACAAGGAAGTTGCTAAGGTATTGGCAAAGCGCTTGATTGATGCGCATTTAGCGGCCTGCGTGCAAATACAGTCAGGCATGCAATCCATTTACCGCTGGGAAGGGCGCCTATGCGAGGAGCAAGAGTCGGTATTGGTGGCAAAAACTACTGCAGAGCAGTGGCCTGCGATCTCAGCCTTTATCAAGCAAAATCACCCCTACGATGTCCCTGAGATCATTGGCCAATCGATTACCCATTGCAATGATGCTTACGCACAGTGGGTGAGCGTAGAAACAAAAGACACAAGCGAGTAGATGAACCCACTTCGTATCAACGACCGCTGGAATGGATTGCTCCTGTTCGCCATGGCGATAGTCGCATCGCTTCTTTTTATATTACCGGCAAGTGCCCAAAAAGCGTTTCTACACCCCGATAAAGCGTTTCCTGTAACCGTCAGCTGGCTTGAAAATAGAACGCAACTGCAGGTCGATTTTTTAACTGCAAAGGGATACTATCTCTACCAAGAGGCCTTTCAGTTTCGGTTGATGCAGCGTGATGGCGTAAGTCAAACCTTGACGGCAGCACTGCCGAAAGCCGAAGTCAAGTTTGATGAGACTTTTCAGAAAAACATGCCGATCTATCGCTACCCTATTGAGGTTATTTTGACTCTGCCGGGCGGGGCTACATTAGCAGAAAAAGGCCAGGGAATTCAGATTGAAGTCGACTTACAAGGCTGTGCCGACGGGGGAATTTGCTATCCACCCACCACCTTGAAATTCAATATCGCTGCGCCGGGTGTGCAAGTCATGCCTATGCCAGATGACGCAATCCTGGATGCTAGTAGCCGAGCAAACAATCAACAGCCGAGTGTTACGGATCGTTTTATAGGCCTATGGCAGCAGCGCGATGATGTGAATGCGATCGGCCAATTTTTAAAGGAAACACCAGCAGCTTACTTATTTATTGCCTTCTTTGTGCTTGGGCTGGCATTAGCATTCACGCCCTGCGTATTGCCAATGCTACCCATTTTGTCGAGCATCGTTTTTGGCACGCAAGGTAGTAAACCAATTAAAAAGGCGCGCGCAGCAGTGCTTGCGGCAGCATATATTTTAGGGATGGCGCTCATGTATGCGCTAGCCGGAGTATTGATGGCGGCATTGGGTAGCGGCGCGCAGCAAGCCCTACAAAATCCGGTAGTGTTAACTGCCTTTGCGTTATTGCTTTTGGTGCTTGCTGGAAGTCTGTTTGGTTTTTACGGGCTACGCTTCCCGCAGTCTTGGCACAAGCATATTGATCGGATTGCTGGTCGGCAAAAAGGTGGAAGTATTACGGGTGCTTTTATTTTGGGCGGCGTATCCACCTTAGTGGCCAGCCCATGCATCACCGCGCCACTAGCGGGCGTGCTGGGTTTTATAGCGCATACCGGATCGATGAGTTTAGGTGGCGGATTACTATTTGTGATGGCGCTTGGCATGGGACTACCACTCTTTTTCATCGCAGTAGAAGCGCGCATGCTGATACCAACTACAGGCAAATGGATGATCGGTCTTCAGCGCCTATTGGGCATCATGCTTATCATCCTGGCCGCATGGATTGTGTCACCAATTTTGCTTGGCAATTCAAATTCATCGAGTGGCAATAGTGGGGCGTTGGCACCCCCAGAAAAGCAGCTTGGCGGTCTGACATTTAAGGTCATCGGCTCGATCGAGGCTTTGCAGCCATTCCTTGACGAAGCCAAGCGAACAGGTAAGCCATTGCTGCTCGATTTTTATGCAGATTGGTGCATTAGCTGCAAAGAAATGGAAATCAAGACATTTCAAAATGCAGCGGTGGTCAAAAAGATGCAGGACTTTATTTTGGTACAAGCCGATGTCACCCGCAATACTGCCGAGCACCAGGCTTTATTAAAACAGTATGGTTTATTTGGCCCGCCCGGCATTCTGCTATTTAATTCCGCGGGCGAGGAGCAGATCAATCAGCGCGTGGTTGGCTTTATGCCGCCCGATCGCTTCTTACTGCGTCTAAACGCAGCAGCACCTTAAGCACGTAGCTGGTTTAGGGCTTTGCTTTTAGTATGCGCGCTGCCTCGAGCGCAAAGTAAGTTAATACCCCATCAGCGCCGGCGCGCTTGAACGCCGTCAGCGATTCCATCATGACGGCATCGTGGTCAAGCCAGCCGTTTTGCGCTGCTGCCTTTAGCATGGCATATTCACCGCTGACTTGATAGGCAAAGGTGGGGTAAGAGAACGTGTCTTTGGCCCTGCGCACAATATCCAAATAGGGCATGCCGGGCTTGACCATCACCATGTCAGCCCCTTCACTGATGTCGAGCGCGAGCTCACGCAAAGCTTCATCGCTATTTGCGACATCCATTTGATAGGTTTTTTTATCGGCCTTGCCCAGATTTTGAGCTGAACCCACTGCATCCCGGAATGGCCCATAAAATGCCGATGCGTATTTAGCCGAGTAGGCCATGATGCGCGTGTGGATCAGTTGGTTTTTTTCAAGTGCGGCACGAATGGCGCCAATGCGACCGTCCATCATGTCGGACGGTGCCACTATGTCGACGCCAGCAGCAGCATGCATGACAGCTTGCTTTACTAGGATGGCGGTAGTTTCATCATTCAGAATGCGGCCAGCATCATCCAATACGCCATCTTGACCATGGCTGGTATATGGGTCGAGCGCGACATCGGTCATGATGCCTAAAGTAGGGAAATGTTTTTTTAGCTCGCGCACCGCAGTCGGGACGAGCCCATTCGGATTAAACGCCTCTTGCCCATCTGGGGTTTTGAGTTGGCTACTGATCACTGGAAATAGGGCAAGCACTGGGATGCCTAAAGTGACGCATTCTTGTGCAACGGGTAACAGTAAATCGAGTGACACCCGATTAACGCCGGGCATGGACTTCACCGCTTCCGTTTGATTTGTGCCTTCTAGTAAAAATACCGGGTAGATCAAATCACTGCAAGATAAAGAATTTTCTTGAATCAGGCGGCGCGACCAATCATCGCGACGCATCCGCCGGGGTCTATGGGCGGGAAACTGGAATAGTGAGCTCATGGGGTATGTCGGTAGTTAAAGGTGATGTAATAGTTTCAGGCTCAGGCTCAGGAAACAGCCAACTTAGAATCAGTTTATCGGCTTCTTCAAGCCCTATTCGCTTTGTACTCGAAAATAGCTGCGCTGTTAATCGGGAAGATGCCTTAGCGCCGTCGCCCAAGTCCGGATCGTACTGCTGCAATTGCTTGGTAACTGCCTCAAGGGCATGACGGCACTCACTTTTGTTCAATTTATCGCACTTACTCAGCAAGATATGAATCGGCTTGCCGGTGGGTACGAACCACTGAATCATTTGCTCATCCAGGTCCGTAATGCCCCGCCTAGCGTCGACAATCTGGATCAGGCCAACCAAGGGGTTGCGTTGCTGTAAATAGTCGCTTAAAAGGCCGTCCCAATGGTATTTGGTTTCGCGGTTGACGGCGGCATAGCCGTATCCCGGCAAATCCACTAAATAGGCTAATAAGTCCTCTTTGGCAAAAACCCCGAAATAATTGATATGTTGGGTCCGCCCGGGGGTTTTGCTGGCAAAAGCCAGCCTTTTTTGATTGCACAGCACATTAATGGCAGTGGATTTGCCCGCATTTGACCGCCCTGCAAAGGCAACCTCACGCAGTCCAAGCTCAGGTAGGCAGTGGATGTCGTTTACGGTGGTGGCGAAACGCGCTTGAAAGAGTTTAGACATGTGTGCAAGCTATTGTAAAATCACGCAAAATAGTGATAGAAATGGTGGGCGTCGGTAAATTGGCGTTATCCATGCACTCTTAGGAATTTTTGTTAAGGTAAACATAATGCGTCAATCTGTTCAAATCTCCAAATTAAACGGCTTTCGGTCTGGCGTAATGGCCTTTTTGGCCGCCGCCAGTCTTGGCTTTAGTGCCTCCAGCATGGCTGCGGGCCCTGCTACTAAGCCGGCTAAACCCGATGCAGCTATTGGAGAGAAGCTGTATAGCAATGGTGACCCACAGCGGGGTGTAATCGGCTGCGCAAGCTGCCACGGTACCGAAGGCAAGAGTGCTGCCGGTGCATGGCCTAAGTTGGCTGGCCAGCACAGCGCTTACACCATAAAGCAACTTAAAAACTACAAGGATGGCACCCGTGCAAATGCCATCATGGCCGGTATGTCGGCGGCGTTAACAGAGCAAGACATGGCCAATATTGCGGCGTATTTAAATAAGCAAACGGTTTCCTTAGGCGTTGCCCAGAATAAAGAGACCATTGGATTAGGCAAGCAAATTTATGCAGGCGGTATTGCAGAAAAAGGCATACCTGCGTGCGCTGCTTGCCATAGCCCGAACGGTGCTGGCATCCCCGCGCAATACCCGCTTATGAGTGGTCAGTGGGCAGATTATTCAGCAGCACAGCTGGGTTACTTCCGCGATGGCACACGTAAAAATAACGCACAGATGACTGCAATTGCAGGAAAACTATCCGATGTAGAAATCAAGGCGGTATCAGATTACATGGCTGGTTTGCGTTAAGCCAATCTACTGCACGCAATAAAAAACCCCGCATACTGTGCGGGGTTTTTGTTTTAAGGCAGGGTGCGTTCACCCGCAAAAAGATCGTTCACATTTTCACGCTCACGAACCACATAGGCTTTGTCGCCATCTACCATGATCTCTGCAGGGCGGGGCCGCGTGTTGTAGTTTGAGGACATCACAAAGCCGTAGGCTCCAGCAGATAGGATGGCCAAATAATCCCCTTCCGCAATCGCAAGCGCGCGATCACGTCCAAGCCAATCGCCAGACTCGCAAACGGGGCCCACCACATCATAGGTTTGACGCGAGAGCGCGTTTGCTTGAATTGGCACAATCGCGTGATATGCCTCATAGAGTGCGGGGCGCATTAACTCCGTCATCGCCGCATCCACAATACAAAAATTCTTTTCCGCACCGGGTTTTAGATACTCCACGCGAGTAAGTAAAACGCCCGCATTACCAACCAATGATCTGCCCGGCTCAAGAATTACGTTCAAATGAGCAAAGCCGCGTTTTGCAAGGTGATCTAACAGCATGTTGGTGAATTCGGTTATGTCAGGCGGAGTCTCTGCTCCATAGGAGATACCAAGGCCGCCACCGAGATCGAGGTGGTGAATCACAATCCCCTCTTTTTTTAGCTGGACCACTAAATCCAACACTTTATCAACGGCATCCAAATAGGGTGCGGTGCTCGTAATTTGTGAGCCAATGTGGCAATCGATGCCAATGACATCAACTTGCGGCAAGAGTGTGGCTTCCCGATAGGTTTTGAGAACCTCGTGGTATGCAATACCAAATTTATTATCTTTTAACCCCGTTGAAATATACGGGTGTGTTTGTGCATCGACATCGGGATTGACGCGTAAGGAAATGGGCGCGCGGCACTTCAGTTCAGTAGCAATGCGATTGATTTGTTGTAACTCAGCAATTGACTCCACATTGATGCATTGCACACCAGCTTGTAATGCGGCCGTAATCTCTGCCGCCGATTTGCCAACCCCAGCAAATACACAACTGGCGGGCTCGGCACCAATGGCAAGGGCGCGGGCCAGTTCGCCGCCGCTGACTAAGTCAAAGCCAGCCCCCAAGCGCTTCAAGCAATCGAGAATGGCTAAATTGCTATTGGCTTTCATCGCAAAGTGGACGCGGGCACGCCGCTGGCCATTTGCGTCTACGCAGGCACGATCATAGGCTTGATAGGCCTCTGTAATGGCACGCTTGCTGTAAATGTAGAGGGGCGTTCCGTATTGCTGCGCTAGGCTCGCCAAGGACACGTCCTCGGCATACCACTGGCCGCCACGCTCTGAAAAGCCGGATAAATTAGGCAGCGGTGTGGATTTGGAGTCGACAGTCATTGCTTTGGAAGGTTGGTGTTAGCTGGACTACTAGGCGGGTATAAAACGCCTTTAGGCTCAGCTTGAGGAGGGGGATTCGGAGCAGGCGGTACCGTAGGCAAGTAGAGTGGGCCTCTAACCCCGCATCCCGTGAGGGATATTAGAAGTCCAATGCCGAGTGCTCTGATTAGAATGGCTATCATGGTTATCTTTATTACGAATGATTGAATATAGCATGCAGCAGCCTAACACCAAGCCTAGCAATACTACGGTAGAAGCAATTGATGACTCGCAATTTCATCAGCTGGGCGCGCACCTGCTACAGTCCATCGAGCTGGCACTAGAAGCTGCTGATGATCGCCTAGACTTGGATCTTGATGTATCGCGCCAAGGGGGTAATGTCATTACCATTCAGTTTCACGATCGCAGTGTGATTGTGGTCAACACCCAGCCACCCCTTCATGAAATATGGGTAGCTGCAAAGTGTGGCGGCTTTCATTACCGTTGGGCGGGAAGTTTGGCAAAGCCACTGTGGCTCGACACCAAAACCGGCCGTGAGTTGCTCAGCGATTTATCCGAGTTTGCTAGTGCACAAGCAGGCCAGGCACTAACTATCGCACTAAAATAAGCAAGACCTCATTTTGTTATGCTGCGCCAGTAGCAACGAGCGTTTCAATAACAGTTGTTTCCGCCACTTGCTGAATGCGCGCGGCGCCAACCGACTCTAATGTAATGTAGCGAATTTGCCCTGCCTCCGTCTTTTTATCCACCTGCATTAATTCCATAAAGCGCTCTGTGCCTAGTTTTGGCGGCACAATGGGCAAGTGCATTGATTCAATAATTCGTTTCAGGCGCTGCGCATCGACCTGGCTAATATGACCTAAGCGGGCACTCAGATCAGCCGCCATAACCATGCCGCAGCCTACCGCTTCGCCATGCAGCCACTTGCCATACCCAAGCCCAGATTCAATCGCATGACCGAAGGTATGACCGAAATTTAAAGTGGCCCTTATTCCGCCTTCACGTTCATCGGCAGAAACAATGGCCGACTTGATTTCGCATGAGCGCAAAACTGCATGAGCCATCGCATTGGTATCGCATGCAAGTAAGGCACCGGTATTGGCTTCGATCCAATCTAAAAAATCAGTATCAGCAATCGCACCATGTTTAATAACCTCAGCTAGGCCAGCAGAGAGTTCGCGTGCCGGTAGTGTGCGGAGTGTATTTAAATCAGCAATCACGGCCACTGGTTGGTGAAAGGCGCCAATCATATTTTTCCCCAAGGGATGATTGATGCCGGTTTTGCCACCCACTGACGAGTCAACTTGAGCCAACAAGGTGGTGGGTACTTGAATAAATCGAATGCCACGCATAAAGCTGGCAGCGCCAAAGCCGGCCATGTCGCCCACAACACCTCCGCCCAGCGCCACGATCATACTTTGGCGATCGGCGCCATGCGCAAGCAGCTCATTAAAAATGAGCTGCAAGTGCTGCCAGTCTTTAAATGACTCGCCGTCAGGTAATTCAAGCAGTCGAACGGTTTTACCCAGTTGGGTTAAGGTGTTCGTCAGCGTTTTTGCATACAGCGGCGCAACGGTTGTATTACTCACAATAAACACCGTAGTAGTGGATTTGAGGTGGGGCTCGAATAGCGCCTTTTGCTCAAGCAAATCCGTACCAATGTAAATAGGGTAGCTGCGGCTAGCTAAATAAACGTGTAATGTTTTCATGGGGAGAGCTCAAGTTGCATCAGTAATGTATGGACCAGCTGATTGACGCTGGGTTTGCCTGTTTCAATCACGTGGTGTGCAATTTCGCGGTACAGCGGATCACGCACTCGGTATAAATTCTCTAGGGTTTGACGCGCATCTCCGGTTTGTAAAAGAGGACGACCTTCACCACCTTTAGTGCGGTGCCAAAGTTCCATTGGCCCTGCATGTAAATAAATCACAGTGCCTCTACTGCTTAGTAAGGCACGATTCTCTGGAAGAATGACAGCGCCGCCACCGGTAGCCAGAACAATCGACTCTTCCTGCGCCGCTTCTTTAATGGCCTGTGCCTCCCGCTTACGAAAGCCGGCCTCACCCTCCATTTCAAAAATGACGGGTATTTTGACCCCACAGCGCTCCTCTATCAAGGCATCGGCATCAATGAATCGACGATCTAATTTGCGTGCCAATAATTTACCAACCGTCGATTTACCGGCGCCCATTAGGCCAACAAGATAAATATTTTTTGTTAAGGAATTCACCTGCTGATTTTATTAGGGTTTGTTGAGAACGGTGGGGGTTATGAAGACCAATAGCTCTGTTTTATCGCGTAAGGTGGATTTATGCTGAAAAAAGTGACCAATTAGTGGGATGTCACCCAATAAAGGGACTTTGACTACATCCTCGCGCTCTGTGGTTTGGTAGACGCCCCCAATAATCACGGTCCCACCATTTTCAACCGTGACTTCTGAGCTCAGATTTTTAGTGTCAATGGCATACCCCTGTTCGGTTTTCATGCCGATCGTATCTTTGTTGATGGAAACCAGCATGGAAATCTTATCGTCCGGATGTATTTTGGGAACGACTTCAAGGCGCAAATTGGCCTTACGGAATTGCAGCTTACTACCGGTTTGGCTCGACGTTTGATATGGAAGTTCAGTGCCTTGCTCAATCGTTGCTTTTACCTGGTCTGCGGTCATGATGCGCGGATTAGACAAAATCTTCCCTTGACCATCGCTTTCCAATGCGGACAGTTCCATTTGTAGCAATCGCGTTGCTCCCTTGGATAGAAGGGTGGCTGCCACAGTGCTCGGATCAAAGCCAGCCAGTCCCGATGCCCCCAAGTCCAAATTGCTGACCAGAGTGTTATCGGCAATGCCGCGAATGCCGTTGGCCTGTAATCCCAGTTTTGCGCCTAAGTTACGCGCAAAACGGTGGTCCGCTTCGACGATGCGCGCTTCAATCAAAATTTGCTTTGGACTACTGAGATGGTCGCCCCCGAAAGGCAATGCCGCATCGTCTCGGCGGCGCTTTTGAAAAATCAGAATTTCAGCATGGGGGGCAATCCAGTAAATATCACCTTGCCGAATGATGCTTAAACCCCTGCTGGCCAAAATGGAGTGTAAGGCGGTGTGCCAGGCCGTATTTTTAAGGTTCACTGACATATGCCCTTGAATGGACTCACTTAACAAAAAGTTGGTGTCACCAAGGCGTGCTAATTCGTGTAAAAGCCCGCTGACCTCAATGTTGGCAAAGTGCAGGCTGATGGCATTTTGCTGAACTGAAGGCGTTGCGGCTGTTATCCGGTTGCTGGAAGTCGCCTGCGCCTCATTAGAAGGACTTACTGCAATGATCAGTAGTAAAGATAAGCAGCACACGAATCTCATGCTTTACTCCTTACTAGTCGAAATAGCGACAGACTTACCGTCATTTGATGTGAGAATTGCCTGCTCGCGTGTCACGGAGGAAAGGTGCCAGCCCACTACTGCCGGACTATTTAGGGCAATGTGCTGCACGCCCTCCCCTGTATGAAAAAGACCGCTTATGCCCGAACTGGCGTTACTCATCCCCAAGTAGCGCCATCGCTTAAGGGACTGCTCGGCAGGACTAATTTTTGGGGCTTGCAGACTGTGGGCATTGCGCGCCCGAGTTGCATTGGTATTTTGCAACACCATGCCTTCCAGTGATTCCAGTTCGGATAACAGCAAATCATGATTATCTTCAAGCTGGTCCTTTAGGCTTAAAACAAGCGCCTTGACTTGCTGGACGCCTTGCCCTTCCTCATCAGCTGCAGCGGGCTGTAGGCTTTGGGATGCGCGTAATTCAAATAACCAGTAACTATTCAGTAATGTAGTAGCCACCATGCAGATAACCACTGCAAGCCAAAGTGGCTTTTCCTGCAAGAGCGTTCCGTGCTGGAGCTTTTGAATCAGCGGACGGGATACACCCGGCATGGGATCGTCTTTGCGGTTTTTATCTTGTAGAAACTGCTCGGAAAGGCGATGGGCATCCGCTTCATAGGAATGGCGATTCATGGTCTGGCTCTCAGGTATGGAAGGAGTACTGCGGGCGGGATGACCGATAGCGGGATCATCTCCTAATTCACTCAAAATGGCATTAAAAGAGGCGGGGGAAATGGATCGTTTCGGCACGCCATAATTTTTGCTGATCGCATACCCATGCGCTATCGGGAAAAGGCGGCTCTTATGTCGGCTTAATCTGATTTACAAGGGAATAAGCGGCCGACATATAATCCTCCTATGGCGATCTCCCCTAAAGACAAGCCACCAGTCAAGCCATCGCTCAAGCGATCGCCTGACGGTCGGTCTTACCGTCCGCACCCTGATAATGTATCGCTGTCCAGCACCATTCGTGGGCCGCTGATTAAGGCCTTGCTGGTCTTTGCTTTGGCGGGTGGGGTGATGGTAACGATGTTGATTGCTTATGCGTTCATTATCGCAATTCCTAATTTGCCCCCAATATCAGCCTTGGTCGACTACAAACCGAAAGAGCCGCTGCGCGTTTTTACGGCGGATAAAGTATTAATTGGGGAGTTCGGTGAAGAGCGCCGCACGGTAGTCCCCTTATCCGAGATTCCCTTGCAGATGCGTAATGCCGTATTGGCAATTGAAGACGATCGCTTTTATTCCCATGGCGGCGTCGACTATCTGGGTGTTTTGCGAGCAAGCTTAGCGAATTTACGGGGCCGTCTTTCTCAGGGCGCATCCACCATCACCATGCAAGTGGCGCGCAATTTCTTTTTGGGAAATGAAAAAACATTTAGCCGAAAGATCTATGAAGTATTGCTAGCTTGGGAGATTGAATCTAAATTATCGAAAGATAAGATTCTAGAAATTTATATGAATCAGATTTTTTTGGGTCAGCGGGCATATGGGTTTTCAAGTGCAGCGCAAATTTACTTTGGTAAAGACCTAAAAAGTTTGAGCATTGCCGAATCTGCAATGTTGGCCGGGTTACCTAAGGCGCCGTCAGCTTATAACCCGGTTAGTAATTTCCGGCGTGCCAAGATTCGTCAAGAATACATCTTGCAGCGCATGCGTGATTTAGCCTACATTACGCCAGAGCAATATCAGGTGGCAATGGCAGAGCAGTTACGCGTGCGCGGCCTTGGTAATGAGTTTTCGACACGGGCAGATTTTGCTGCAGAGATGGTGCGTCAATTATTATTTAGTCAATATGGCGAAGCCATTTATTCACAAGGCTTGAGTGTTTACACTACCTTGCTTAAGGCGGACCAGGATGCAGCGTATGCAGCGGTACGCCGCGGTATTTTTGATTATGACTTGCGGCACGCTTACCGTGGCCCAGAAGGCTTCATTGATTTACCTGAAGATGAACTTAGGCGGCAGCGCGTAATTGACATAGCCCTTTTGGATTACCCCCCATTGGATGAATTGCAATCGGGCGTTGTATTGGAAGTGAAACCAAAAGAGTTGCAGATCATGATTGCAACAGGCGATGTGATCTCCATCAAGGGCGATGGTTTAAAGTTGGCGTCGGCATCATTAACCGATAGCTCACAACCAAAAAAGCGGTTACGTCCAGGCGCTGTAGTCCGCCTTCTTTCCGACAGTGGTGTCTGGAAGTTAGCCCAGCTCCCCCAAGTTGAGGCAGCGTTTGTTGCCTTAGATCCGGAGAATGGCGCGATTCTCTCCTTGGTTGGTGGGTTTGATTTTCGTCGCAATCAATTCAATCACGTTACCCAGGCGCAACGTCAACCCGGCTCTGCTTTTAAGCCCTTCATATACGCCGCCGCAATTGAAAAAGGATTCACCCCTAGCACTTCAGTCAATGATGCGCCTTTATCCATTGGTAGCTTAGAGACTGGCAGCCAAGCATGGGAACCAAAAAACTACGATGGTAAGTTTGACGGTTTTATGCCGCTGCGGACGGCGCTCGCTAAGTCTAAAAACTTAGTATCGGTACGCGTGATACGCAAAATTGGCCCATCGTATGCACAAGAGTTCATTCAGCGTTTTGGGTTTGAGCCGGAGAAACATCCTCCCTATTTAACTATGGCCCTAGGTGCTGGATCGGTGACCCCCTTACAAATGGCAACAGCATATAGCGTATTCGCCAATGGCGGATACCGGGTGGACCCCTTCCTGATTAGTAAGATGGTTGATACCAAGGGTGTCGTTCTCTTTGAGGCACAGCCAGTGCGCGCAAGCGTAGACGCTACCCGAGTGCTCGATGCGCGCACAACCTTTGTCATGGATAGCATGTTGCAAGAAGTAACGAAATCGGGCACGGCCGCCAGTGCAAGAGGCAAATTAGGCCGTACTGATTTGGCTGGCAAGACCGGAACTACGAATGACTCCCATGATGCCTGGTTTGCTGGCTACACCCCGGATGTTGTTGCAGTAGCGTGGATTGGGTTTGATCGGCCGCGCAGTCTGGGCGATCGCGAAACGGGCGGTGGATTAGCGTTGCCGGTATGGACCTCATTTATGGCAATTGCTCTAAAGGGGAAGCCCGAACAACCTCGATTGGTTCCTGCAGGGGTAGTGCAGTCCGGTGGGGATTGGTTTATTCCCGACTTTGCCCCGCCGGGTGGTGTGAGTACGGTTAACTAGGAAGGCTGGCGTAATGGCTCGCCAAGCGCGCATTGTTATTCCGGGTCAGGCAATGCATGTGTTGGTGCGCGGAAACAATCGCGAGACACTGTTTCATGCGCCTGCAGACTATGCCATTTACCTTGAATGGCTGCGCACCGCAGCTGCTCAATTTTCAGTAGCGGTTCATGCTTATGCGTTGATGCCTAATCATGTGCATTTACTCCTTAGCCCCAAAGAATCCCAGTCGCTAGCGAAATTAATGCAATCCTTAGGGCGGCGCTACGCGCAATTTTTTAATCAAAAGCATAGCCGCACCGGAACAATTTGGGAGGGTCGTTATCGCTCATCCCTAATTGACCCCGATTACCTTCTGCGTTGCCAGCGTTACATTGAGCTCAATCCGGTCCGCAGCGGGCTAGATTCTCGGCCTGCCGACTACCCTTGGACGAGTTATGCCAGTCACATTGGTGGAAAAGCGGAGGCATGGTTACAAGACCACCGGCAGTTTTGGGGCCTTGGAAACACCCCGTTTGAGCGTCAAATGGCTTGGGCAAACTTCGTCAAAGAAGGTGCCACCCAATCAGAGGATCGGGCAATAACAGAAGCCTTGCTTCGGTCAAAACCATGGGTGAGCCCAGAATATGCAAAAACCCTTTTTAAAGGCAATCTAGAAGCAATGCAGATTCGCCCACGCGGGCGCCCGACAAAAAAGACCCTCCCACAGCATGGGCAACTTAATTAACTGGACCTAACTTTGCAGTAACGGGGAAGAGCGAGCAGAAGTGACTCTGTCCCTATTAAATTAATCATCCTAGCTAGCCTCCCTATTTAAATGGGACAGAGTAAATTAAAAAGATTGCACTTGAAGGGGTATTCCCCTATATTTGAACTCCCACGCGCCTTAGCGCCTTTTTTGCGCCGTTATCGAGACACACTATGAATAGCAAAATTATCCAAAATACTTCAGAAACTCAACAAGTAGAGACTGAAGCAATTCGACCCAGTGCACACGGTTTGTACGATCCGGCAAATGAACATGATGCATGTGGTGTTGGCTTTGTAGCGCACATCAAGGGTAAAAAATCCCATGCGATTGTGTCGCAGGGTTTGCAAATATTAGAAAACTTGGATCACCGCGGTGCCGTTGGTGCAGATCCCTTGATGGGTGATGGTGCCGGCATTTTGATACAAGTGCCTGATCTCTTGTATCGCGAGGAGATGGCCAAGCAGGGCATCACATTGCCACCGTTTGGCGAATACGGCGTGGGCATGATTTTTCTGCCAAAAGAAAGCGCATCCCGTTTGGCCTGTGAACAAGAACTCGAAAGAACGGTTCGCCTAGAGGGTCAAGTAGTGCTGGGATGGCGCGATGTACCAATCGATGTGAAATTGCCAATGTCGCCAACGGTGCGAAAGACAGAGCCATTCATTCGCCAGATTTTCATTGGCCGCGGCCGCGACATCATGACGACCGATGCCTTAGAGCGTAAGTTATACGTCATCCGAAAAACAGCCAGTCACGCCATTCAAGATTTGCATTTAAAGCACGGTAAAGAATATTTCGTTGCATCCATGTCGGCACGCACGATTGTGTACAAAGGGCTTCTGCTGGCCAATCAAGTTGGCGCATATTACTTAGACTTACAAGACCAGCGTTGCGTATCCGCATTGGCCTTAGTGCATCAGCGTTTTTCCACCAACACTTTCCCGGCATGGGAGTTGGCACACCCCTATCGCATGATTGCGCACAACGGTGAAATCAACACCGTTAAAGGAAACGTCAACTGGGTCAATGCGCGTACCGGCGCAATTAGCTCCCCAGTATTGGGCGACGATCTACAAAAATTATGGCCATTGATTTACCCAGGCCAATCCGATACTGCCTGTTTTGATAACTGCTTAGAACTATTGGTCATGGCGGGATATCCTTTAGCGCAAGCAATGATGATGATGATTCCAGAAGCATGGGAACAGCACACCTTGATGGATGAGAATCGCCGCGCGTTTTATGAATACCATGCGGCGATGATGGAACCATGGGATGGCCCTGCAGCTATGGCGTTTACCGATGGCCGTCAGATTGGCGCTACGCTCGATCGCAATGGTTTGCGCCCAGCACGCTATTACGTTACCGACGATGATCTCGTGATCATGGGATCCGAGGCAGGTGTTTTACCAGTGCCAGAAAGCAAGATTGTGCAAAAGTGGCGCTTGCAGCCCGGCAAGATGTTCATGATTGATATGGAACAGGGCCGCATCATTGATGACGTCGAACTTAAAGATGCGGTATCGAAAGCGAAGCCATACAAGAGCTGGATTGATGCTGTACGCGTTAAATTGGATGAAGTGGATTTGTCTAAGAAAGACAGCGTGGACGAGCAGGCCCACATTCGGCCAGCGGCAAAGTTATTGGATCGCCAGCAGGCATTTGGCTACAGCCAAGAAGACTTAAAGTATTTAATGGCGCCAATGGCATTGGCCGGCGAAGAGGCAATTGGTTCGATGGGTAACGATAGCCCCCTGGCTGTTCTGTCGAATAAAGACAAGTCCCTTTACAA